>PAEE01000039.1 GCA_002701145.1 Methanobacteriota archaeon
ACAAGGCTAGACCTAGAAATGAAGACAATTCTAAGGATGGCAGATTATCTAAATGGTGGAGAAAGTTCCTGACAGGAAGCACTCCGCAAATCAAGGAGGTGGGCGAAGATGAATAATTCATGGCGCTTCATATCCACTATCGCAAAGAAGGAAATAATCGAGTTCGTAAGAGATTGGAGGACTCTAATCGCTCTAATCGTAATACCACTCCTAATCTTCCCTGCACTATTCATAGCTTTACCATTACTTCTAGAATCTGAAGCAGCTGAGTTAGATGAATTGGAATTAGATGTAATTTGGCAAGGCGACATAAATGATGATTTGGAAATGGCTTTCAATGAATCGGGTCTGAACTTAACATTCGAAGAAATCCCTAGTGGACTAAACAATTTATCAGACACTGGAGATGAAGACGAACGGTTGAGAACCGCAGGTGTAGATGCTATTTTCAGACTAGCCCAAAACGGTACTGAATGGAGATTTTCAATACTTTATCTATCGACTAGTGAAGCATCTAACGAAGCTAGAAACCGGATGTTACTGGACATTTCAGCATGGGAAAGTGATGTAGTAAATGGAACGTTAGTCGAGGCGGGACTAGACCCTGAGGCAACACTAGACCCGGTTACTTGGGATGGAGACATTGCTAGTGCTGATGCCGCTACAAAAGGGGAGCAAGCAGGATTGGTTCTCTCGATGTTTATTCCAATGGTCATCGCAATTTGGACCGCTTCTAGTGCAATACAGCCTTCTATCGATATGACAGCAGGTGAAAGGGAGCGAGGGACTCTTGAAGCACTGCTATGCTTGCCGTGTTCACGAATGCAATTGCTAGCAGGGAAATGGTTGGCTGTGGCAACAATAACTAGTGCAGGAGTTGCGATGCAAATCGGTGGATTGTTATTCGCGATTTCATTCTTAGCATCATCATCGATTATCGGAATGCCTACAATCTCGCTGACGAGTATTTTGCTACTGCTAAGCGCTGTGGTAATATTTGCAATAATGGTAGTAGCATTTGAGTTGGCATTGGCTATGAAGGCTCATAGTGTGAAAGAGGCAGGCTCATTACTAGGACCTGCAATTTTATTCATTATATTCCCCGCACTATTTACCCAAGTGATCAACCTTGATGGAATTGAATCATGGTGGTTTGCAATCCCGTTGGTAAATATCCTGCTTGCATTAAGAGAATTACTGCTGGACAGAATAATCGTTGAACATATCGTAGTATGGCTGCTCTCAAGTATATTCTATGCAGGATTAGCAGCATGGTTCGCAGCAAGGCAATTCAAGCGAGAGGACTTAGTAGCATCCATCTCTTGAGAATACTCAGGTATTACTGCAGTAATACTATACGAATACTTATATCCAATGCATTTGACGATTAATCATGCCCAAGGTCAGTTTGGATATGCCAGCCCAATTGCTGGAAGACATGAAGAATCATGTTGGAGATGACGGAAAGTTTGTCTCTGTAGCAGATGCCATTCGTACAGCATGCAGAAAGTTGTTAGATCAATTAGATGCAATAGATGCACGGCACGGACGGTTGGAGGAATCACAATGAGCACAAAAAAAGAAGCAATGGAAGCTGTGAAAGTTATTCTTGAATATATTGAAGATTCTTCGGATAGAGAAGGTTTACAAAAAACTCCAGAGAGAGTAATCAATTCTTTTGATGAGATTTATGCAGGTTATGGCATGGATGCAGAAGAAGTTCTGTCTTCAACATTCAATGGAGAAGGTTATGATGGAATTGTGCTGTTACGCGACATTGAATTTCACTCAACTTGTGAACACCACCTTCAGCCTTTCAAAGGGCGTGCTCATGTTGCATATATCCCAACCGAGAGAATTGTAGGAATTAGCAAACTCGCCCGTATTGTAGAATTACATGCAAGGAGACTTCAGAATCAAGAACGTATTACTAAAGGGGTGGCTGACGATTTGGAAACCCATCTAAAGCCACTGGGCGCAGCGGTAATTATTGAAGCAGCTCACGGATGTATGCAGTGTAGAGGAGTATCAAAACAGAATGCTGTTATGACTACCAGTGCAATGCGAGGTGTATTCTTTGAAGTTAATGAAGCACGNACTGAGTTNATGCAACTTATTCAAAGCGGACCATTATCCAATTGAAGTGATATAATGGCNTCTTATCCAATAGTCGAAATTTTCCATTCGGTTCAGGGTGAAGCATTTCACGCTGGAGTTCCGCATGTGTTCATACGATTTGGTAATTGTAATCTGAGATGTGAATGGTGCGATACTGACTTCTTGACATTTGAAGAAATGGAGTTGGAGGATATCGTCAAAGAAGTCCTATCCTACGATTGTAAAAGGGTTATTTTCACTGGAGGTGAACCATGCTTACAAGATTTAGAAACAATTGGTTCAGCGTTGAAAGTACACGGAATCAATCTATCAGTTGAGACCAATGGTACGATTCCAGTTCCCGAAATAATCGACTGGGTTTGTGTTTCTCCAAAAGACCAAGTTTATCCAAATGTTTCAATCAAACAAAGGCAGGGTGATGAATTGAAAGTGGTATACTGTGGACAAGACCTCACAATGTATGATGAACTCAAAAAGGGTTTTACTCACAAATTCATTCAGCCTTGTTACTTAGAAAATGATTCAGTAGAACAAAATGGACGTAATTTTGCACAAGTTGAGAGACTTGTGAAATCGACACCTGGTTGGAGATTATCTTTGCAGACACACAAATGGATGGGGGTCGACTGATGCGAGCAGTAATGGCATTGAGTGGGGGAATGGATTCCACTGGACTACTTATGAGACTACTTTCTGATGGATACAAAGTTAGTTGTATATCATATGAATATGGTCAAAAGCACAATATCGAATTGACAAGAGCCTGTGCGAACATCAAATATCTAGAGGAAAATGGTTTCGAAGTAGAACACAGAATCGTGGACCTGTCTTCTGCAATGAGCATATTTCATTCAGCATTGACTAGTGACGACATAGAAATCCCAGAAGGGCATTATGAAGAAGAACAAATGAAAGCTACAGTTGTACCAAATCGAAATGCAATTTTTGCATCGATTGTTTATGGATATGCTCTATCTATTGCACTTAAGGAAAATACTGATGTCGTTATTGCTCTAGGCGTGCACTCAGGAGACCATGCGATTTATCCAGACTGTAGACCCGAATTCTACGACTCTCTTGGAGAGTCTTTTGCAATAGGAAACTGGGACAGTGAAAAGGTTTCATTCCACCTACCTTACATCGATGGAGACAAGGAAACAATACTACGTGATTCACTATTATCCTGTAAAAAATTGAAACTAGATTTTGATATTGTTTTTGCAAACACGAATACGTCATACAATCCTGATGATAAGGGAAGATCGAGCGGTACAAGTGGTGCTGATGTAGAACGTATTCTCGCATTCCATGCAATTGGAAGAAGAGACCCCGTCGAATATGTCACTTCCTGGGAAGAAGTTCTAGAGGGTGCTCTCAAATCTCAACTGCGATATCATGTAATGAAGCAAAATGGAACTGAGCGCCCATTTACTGGAGAGTATGACAAGCATTATGAAAATGGGAAATACCATTGCGCAGAATGCGACAAGGTGTTGTTCACATCGGAAGACAAATTCGATTCTGGTTGCGGTTGGCCTGCATTTAGTTCCGAAGCTGAACAAGCCAATATTACTCAACTAAAAGATGAAACACACGGGATGGTAAGAATTGAGGTTCGATGTACAGATTGTGATTCACACCTAGGCCACCTATTCCACGAATACAGTGGTCCAAGGTACTGCATCAATTCAATCTGCTTAGATTTCAAAGGTGAATAAGATGGTTACAACAATTAGAAGATATGTAGAAACTGATACTGGGCATAGAGTTCCTAACCACAAATCCAAATGCCGTCACATGCACGGGCACAGGTATCGCTTTGAAGCAGAAATCGAAGGAGATGTTGTCGATGTCGGAGGAGTATCTGAAGAAGGAATGTTAATCGATTTCTCAGATGTATCAAAAATATTGAATGAATATGTACACGATATTATTGACCATGCATTTGTGGTATATGACAAGGACACTATACTGCTGGAATTGTTTGAGAAACTACCTCCTGACCACAGAATAGTAAGGGTTCCATTCATTCCAACCGCCGAGAACTTGGCTAAGTGGGCATTTGAACAGGTAGCGCCACACATCAAAACCGCATACGGTAATGATTTGAGACTGGTGGCAATGCACGTCAGGGAGACTCCGAAGTCTTGGGCTTCTTGGAGGGAGTGACGCGCTTTCTGCGTTCTCTCTTCCAATTTTCATCGCCGGATACTTTCTGTAAGGCGGTAGTTGCTTGAACTAGTGAACCAATCATTCGCTCAGCTTCCGTATCCAAAGGAATACCACGCATTATTACACGGTCATAGACATCTGCAATTAAGTCGTTAATGTCAGTGTCAAGGGAATTGGAAAAGTCCTCAATAGATTGCTTCAAGATTTGTCTCAACTGTGGAGTCAAACCTCGCTGTTTGATTACTCCTTTAATCGAGGCACCGTTCAATATTCGATCTCGATGGAGTTCATAGACGCAATGACCAACAGCCTGAGAGAGATTTGCGATTGGGTAACCTTCCCAGGTTGGTAAAGTAAGCAAAACATCGCACATGTCTAAATCTTCAGAAGATAGACCCTTACCTTCTTCACCAAAAATTAACGAAACCTTTCCATCTAAATCTCTGATTTTGTCAGCGAATTCCCATGGTAAGACGAAGTGTCTCTTGAGAATCTTAGAGCCCACCTCTCTTTTCCCGCTAGTTCCAACAACAAGTGATGACTCTGCAATCGCATCCTTGAGTGAGGAATAAATTACTGCAGAATCTAAAATCCTTCCAGAATGCTTAGCCCGATTTCGAGCCTCTTCGTCATCGACAGAACACTCTGGACTAACAAGAGACAAGTTAGTGAATCCATGATTGAGCATTGCTCTACAAACCGCTCCTAAATTGCCAGGGTGGTTAATCCCCACCAATACAATGTCCAATTGGTAATTGGATACTGGAAGCGGCACATCCATCCTATCGCCCATTACATGACCTCCGCAATCCAGCGAGGGTCACAAGGAGCATACAGGAAGAATACAGCCTCCTCATCGTTTTCACGGTCTGGCATAACGATGGAATGCTTACGAAAACTATGGTTATCACGTAGATGCTGAATTAACATCAACAATTCATCCTTAGTGCCATGGATGCTAACGGGAGTTCTGTCCCAGGCGACTCTAATCGCCATCAAGGAAACCTCAGTCAGTACGGCGCTGTCGGTACCTGGTAACGTATCCAGCAATCCAATTGCGCAATTTCTTGGATCCGCCTACATCAGTTAATTCTTGAACCATTTTCTTGTTATGGTCAAAGTCGTCAGTGAATTTCTCACCGTGTTCTTCACAAAGAATAATTGCACGTATTTTGATAAAACTTGGACGTATATTACCCATTTTCACTCCTCCATAAGTTTGACTTCGATAGGGATATCTGGTTCGTCGTGACGAGTAACTTGAAGACGAATCTTGCGAGGTGGATTCTCGATTCCACGTTCCCAAATCTTCTCATTGACCGCAGGGTCAATCCAGACTTCTTCATCTTCTGTAACTTTCAGATGCTTGACGACTTCGTTTTTGATAATTTGAACAGCCCTAGGTGCTCTCTTGTATCGAGTAATGTTCCATGCGTTCCTCAAAGGAACTACTAATTCGCTAACTGCTCCACGTGCCATTCATAATCACCTCTGTAATTTACTGCGCCTCCAGTGGTGGCGCTTTGGGTGCGATACGGTATTTCGCGCTGTCTTCATCATGACCCAGACAGGTACACGTCGGTTTTGCTTTCCAGCCTTCAATAGGCGGATTTTCTTTGCGGCCGGCTTGTTGCGTGACATATTTTCACCTCAGATTCTACGTATGCTAGTCTCTCTGCGTCCTTCGGAAAGGCCAGCGAGGATTCGCTTGAGTTGTTGATCGTTCACAGGGGTTGCAATTCTGTTATCACCTGCAAGTGTTGCAAGATGAGTTTTCACCCTGGTGGTCAATTCTTGGTTGACCAAGTTTAGGCTAGCTAATCTTGAGCGGGCCTCTGGAGTAAGAATAGTCTTCATTGAACTATCAAGTTCAGCAATTGCTGCAGCTTGTGTTTGTTGTTCGATTTCAGCATCGGCTTGGGCTGCAGCCTGTTCCTCTAACTGAGTTTGAATCTGGGCCATACGCTGTGCACGTAGGTTTGCCAGTTCATCATCAGCAGTGGAAGCCATTGTAGTCACGTCCTTTCACTTCCGTTGAATCAGTACTTTGCCAGACCAGGATATGCTTCCTCAGCCTTACCACGTACTGAGTGAGCAACTTCGTTTAGGACCTTTTGGCCTTCTGAAGTGATTGCTCTTCCAGCATACAGTTTTTGGTCACCATCAACTGACTGAACAGTTCTGGTTTCCTTCATCTCGATTAATCCAGCATCTCCAAGTTGTTGAAGTGCTGTGCGAATAATGTGACGGCTACCCATAGCCGGTGTGTGTGGATTTGAACCATTGTCTTTCTTTCCACCATAGGCTTGAGCGAGGGAATTTACTCCAATTGGACCCTCTCGGCCAACCTTGCGTAGTATGGCAGCGCAACGCAACTCCCACCAGTTTTCTTGAGAAGGAGGGCGTTCACGATGAATACCGGTTTTTACGTAATCAGCCCACTGAGGGCGTGAAATACCATCAATATCGGATAGTCTATCAGCAAGAGCTGGGTTCAATAGGTCAGCAGGGACATCATAGAACGTCGTCATCGTAGCACCAAGCAACTTGCCGACCAAACTCCCCTATATGAAAGGAACTGTCCGAGTAGTGTTTTGGACGCTTACAGAGAGGGGACTGCGGGCCTAGTTTCGCAGGGTTCATGAAGTACTCACATTTGGCCTCAATCATGCGCAAGGCATTGGCCCAAAATCCAAACTTGTTGCGGACCCTGATTGGCATGGGAGTAACTCTCATATTTTTACTTGCATACGCTGTATATGGAGCCACAATTAGCACTGAATATTATATCTACAAATCTAATTCTGAAGAAGTCGAGTTAGAATTAGGAGAGCCGGAGAGGTACTACGATGATGTTTCAGATTCCACAACCTGGACATGGGATATCGAACTTAACGGTGTGAACCTAACTTGGGTCAACCTTTCCGCTAGTTCACTATCAACAAGTGCGGTTATATCTATTTCAAATGCTGCTGGAATCTACAGCCACCCTGATTTGGGAGACCCCGATGCAAGAGAGTTTTCGTGTACAGATTCCTGTTTGAAACGAAATGAACATTTGGCCAACTCTACCGATGGTACAGCAGAAATCTATTCCCTTACAGATCCAGACCCTGCACTGCGTGGAACCGGAACTGTATACGCCGATTCAAAAGAAGAAGCGAAACAAAAGGCGAGTGATTTAATCAATACTACTTTCGAGCCAACAAACTTTAGGATAACTGTCAAGGAAAATGGTAGTCGTACTGTAAATCCAACAGTAATGTTGACACAGGTAAATGAAGAACTTTCTGAAATCAACCAATTCGAAGTTGATGCTGCAACTGAATTTATGTGGGCGTTGGCCGCAGTTATCGGCTGTTTTAGCATGGTTTTAGTTCCCTCATTCACAGTTTACTTCGCCGCAAGAGCGAAACAAAGGAAACTAGATTTGAAACTTGAAGCAGCAAAAGGTGCTCTTGAAGAAGAATAGTTTGAGCGAAGGTGTCATATTGCTTGCAACATTGTCGTAAGCCGAGGCCCATGCGACCTATCATCCCAATAGTACTCATCGCGCTACTCATACCATCGGTTTCTCCGATGGTTGTAGCTACGTCTGGCAGGGCGGTTAATATCGACTTGGACGTAACAGATATTTCCATTACGTACCCCGATTCAGTAAATAATTCACTTTACAAAATGTTCTCTTCAAATTACCCGATTCCAGAGTTCAATAAGCCAGAAAATCTCTACGTTACAGATGGTGTAGTTAATGTTGAAATGAACATCAATGTAGTGATTGAAAATTTGGGGACAGCGCAGTCTGGATTTGTAGACATTGAGTTATTGGTGCTACACAATGAATACGCGAGATTTGAACTTCTTAACGAATCTAGGACGCTTAGTCCGATTGCAGGAACCTCATCCGCTTCGATTGATGTTTTGTGGACTCCTAATTATGCCGGAAATCATACTTTACAGATAACGGTTTCAAACACTAATGGTGATGATGACGTAACAAATAACCAACAAACACGACACCTGACAGTGGCCTACCTGTACGATAATTGCATAGATATGTCACAATGGACAACTTCAGGAGAATGGACTGTTAATTCAGATGCTTTTATTTCTCAATCAAATTCATTCCATGTGGGTAACGGACAATTTTCAACTTATTCAAACTCGCAAATATCAACTTTAACAAGCCCTACATTCAATGTAGCCGATGACGTAAGCGGGCATAATTCAGCAATTGGGTATTCTTTCTTCTACACAGGAGGTGCGGGAGCCGGGGACCAAATGAAAGGATACATCAAGGATGATGCTGGTAACTGGGATGAAACATTCACAATGGCAAATATTGTCGACAATAATTTGCAGGATGGAATAAACTGGCAAACATTCTCGGCTTCATATAATGGTAAGAATTCGCCATTAATTCCAGTTGACAATTCACATTTTCACTCAACGACCCAACTTAGATTCATATTCACATCGGATGCTGTAACTAATGACATCGGATATTGGATAGATGACTTGGTAATAATTTACGATCAAGCAGCAAAGAAAGGCGAGTATCAAGTTAACTTGGCAGGGGTAAATGCATTGGGTGGCTTACCAGGAGATTGGTCAACAACACGTCTTGAAGTTACCAATTCAGGAAATATCTCTGGAAGGTACACACCTGTTGCAAGTGGAATCCCAAATGGTTGGTCTCACTATTTCGCTAATCCTAACGGAGCAAGCATTGGTTCATCAGGTCTGGATTTACTACCAGGAGAATCTAGGGTGTTTGATTTGCGAGTATTGGTGGATAGTAATGCGACTCAGGGTAATTTACCAGTTACAGTAAACATATCTTCGAATTTATATCCAGATGTAGAACATGGAGTAGAGACTGTTGTGAAGGTATTGCCAGATAGATTGCCTGACATCATTGTGCCAGACATTACACCTAGGTGCAGCCCTGGTTCAAGTTGTAATTTCGCTATTGAACTACAAAATATCGGAGATGCAACTGATGTATTTTCAATATCATTAGAAGATAAGAATATACCAACAGGATGGAGCATGTCACTAGCTTGGAATCAATCAACAAATGTACTAGTTAGAGTAGACACTCCGGTTGATATTTGGATGACTGCAACTGTCCCTGAGGGTGTTGAGCCGGATGTAACTGCAGAGGTCTGGCTTACTGCAACGAGTACAAATGATTCCCGTAGAGCTGATGTGGAAGCAATTGAGGTATCTGCTGCGATGATTAGTGATTCTGAAATTTCAGTAGAAATGATGGGTCAAGACGATGGTTTCATTGATGCAGGGCAATCTCGCGATGTATCATTTAGAATATGGAACAATGCAAGTAGGATAGACATATTCAGGCCACAAATTGATTTTACTGAAGTCACAGGTTGGGATGTTGAATTGCTCAATTCTCCAGATTTAGCAATATCTCCTGGTTCTTCATCTACATACACTGTGAGAATAACTGCACCAATGACTGCACAAGCAGGAGACTTAGGACCAATGATTTCGCCAAATGCACTATCTTTACGGTCTGGTCAAATGATTACAGGAGATGCTTGGCAAGGCCTAAGAGTAGATTCATTACATGACCTATCGATTCAATTAATTGAATCCCCGAGCAAATTAACGCCAGGCGTACCGATAATGATGACTGTTGAAATAATAAACAGTGGGAACGGACCTGATGTTGCGATACTCGATTTGCCATGGTCACCAGAATCATGGACGTGGTGGGCCTTAGTAGACGGAACTAACGTTACTGATGGTGTGCCATTATCGGTATCATATGACTTGGATAACATCAAAACTGTCGACATATGGTTAACACTGACATCTTTGGAAGCACCAGGTGAATTTCATGAGATCACAATTACTGTCGAGCCAGAAGATGGTGAAGATATGAATTCGAATGACAATTCAGTGATGTTTGAAGCAATAACAGAAACCATCAGGCAACCAAGATTAGATGGATACTCTAACGAAAGCATAGTAGAGACTGATTCAACTTATACTTTCAACGCCACTGCTTGGAACATAGGTAATGCTGCAGATAATTCAATCAGAGCAAGATTGGTTCTGCAAACCAATCCTGCATCATCTGAGGTTGTAGGATTCTTGTCGACAGGCAACGGACTATCTAAAGGTGCAGGGGAATGGATTAATCTCAACCTTGGAGCAACACAATCTATTGATTTAGTAGCTGATGTAATAATTTCACCTGACTGTGCACTCAATTCGATAATATCTGCTACGATTGAATTGGAAGGCGGAGCCGATGAATTAGGTCGCCCAATTGTGAAAACAATAACGGTTGCTTTGATGGTTGGAGAGAGAAGAAATGTTGTACTTGAAGAAATATTAGAACCAGATAATGAATTGAAAGATGATTCTAAACACGTAATGTGGGTCAACTTAACCTCAACATCTACTCAAGATGAGATATTCGATATCGATGCAAGTATACCTAATGGATGGGGACTTATCTGTGATGGAAATACGATCCATTTACAATCTGTTCGTATTGAAATGGACCAAGGTCACTTAACCACTCAAAGTCATAATATGCGCTGTGAATTGATTCGGGAATCAGGACCATATGATGGCGAAGTAAGGTTGTCGATTAATGGAAGCGATAATAGAATCAATTATGAAGTTACCAATCAAATAACTTGGGCAAGTCCAACAGTTGAGGAAACTATGTTTTCCAATACAATTTTGGCATCAGGGATTGGAGGATTTACCTTACTAGCGGCAATAATCTTGTTTATGCGAAGAGGTGATTCAGAAGATGAGTTCGATGACGAATACGAAGATGATGAGCAATTCATTGAAGAGGAAGTGCCTATGAAAGGCCCTCCATCTTCTGCTTTTGCAGGCCCACCTGCAACTGTACAACCTGTTGAAAATACAATGACTGAGTATGAAAGACAAGTTGAAGAGTACAACAGAAAGGTTGCTGAATATCAAGCATGGCAGGCTGCGCAAGGTTCACAGGCAGTAGATGATACGACCACCCATGAGTGAGTTACCTGTAATGTGGTTCGGCTTACTCGCATTAGTTTCGATTTTTGGAGTCGCAACATGGTTTTTAGACAACTTCACAGAAAGAAATGAATTGAAAAAAGTCACTGCTATATGTGGTGTGATTTCAATGCTTTCTCTACTATATTTGACATATACAACTGAGGGGATATGATGATAGATGGCGATTGGTCATTATTCGTACCTGTAAGACTTCCAGTTGATTGGGAATTCGAAGGTAGTGCAGGTATTCATCCTGAAATTGAAGGAGTTACTGGGAAAAATGTGGTTATATTAATAAAAAAGAAATTTTCAAGATTAGAAAGATTTCTAGCAAAAATCCTGAAGGCTCCAGGGGTCGTTAGAAGGCCCATGCATCACACTCAGTCTATGCTTTGGGAATTAATGGATGGGGTGAGAAACTTTAACGAAATTTGCGACATAATGGTTTCATTGTACCATGAAGATATATCACCTGTGCAAGATAGGATAAAATCATACCTCGAGATTTTTGTGAGGCTAAACGTAGCTACAGTTCTCAAACCTCGTGAAGAAGAGTGAGAATATCTGTTGGCGGTCTGCCAATTACTGCTTTGCCATTATGAACCAAAATTGGGCGCTGCAATAATTTGGAATTAATTTCCAGTAAACTTTGCAAATCACTCTTATTGTCAAGATCATATTTACTGCCTTTATCTAAATCGCCAATTCGAATAATATTTTTCAGTTCAAGAAGTACCTCTAAATCTTCAGAAGCAACTCCTAATTCCAGATATCGATAATCTTCGAATTCAACACCTCTATCTGTAAGAAGAGCAAACGCTTCTCTTGATTTTGAGCATCTTGGGTTATGGTATAGACGCATCTGATAACCTCATTTTGTAATCATAATGGTGACCAAACTAGACGTAAGCCGATTCCATCACTTCTCTTATCGACCAATGAAACACCTTGGGCATAGGATGTTGTAGATTCAGATTCCATCAACCATGAACCTCCCTTAGTAATACGCTTGATGCCGACTTCAGAACTAGTCCACTCTGCAACATTTCCGTGACAATCAAATAGACCCCACTGATTCTCCTTCTTCTGTCCAACTTCTCTAGTGGTGGCTCCTGAGTTACCTGCATGCCAAGCAACCTCGTCAAGTTCACTATCTCTGTCCGAGTGAAACCACCTAGAAGTTGTTCCAGCTCTACAAGCATATTCCCACTCACCGGCAGTAGGCAGCCTCCAAACTCCCGCTAGCCCGAGTTTCTCTTCCGAGTCTATTTGATTTAATTTTGAAATGAACTCCTGACAATCAAGCCAACTTACAGATTCGACTGGTTTAAGGCCTGAAGACCACCCACTTGTAAATTTAGATGGGTTTTCGCCCATTACAGCAACCCACTCCACTTGAGTGACCGGTCTAGCGCCAATGAAGAACGGTTCTGTTATCTCAATTTCCAATATATTTCCGGGCTCAATTAGTACGAATGTACCGCCATTTTCGTTGCTGAATACTGGCCGCACATTACCAACGACCCATAAGGGTCGTATCAAATCAACGGGAGCGCATACGGGCAATCCTTATCCCATATGCGTAAATCAACCAAATCGGTGACATCAATGTCCGAGGGCGAAACGAACAATCCAATCGATGCTGCAGCCGAAATTACGGATGCTATGATGTCATCTCTTGCGGATGTTGTAAAAACTGTAATCGCAGCTCCACAAAGTGAAGAATTTGTTGAGGAAACCATGAGTGAAATCACAGAAGATGTCGTTGCCGATAGTGATGTCCAAATTGACACAACGGTTGATGACTTAGTTACAGAAGGAGAAGCAGCACACCGTTCAGGTGAACATCAAGCAGCGCTAATTGCTTTCAACAAGGCTATTGCTTTAGACCCATCAAACTCGATGGCATGGTTCAATCGGGGTGTTTTACTAGAAGCAGAGCAAGATGCAAGGGGAGCCAGACAATCATTCGTAATATGTTTAGATTTGGACCCAAATCATGGGCCCGCTTTAGCGAACTTAGCAGTTCTGCTCGACCGTCTGGGCGAAACTGACGGTGCAGTTGAAATTGCACATCGTGCTTTGCAGTATTTCCCAGGTCATCCACATTTAGTGAAAATTATGGATGCTAACAAGGCAGCAGGGGGCGTAATACGTCAAACTCCTGCAGTAATGCCACACACTCAAGAGAAATTGGTAGACCAAAATTTATCTCATGCAATTGACTCCAATGTTGATGATTTGTTTGTGGATGATGAACCAGAAACAATGGTAAGCAACGACATTGTTGAACCATTCGAAGATTTGGTCGAAGAAGAAAAGGAAGAATTCGTTCCAGAACCTGTTGTCGAAGTAGTTGAGGAGATTATTCCTCCTGTTGACTTAGATGAACTGTGTAAAAGAGCCACAGACTTGCTATCACAAGGCGATGCTAAAAATGCGTTAAATGTACTAAAGGAACAACTCCATGGTGATGCTTCCCAACATTTTGATTCTTGGAGAATTGCAGCAGGTGCAATGGCTGCAATGGGACTTGACGATCATGCTATTGCTGCTTACACTCATGCATTAGGACTAGACAGTACCAATGCCAAGTGTTACTTCAATTTAGGAGCGCTACATGAAAGAAAAGGAAATCTTGATGCGGCTACTAAATGCTTCGTAAGTGCATTAGAAAATGATTCCACTTACATGAAAGCAGCAACTCGTTTGGCAAGTCTTTCCGAGTCTAATGGTGATGTGGCAAACTTACTACTTTCACGAAGAATGTTAGTTGAAACAGAAGGCGGTAAAGAAATTTTAGCAACACTCTTGGTAGAATTAGCTGAAGGTGAGTCTAGGATTCTGGAAAATACAGCAGGACTTCCTCCTACTATTCCAGAAGGTCCCGCACTAGCTGCAGAAGCAGTTCTGATTTGTCAACCCGATACGATGTTGATGGGACGAGCACTATCTGCAGCGGGAAATCACACTGAATCTGTAAAATGCTGGAAAGCAATGATTCAGATGGATAAGGTGAACCCAGAACTATGGGTTGGACTAGCCCGTTCATTAGAGGCTGCAGGCGACATGGCAACTGCTCAAAGGTGTCATCAAAAAGCCCAGACGTTGTCAAACCCAACTCCTGTTGTTAGTGAGGCAACTCAGACATTTCACGAAACACCAGTTATAGAAATTGAGCCACCTCAGCAACAGAATGTAGAGCTGCCAACAATTACTCAAACCGAGACTGTTAACGCATATATTCCAGAAGTTAGCCAACCGGAAGAAGTCATTCAACAACCACTACCTGAATTATCTGCAAGACCTGAACCTGAAGTAAGAGTACAGGAAGCAAATCCAGAAGTGGATTTAGCAGCGGCTGCGCTTGAGGCTAGCATGAAAATGCAAGCACCTTCAGGTATTGATTCAAATTCAAACGCAATTGCCAACCAGGATATTGAATGGTACAACAAAGGTGTAGGATTAATTGAAGACAAAAAATACCGTGAGGCTCTTTCTTGTTTTGATAGAGCACTTCCATCATTTGCAGATAATGATGAGATGGTAATAAGAATTCTAAATGGAAGAGGAAATGCCCTTTACTACCTCGAAGATTATCCTAAGTGTGTTGAATCATATCACAAAGCTATGGTTATCAATCCTAGCGGAGTTCAAGGTAAAACACTCTACAATATGGGTACTGCTTATGCAGAGATGCAGAGATTTGCTGATGCGATTAAATGCTTTGAACAATCAATTCCAAGAGGCCTTGACAAAGACCAGCAGAAATTGGCCAAAGAACAAATTAGAAGATGCAACATTCTACTAAAGGAACAGCAAAGGAAAATGAATTGATTTCCTATGAGATTCATTACTCGGGTTTTTTGTTTTAACAAAATATCATCCTAAAAACGGGATAATAGCACACAGGTTGATATGAGTCAACCATTTCACCCACATCATGGACTGCAATACATGTGAGACACCAACTGCAGTGGTTATCAACAAACCAGATGTCATTGACGTCGAGTTGACTATTACGGTCAAGGCAAAAGAAATGCTTTCTTCTGCGTTCGGCGACGACATGTCTCACGCCCTTTTAGTAGGTGTTCTATCAGGTGGTTGTTCCGGATATATGTACGATTTACAAATTGTAGAATCTACTGACCAAGATTGCCAAGAGGTCAAAATTGATGGATTTAGAGTATTAGTCCCCAATGCATCATCCCACCTTTTAGATGGAATCGAAATTGATTATGTCGATCGCCTAATGGGCGGTGGATTCAAGATCAACAATCCAAATGCTGAAAGCTCATGTGGCTGCGGTGAATCATTCGCTTGAGTGTTGAGTGTAATGGGCATCGTCAAACTTGACGCTTACGTACTAATCTTACGTGGTGAAGATAGGTTATCCTTGGTAAACGGTCTCTCAACAAACAAAGTAGAGACTACTTGTACAACAGTATTCACTACCACTAAAGCCAAAATAATTGACATGGTCGATGTAATTGACAAGGGTGATTTCCTTGCTTTAGTTGGACACGGGCCATACAAACAGCCACTTATCGAGCATATTTCACAAAGAATACTAGGCCAAGATGTCACCATTGGTGATGCAAGTAGTTCTAATTCGGTTTTTTTGTCTACAGAGGAAATTGATGTTGAAGATAATGTAACTAAATGTAAGACATTTAGAGGATGGATTATTGTTGCACCATTGGATTGTGATATTGAGGTCACAATGTCCAAAATTGAATTTGATGAATATCGTGTAAGCAATATGATTCCAATGCAGGGATCGGAAATTACACCGAAATACCACCCATTGGCCTGCGGTTTAGGAGATTTGGTACATGAAGCAAAAGGTTGCTACATAGGCCAAGAAATAATGGCAAGAATGCGTAGCCGNGGTAAGCAAGGGAAAATATTGGTACGATTGCCAAACCCTATCGATGATGCTACAACTACAGGGGATTCCCATTCATTAGCGATTCGAAGAAGCCAGTAGAATGTTATTGAGAATTGAACAAAGGAATCAATAGTTGGCTTCTTTTGGAAGAGACATGAACCGATTACTGTATTTCGCAGTTCCTGGCAGGGGAGAAGCAAGTAGAGTTGCATTAGCATTGTCTAGTCTTGAATGGGAGGACGTTGAAGTCAATGGCGACACTTTCAATCAAATGAAAACAGATGGAGAGTTACCGTGGAATATGCTACCTGTTTTACAAACACCAAATGGAACACTAGCAGAATCATCTGCAATTCTTAGATATGCTGGCAAATATGCAGGATTGATACCTGACGACCCATATGAAGCTGCGAAGGCTGATGAATTCATGGATGGGATGGGTCCACTTGCAAGAGCACTGGACACAACNTTTGGNATTTCGGACTTTGATGAGCGAATAGCAATTCGAAAGGCTATTTTTGAAGAGGGTGGTAAAGGGGCAGAAAATATGCAATTCCTTGAAGATAAAGTTGGCAGTTCAGTTTCTGGCTGGGCCGCAGATACAAAGGAAATGAGCATTGCAGACCTGAAATTATTCACGGAACTCTTCGCATTGTTTTCCGGTAACTATGACGGGATTGAGGCATCTGTAATATCCAGATATCCAAAACTTCTATCCTACCACAATAAAGTTTCAAACGAACCAAGAATTCTCGAACATTACCGCGGAATTACGGAAGAAGATATTCGTTGGACATTCTTGCCTGGAGCCTTTAACTGAGAGGAAAGGCTTGATAGAATGCCCAGATTGCTATGTATTCATGACATGGCTTAGTTTGTTTGGGAAAGGTTTGCTCAGTGGTGCAATAATCGTAGCAGCAACAGAAATAGCAAAAAAATCAACGCTATATGGAGCACTGATAATATCGATTCCATTTATGAGTATATTATCGATATTTTGGATGTACAAAGATTCAGGAAATATAGAAGAAGTTGCNGATTATGCTGATGGAATTCTATGGTTAGTATTGCCTTCAATGATATTGTTCATTATTCTNCCTTACCTACTAAGAAGGGATTGGAGTTTTGAAGCAGCAATGTCCGTTAGTATTCTCGCAACTGTGTTTGTATACGTAGTCGCAGCTTACTTAGCAGTAAATCATGGCAATGTTATTGCATGATTATTCAGAATCTTGAATTGGGCAAGTGTTTATTCCAAANGCACGATAAATCATACAAGTTCCAGATACTGCATTAAACAATAAAACTCCAGCTACAACCAAACCAATATTTGCAATTGNAGCATTGATACTAGATGGTACTGCGAAATAAAATGCAATCAGAACAACGGCAATTACTGCACGAATAATCCTGTCTTTGTCACTTTCATTTTTCACTAACATCTTGAAGCCGGAATCTTCTTCCATGAACCGGCCAATCAAACACAGTATAAGTTGTGTTCGATTAATATCCCAAGATATCTTTCAGTTGGCCTTTGTAAAAATTAGCCGAACCTTGTAGTGATTCTAATTCTGCATCTGAGAGATCTAATTCAAAAATAGTCTCTACACCATTTGCCCCAAGAATACATGGCACACCGATGTAAACATCTTCGAGTCCGTATTGTCCAGTAAGATGACATGATGCAGGAATAACTCTACGACGGTCATTCAGTACAGCCTCCGCCATGATTGCAGCTGCTGAACCTGGAGCGTAAAATGCAGAACCTCTCTCGAGTAANTTGACAATTTCGCCTCCGCCACCAGCAGTGCGTGCGCTTATTGCTTCAATTCTATCTTCACTCATCAATTGGGTTATTGGAATACCACCGACTGTTGTGTAACGTGGAAGAGGAACCATGGTATCGCCATGGCCGCCTAGTACCATTGGTGAAACATCCTCTTCAGCACAATTCAATTCTAATGCGATGAAATGAGCCATGCGTGCACTGTCCAATACACCTGCTTGTCCGATTACACGATTTGTTGGGAATCCNGTAACTTTCTGCATATGGTAAGTCATCAAATCAAGAGGATTNGTAACCATGATGATGATTGCATCTGGTGCGTGACCTTTGATTCCAGTACCGACTTGTTGAACGATTTCAGCATTCTTACCAATGAGGTCTTCACGAGTCATTCCGGGTTTTCTAGGGAATCCACTGGTAACAACAATGACGTCACTGCCAGCGATATCAGCATAGTCTGCTGTACCTGTTATTGTACCATCATAGTTCAGAACATTGCTGTTCTGGCTCATGTCAAGAGCCTTGCCTTTCGCAAAGCCCTCAAAGATGTCTAGAAGTACAATGTCGGCAATTTTCATTTGCGCTAACACAAAAGCACAAGTTGCGCCTACATTTCCTGCTCCAATAACTGCTATTTTCCTACGCCCGTTTGCCATTTTGGCCACTCCAATATTCAACCCCAGACAAATGACGCCCATAAGCATAGTCAGTGCAATTCGATGATGAAATTATCCAAAGACAACCGAGTCGTTCAAGAACCGGATAACATTGGGCCCAAATATCGAGCGTGCTTTGAGCATATGCGAGGTGTAATCATGAAGATTGGAGTACCTATGGAGCCTGAGGGCGAAACTAGAGTTGCTATCGTTCCAGGTAGTATGAAAAAATTGATGAAATCCGGATTTGAAGTAGTTGTTCAAAAGGGAGCGGGTTCCAACGCAAATCATTCAGATTCAGAATATACTGATGCTGGTGCAACTATNGGAAACCGAGACGACGTATTGTCTTGTGAAATTTTGATTTCAATAAGAATTCCAGATGTTAGTGAATTATCTAAGGGGCAAATTGTTGCATGTGTAGCAGACCCGTTTCGCCATCCAGAGAAGGTACAAGCTTGTATCGATGGAGGCATTACTTTGCTAAGTATGGATATGATTCCTAGAAGACTTTCNAGAGCACAATCAATGGATGTAAACTCTAGCCAAGATAATTTGGCTGGTTACAAAGCAGTATTGNTNGGTGCATCTCACGTTTCTCGCGGAATACCAATGATGACTACATCAGCGGGTACAGTTAGACCTGCAAAAGTTGTGATCATGGGTTCAGGTGTTGCAGGATTACAAGCAATTGCAACTGCTAAGAGAATTGGTGCAGTAGTTTATGCATCAGATGTCCGCAAATCTGCNGCAGAACAAATTGAATCTGTTGGAGGACGATTTATCGAAGTNGATGGAATGGATGACTTCGAAGATGAGGCTGGATACGCTAAACCATTGACTCCAGAATTTATTCAGAAAGTTAACGACACAGTATGTGAAGTTGCCAGTGATGCAGACATCATTGTTACAACTGCAAGAATATTCGGCAGACCCGCACCAATTACCGTACCTGCTTCCGCNGTNGCTAATTTCAAATCTGGCGCAGTTGTTGTTGATATGAATGCAGACGTTGGTGGAAACTGTGAATTGACAAAAGCAGGAGAAGTTCACACAACCGAAAATGGTGTTGTAATTGTAGGGACATCTAATCTTCCAGGAACCCTAGCAAATACTGCATCAATGCTATACTCGAATAATCTAACCACATTCATCACAAGTTTGGTCGATAAAGAAACTGGCTTCCAGATTTCTGAAGATGATGATGTACTAGTTGGGGCACCTGAAGGTAATGATTTCCATGTGCCTGGAATGGGCGGAGTACTAATCTGTAAGGATGGAGAGATACATCCAAAACAAACTCGACTAGGAGGTGTACTCTGATGACTCCAGAATTATTAATCGGCTCAATAACGCTNTTCGTACTATCAATTTTCTTAGGTGTAGAACTAATCACTAAGGTACCAGCAATGCTTCACACACCTCTAATGAGTGGTGCAAATGCAATTTCTGGAATCAGCGTAGTCGGTGCATTACTAGGAGCAAATGTGGCTTATGATGGTGGAGAGACTGCTGTTTCTGGAATTCTTGCGTTTGTCGCATTAGTTCTTGCAATGATTAACGTTGTAGGCGGATTTGCTGTAACTGATCGAATGCTGAAAATGATTGCTGGAAAGAAGAGAGGTGCTTGAAATGCTAAGCGATTGGGTTTCTTTCGGATATCTATTATCTGCAATTTTATTCGTATTCGGTCTCAAGAAGTTGGGACATCCACGTACCGCTCCTAAGGGCAACCAGTATGGAATGATGGGGATGGCTGTTGCAGTTCTTACAACAATTATTGACATGAATTATCTTCCTGACGGAATTGTTGGATGGACAATAATAGGTGCNGGACTGGTAATTGGTTCATCGATTGGTTTCATCATGGCTAAGCGTGTTGAAATGACTGGAATGCCAGAACTTGTGGCTTTGTTCAACGGGTTTGGTGGAGCAGCATCNGCTTTAGTTGCACTTTCTGAAACATGGAAGTGGATTGAAAACACCTCGCCAGAGCCAGGACTTGCAACAACTGTAGCTGTAATTGCAGCGGGATTGTCTGCATTGGTTGGCTGGATGACATTAACTGGTTCATTGCTTGCAATGTACAAATTGAAGGGTGGAATNGAAGTATTCGGAAAGTGGATTCGTACTCCTACATGGGGTCCNACTTGGCTTAATCCTGTCAAAGGATTGCTTTTCATCANCGTNCTTGCGNTAATTTATCTTTCAATNGAAGACCCNACTAATACTGATTACATTTGGGGNATTATNGCAATATCTTGTGTNCTTGGAATAATCTTGGTTCTTCCAATTGGTGGAGCNGATATGCCAGTAGTTGTTAGCCTACTGAATTCACTGTCTGGTATTGCTGCTGCCTTCACTGGTTTCATCATCAACAACAGTGTCCTAATCGTAGCAGGAAGCCTAGTTGGTGCATCAGGACTCATTCTGACTGTAATTATGTGTAAAGCAATGAATCGACAACTAATCGATGTCCTGTTCAAGTCATTCGGTGGAAGTGAGAAACAAGAATTGACTCGAACCAAGGTCGGAAGTGATGCTGACGAAGTAGCTATGATGGCTGATGGCGCACAGAAGATTATCATCGTCCCAGGATATGGAATGGCTGTTAGCCAGTGCCAACACCAAGTCAAGGAATTTGCTGACTTGATGGCTGAGAAATTCGACACTGAAATCAAGTATGCAATACACCCTGTTGCAGGAAGAATGCCTGGCCACATGAACGTACTACTTGCTGAAGCAAATGTTCCATACGAGCAACTGATNGAGATGGATGAAATCAACTCTGAATTCTCAGAATGTGACATGGCGATTGTTATTGGTGCAAATGACACCTGTAACCCTGCTGCTAGAACTGGAGAAGGTCCTCTCGCTGGTATGCCAATCATAGATGCTGACCAAGCAAGGACTGTTGTAATTATCAAGCGAAGCCTATCTGTAGGATATGCTGGTGTTGACAACGATCTGTTTTATGAAGACAAGACAATGATGTTGTTTGGTGATGGAAAAGCCATGATGACACAGTTAAACAACGCTGTTAAAGAACTCTGAATGGGTTTGAAACCGCCCCTAAAGGGGCGGCAAAAGGTGACAACGTTCAATAGGGTATCACAGGTGGCACAGACATGTCACGAAAGTACACTCTGCTGCTTGTCGCGACCCTCGCCTTAATGATGGCAGCACCTGTGTATGGAAACTCGCAAGGCCCGCCTTGGATGCACAATGACAGAATCATTCCTGAAGAGGGCTGTTCGTGCCACGGAGCAGGCGGTTCACCATCGAGTGAAATCATTCTTTCAGTTTCTGGTGTTCCTCGAACATATGAAACTGGAGAAACCTACAATCTAACTATTTCTCTGACCCATGTATCCTACAACACAGGTGGATTCATGATTTGGGATTATGAAGCAGGAACCTTTGCTGTTTCTGATGGAACAAAAGTGGTACCAGATTCAGGAGGAGCAATATCTCATGATGCTCCAGGTAACGACTGGATAGTACCTTGGACAGCACCTAGCGAAGATATGGGTGATATCCATTTCTCATTAGCAGGCAATGTTGTCGATGGTAGTGGGGCACCGGATGCAGGAGACCATTGGACTACTCTTTCATTCACAGTAAGTGCACCAGGAACTGCAACAGCAGACGAGGATGTAAGTTTGCGAACGATAAGTGTCGGAGATTATGATTCATTGTTCGGACAAAAGTCTGATGCTCAAATCGAAGCTGAAAGGCAAGCAGAAATGGCAAACAATTACTTTGAGCAAGGAAACCTATACTTCTGGACTACGCTATCAATACTGATTATTGCAGCAGTAATTCAAGGTGAGTTCTATGAACGCAGATTTGGTGGAGGCCCAACTAACCTTGACATGAGTCTGGCAGTTCCACAAGGTATTCGCCGAGGAATCGTAACTCTTGGATTAGCAATTGGATTTGGTTGGGCTGTTGATACAGAACTACCATGGGGCTACACATTAGTAATTGCAATGTGTATGCTTTGGGGAATATTCGGAGTTTACCGTACAGTAGTTCAAGCACGTGCTGAAAAGGAAGCAATGGATTTGATCTGATGACGGACTTGCACCTGTCTAGTGATGACAGGAGCCAGATACAGACGCATTTAGATGAGTTATATCGTCGTGTTTTTTCGGTTATTATCCTCGTTGTTATATTGACTGGAATTTGGTCACTATCAATAGACAACATCCTTCACTATGTTCTGCTTAACCTAGACCCATGTCAAGATTCTTGCATCAATATATTCTCACCAGATGAATGGGCTGGAACTAGATGGCTTAGTGCTGCATTACTTGGTATATTCACAGCAGCACCGTATGCGATGATTCAATCATATTCATTTGCACAACCAGGTTTACTTCCCAGTGAAAGACGTGCATTTGTAATATGGATGATATTGATATGGGCAATAGCAATGATATCATTGATGCTTACAGTTACTGAGTTTTTACCTTGGCTGTACGGTTATGGCCACTCATTCAATGAAGGGACTGGGTTAGTTGGCAGATATGATGCAGCGGAAATTCTAAGAATTTCGATATCCATTGCTTGGGCAATAATACTGGTTTTGGCTTCGATGAGTATTGTATTAGTTGCTGGNTCATCAAGCCTACTTTGGTCAGGAAATGCAAGCTGGTGGAGACTNAGAATACATGGAATGATGCTGATGCTACTTTGGTTNGTAATTCCNAGTGGNCTACCTGGATTGNTAGTTACTTTGACATTNNTGGCATCNGGACTTGTTGAATTAGCAGGATGGCGTGCNTTTAGAGCCAAGATGCCAGTTGCACANGGATTAGAAGAATTACTCGATAATGAAGGAGGGNNTTTCAGAGTTCTCTATGTTAACTGCTCATGCCATGGAACATCACCTGAAATCAAGCCTCTCAAGGGCATGGGTAANGTATCCTACAATGCNGTTTGTCGTAAACAGGAAGAGCAAGATCATCTGCTTGATGTNATAATGAGATTTGGNGTAGACAAGGTATATTTCTCNGGATGTGTNGTNAATTCATTGCCTGTAGATTATATNGATTCNATAAGATTCCTTGGNTGTANCACTCAAAGTCTAGATTTGGCNCATCTNTCGACGATAAGNACTGATGGAAATCTGATTGACTGTGAATTAGCAATGGCNTCAATAGTCCATCCTTGGAGTGAAATTGCAATGGTTTCAAGGACCAAAGAAATTATTNTTNACTCNAAAATTGATTGTATATACTATGGTGAANCTATTCCATTTGGCCTNAATCTNCANCCAAATGAGGCTTGGATTACNAGTCCNACCGACTCGCTGATTGAAAATATGTCTNAATCAGGGTATTCGATGAAGCCNTTTAGCAATTGATTCATACCGTTTGACAAGCGCANTAAGNNTGATGCGACCAGTTATCGCTTGGCCAATTGCCATCATCCTCTCACTNCTATCGGTGAGTGCGTTCATGAATGGTGAAGCCCTAAACGACTGGGTTAAAGAGCATGCAATAACTATTGATGAACAAGACCAAGCAACATTGGTTGGTGTTCAGGATGATGAAAAATGGTTAGTAGTTTTGATTGATTTCCCCGACCAAAGTGAAGTCGAAGGATGCAACCAAGAACGAGCATCCAACCTGATTGACGATGCTGCATTGGATTATCTAAACCAGGGTATATCTCCAAACTCAACATTACAAATTGACTACCATGATAGAATTGTAACAACTGATTATGATATGGCAGATTATGGTCATGATGTCAATGGCGAAAAAGATGTAGGAAAAAATGGAGTTAGCCCTCACACATTGGCCCATGAAATAGTTCTTGAAGTTGAGGATGAGATTGAATGGGAAAAGTATGACTTGAACGGTGATGACTGGGTTGACCGTTTTCTAATACTTCACTGCGCAAAACCGCAGGAAGATGGAGGCGGGGCAAGCTCTAGAATTTGGTCTCACTTTTCATCAATTGAAGAGACTGTTGAATTACCAGATGGACTAAAAATTTCCCACTACACAATATCAAGTCAATATTCTTCAAACAATTTTGGAACTGTAATGCATGAGATGCTCCACCAATTGGGAGCCGCAGACCTATATCCAGTACATGATGCAACGGTTAATCAAGTTTGGAAAGGTGTTGGAAAATGGGATATCATGGCCAGTGGAAACTGGAATGGAAACGGACTGTGGCCGGCATTACCAACTAGCCCGAGTATCGAATTAATTGGCGGTGAAAGACATCAGCAAATCGAACTTGAATGGCTACCCGGAAGTAGTTGCAGTAGTCCGATGTTTGAATTCCAAGGACTCTCAGAAGGCGGACAGGCATTGAAGATCCCTATCGGTGACCAGGAATATATCTGGGTGGAATACCGTAGTAATTCAGGATATGATTCACACCTACCTGGCAACGGATTATTGGTATTACAACAAGATTTGAAGTCAGGAGATGTTGAAGATAATTTAATCAATTCACATCCAGAAAGAGCTTGGCTAAAAGTCATCGAGGCTGATGGTGAACAAAATATGGTTGCAGGTAATAGCGAAGGTGAGCATAGTGACCTATTTTGGGAAAATGATTCATTTGGTTCGGAAGGAATTCAAATTAGAAACCGAGATGGAATCCTTGTTGATTGGATTGCAAATGTTAGTGTAAACCAAGGCCAGCCTGTAATTGAGTTTACTTCAAGTGAATGTGGGCATTCAACTGAAGTTGACCTTCCCGATTACGGTTCAGTCCTAACGCCAAATGATCGTATCCCGATCGAAGCCGAATGTTCTGGCATCGATTTTGACTTGACTAGCAGCGATGGTAGAAACATCGTTGTTGAAGATAATGAAATAATATTTGCAACAGCAGGTACAGTGGGAGTAATCGGTTTGATTACTGGAACAATAAGTTGCGATGAAGGTACACCAATTGATGTTGTTCACGAGTTTGAAATTCTAGGAAATATTCCTATCGAAACAAAATTCACGGGCAGTATTCCAATAGTTGAATCCACCACTATTGAAATCCCTGTAGAGGTAAAAGGAAATCAGTCACAGATGTGGTTAGTCGGAACAGATGGGCCATTATCAAGAATTGCGACAACGGAAAATAACCAAAAATTGTCAGATGATTCTACGATTACTCTAAACATAAATCCAGCAGGATTACTATCCTCTGGTATGTTAGTGAAGGGTGAAATTATTCTAGCGTCTGATTCAGGACACAGATATTACATCACAGTGGAATTAGTTGCAGGTGAGGAAGAAGAATCAATGCTTGAAGAATGGACAAGCCCCGCTAAACTAATTCCAATCGCTTTAGCACTTGCAACGCTCTGGGTTATTTTAGGAATTAAATCAACGACCGGGGAGGTGGCGCCTGAGCAGCAAGAAGTTCCAGTCGTCCCGCTTGAGAGCGACGACCCATCCCTTGTTGACCCCTTCAGCTAATCTGACACTCAAACTTACACCTTCCCAATTACTTGGGGAGTCTTCTTCAATTTGCATCAACCAAGGAGCATGGTCTACATCAACAGGAGTGGAATAGACCCTCCATCTACATCCATACTTGAAACCGGGCCTCATCAAAAGTCCCCTCGAATTTAATTCGCCAAATAGGTCTGTTACCTTATTTTCAGCACCATTAATCCAGTCTAATTCATCCTCACGTAAAAATTTCCGAGAAAGGTGCTCAACCCCAAGCATAGGGTGATCATCAACTGTAGCCGGAGTGATTGTACCTCTTGGGTCAATCAGTGACAATCTATACATTGTAACATCCATTTCATCATCAACAATGGCCAATTCTGCTAACATCCCTTCATCAGATAACTCACGAGTCCAATTCATCAGTTCAACCATATCCAGGTTTTCTTTGGTACGAGCCCAGCGAATAACAGCCTCTGCTTTTGCCTTACTTGGATGGGATTCTCGAGACCATCGCAACCAACGGCCGTCCTTTGGAACAACTTTCTCTCCGGCATTGCGAACCACATCAAAAGCAACAGCTTTGTGAGCGAAATCAGGGTCCTCTTCCAATCTGGAATCGACCCAACCTTTTGCTAGTGGTATGTGTCTATGCCAATGGCAAAACATTACTTCAACATCCGTCAATATTATGCCACCATCAATAGGCCTACCAAGAGCCGATTTCTGATAAAGTCTATTTGAAACTGGAGCTGGAATGAACCAACCATCTTCACGTGCAACCGGAGGCTCGTTGAGCCTAGTAGGAGAGCCTTCTTCGCTCAGACCAATTGGACGAGTTGGGCGGACCCTTGGTTTGGACCTACGACCCCCTGCCATAGCATTCCGAGATAGTGACCAGTCTTATGTGCCTCCCCTGCCCTCATTAGATGGAGGGAGAACAATGGTTGATGGTTACCTCGGCACCATGACGACTGAAGAGCGTACGTTGTTGCACCTCTATGACAACCCTCTTCCGGAAGGCCACTGGGAGGCACCTGACGCAGTCACGCAGGCCGGAATTTCCGCTGCTGTACACGTTCAAAGAAAGCATGTTCCTCGTACTCTCAAGCGCTTGGAAAAAAATTCCGAATTAATTACTGGACAGAGGCATGTGCCAGGCGCAAAGCAAAGGAGAAGAGTGTACGGATTGACTCCATCTGGGCGTGAACGAGCAAATTTATTGAGAGAAAAAGTTCTATCAGAAATGGTTTTCAAAGACGGTGAAAGAGTCGTACTTTCGAGTCTACGTAAAGGTGGACAAATGACTCTCGACTTACTTTCACATATCGATGAAGGAAATGTCTACTATGAAAACTCTGTAATTTCACCGGTTTCGAATCCAGAAGGTACCGCATCACTCGATGCACAAGCGGGAGAGAATCTAGTCCGCAGAGTACTTGCAAGAGCATGGGAAGATGGAAAGATCACCAAGGATGAGCAACAATTGATTTCAGAAGTTGTAAACTTCCTTGGAATGCATCCAGATCGAGTTCGGAGGCTATCCGATGAGGCTAGAAGAACTCAAAATGCTCCACCGCCCGAAGAAGTATATCGTGATATGATCAGGCAGGCGCTCATTGATGGAGAGATTATGAGTGATGAAATCGCATTGCTAACTACCATGCGTGAGGCATTTGGAATCGATTTAGAAACTCACCATCAATTGCTTGATGAAGCAAGAGAAGACCCGATTTTGGATGAAGTAACTTCAACATACAAAGCAACTCTAATCACAGCACTCGAAGATGGTATGATCACTTCGGATGAGAGCGCAATGCTAGCAACTCTAAGGAAAAACTTGGGGATAAGTGACGATAAGCACGCATCCCTGCTTGCAGAGTTGCTCGACAGAGATGATTGAAGAACAGGACACCCCCGGAGTGGATAATATGGGAATGAACGACCTTGAACACGAGACCCACGATCGCCTAGTAAATCTTCAGACTAGAATCAAAAATATGTCTGGAGACATCGTTCTAGTAGGGGATATTATGCTGGACAGATACATCCATGGTTATGCTAATAATCTCAATTCACGCGCTCCTGTACCGGTTTTGAAGGAAACTCACCGTCATGAAGACGTAGGAGCTGCTGCCCATGTAGCCAGAGGTTTGGAGAATATCGGGTTAGATGCTATTCTATTCGGTGTTGTTGGAAATGACCTTCCTGGCGAGAGTATTATCGAATCCCTTGAGGAAGAGGAAGTTGAATGCGATGGTATCGCAATCATTGAAGACAGGACTACAACTGTCAAAACAAGGCTAATCGCAGGAAGAGAGTATCTCATTTCAAATCAGCAACTAGTATTGCGATGGGATATTGAAGATGATTCCCCAATAGATTCTGAAGCACATTCTACTATTATGGACCAGGCTGTTGCTAGAATTGCAAATGCTGATGTTTTGATCATATCCGATTACGGACAAGGTGTAGTAACTGATGAAGGGGCTGCAAGACTGATTAACGCTGCAAAAGTCGCTGAAGTTCCAGTAATTTGCGACCCGAAACTAACCGGTCTACACCGAACAGTAGGTGCTGATTGGGTCATATTCCAAACTAGAGGTCTAGATTTGATGGCAAAAAGAATGGCATGTAATGATTCATCTGAAGCTGCAAAGGCATTGATTACTGAAAATAATTGGGGCAACCTAATGGTTCTTCAAGGGGAGAATGGTGTTACTGTTTACACTAATGACGGAAATGTAATTTCAGCGCCTTGCACACTATCTGAGCCAAGAGGGATGATTGGAATTATCGATGCAGCAGGTGTTGCAGTGGCTGCCGGAGTTAATCTTGGATTAGCAGTAGCAGACATCGCCCATCTAGCAAATGCAGCATGTGAATGTATTATGGGTAGTACTCAAAACTTCACATTGACCAGTGACGACTTGGCAAACCGACTTGGTGAAGTCGCTTGGAGTCTACAAATTTCACAGAGGTGAAATCTTGAGTTACTGGGTACGTCCTACAACAGCAGATGTAGGGATACGAGCTTTTGGATTAAACCAAAATGATTTGGTCAGTGAACTTACAATAGGAATGCAATCAATACTTTTGGATGGCGACCAAGATATCAATTCACTAACTAGAAAAGTGGCACGCTGGGAAGTATCCCACCCTGGTGACTTAGACATTTTAGTGATAAAATGGCTTGATGAAGTACTCTACAGAGCAGAGGTACATGACGAATTTTTATTGGAATGTCATCCAATGATCAAAGATGGAATTATTGAAGCACAAGTTTCGTACGTCTGCAAGGATGATGTTCAATTAGAGGTCGAAATTAAAGCAGTTACTTCACATGAGTTCGCATTCAAACAAGTAGGAACTAATGAAGAAATATACTCACCATGGCCAGAAGTTCCAACATTTGAAGGGCCGGGTTGGTACTGCGATGTCGTCTTCGACATATGACATGGCTAATTCACAATGTCACCATAACACTCGATTAGGTGGGTTTTGAAACCCTCATACTCAAGTACTAGATTGTTTGGACCGGTATTTATGGCACAAGGAACTGTCAAGTGGTTTAACCAAACAAAAGGATTCGGATTTATAGAAATTGAAGGTGGCAAAGACCTCTTCGTTCACATCTCTGAAGTAGAAGGAGAAATAAACGACGGAGACACCGTCACTTTCGAAGTCGGCGAAGGTCCAAAAGGACCTAACGCTGTCGGCGTTAGCAAAGTTGAGTGAGTAATTTCACATTCTAAGGTAACCCTTAGACCAACTATTTTTCAAGCATACTAGTTCGCACTTTACCTGCGCATTTTACCAGACTCAATCAGAGTTTGATATATCATCATCTACATCTAGTGTAGTTAGAATTCCAATCAGAAGTCCGATTGGCCCCAACATCATACACACAAGTAAGATTGGCATTGAGAATTGAATAGGTTTGTCTGCAGCGATCATTCGCATCCAAACATACCTGCCAGCAAAGGTATCCATTACTAAGAAGTGTAGCCAGGCTAATATTATCATTTCATCAGTTGAGAATAAATCCAACACGATATCAGGAGTTGGCATTTTAGAACCTAGAGTAATCAAAACGTCGAGTACATTGGGTGCTAAAAGAATAGCATAAGACAATATCAATGGGATAACAGAGAACCTCAAATCTCCAACAATTTTCTTGGTAATATCACTTCGTGGCATGAACCACATCATAATCCAAAGTGGTATGATTAGAATCGAAGAAAACCAAAATGTAGCTACTGCAACTGAATCCATACAAACAACTCTGCTTGCNTGNTAGANTCTTNACTTAGTAAACTTTGTTTCGAATCANNAGTNAANAGAAGAGTGGGAATCCCAAGGGTNGACCCTCGTATCCATAGGCCAAATCCACAGGCTTCCTCCGTCCCGATACCCCACGGCACCCATGGCCCCAGGTAGGGCTGCTCCGTTCCCGGCCTGACCTGATCCCCCGGTTATTCATTTCCCGACTCCTTCCGGCTTCGGTTCGTGACACCCGGGTCACGTGGGGGCGAGACATCGACGTCCGCCTNTGGGAACCNATNGACCGGCTGAGCCGCTCCTAGGTGTTCGGACCGCCATTTGCGATTTGCGGAAGAGGGCACGCAAACTCCCCTCCTATCCCAACAAGCCGTAAGGCCTGACTGTTTTGAACCCACCGAAGGTTATTCGGCTTCAGATTCTTCGTACTTGGAAGGGCAACTTGTCTTGATAACTTCAGCTTCGAAAATCCATTCACCGTCTTTTTCAAGCAGTATTCCTTCAGCATAGATTGTTCGATTATCATCCAAACCACCTGATGTTTGNGCTTGGCTAAAATCAATTACAAGTTGATTAGANTCNCCATGCAATATGAAAATCATTGTTTGATTATCTATTGAACCATCNAGAACTTCGCCTCTAATGGCTATTTCACGGCCTTCAAGGCTTTCTGGGTCTTCCATTACCTCATCCACGCTACGAGTGGCTTCAGGGGCTTCTAAGAGCAAAGTAGCACCTAAACAAATAGTTAGGACTGCGCCGATAAGAAGTAATTTGGCACGATGGGTTAGCAAATCAATTCCTCCTTGCCAATCCTACAGCCTGATTCAAATCATCTAAGCCCTCATTTTTCAATTTCTTTTCAAGACCATTAACAATTTCTTTAACGACGCTAGCGCCCTTGAAAACCATTGCAGAATAAATTTGAACCAAACTCGCACCATTGATTATTTTCTCCCAGGCATCTTCAGATGTGGAGATCCCACCTACTCCGATAATGGGCCATCCACCATCCGTGTGGTCGGCAATTAATCTGATGATCTCCGTAGAACGAGAGCGTAAGGGCGAGCCTGATAGTCCGCCAGTTTCAAGCATTATTCCAGACTCTTCAGGACGCACCGTAGTAGTGTTGGTTGCGATTATTCCTGCGCAATCCAAACCCTTGGCTGTATCAACAATTGAGCGGATTTGCATGTCTTCTAAATCNGGGGCTATCTTAATCAAGACTGGTTTTTCCCCTGAGTATTTTTGTACTTCAGTGATAATCCTAGCCAAGTCCTCATCCTTTTGCAACTCACGCAGATTTGGAGTATTTGGGGATGAAACATTGATGACAAATCCGTCNACATATGGACCGCATCTTTCGACAGTTTTCGCATAATCTAAATGAGCATCTTCGAGGGAAGTGGTCTTAGATTTACCAACATTTAGTAGCAGAGGAATACTTGGTTTCTGGGTTTTGGCCAAATGAGAAGACATCTTCTCACTACCGGGATTATTGAAGCCCATACGATTTACCAATGCACTGTGTTTGGATGAGCGAAACATCCGAGGCTTTGGGTTACCATTTTGTTCATGCTCAGTAATTCCTCCGACCTCGATAAANCCGAATCCCAAAGTTTCCCAACCACGCATAGCTTCTGCTTTTTTATCCATCCCAGCCGCCAGTCCAAGTGGATTTGTAAAACTCATTCCAAAGCAGTCGCTAGTAACCTTGCGTGGTTTGTATAGCACACGCAAAAACATCCTACCTAGAAATGTGAAGGATGCGAACTTAAGCCCAAGTATGGCTCTAGAATGGGCTTTCTCGCTATCCATAACCGCCAGCAAAGGGCGGACGAGTAGTGAGTATCCAAGCCCCATTAAACAACTCTCTGCGAAGGGCATCCTTCAAGTCTTGCCCTATAGTGGGCCTAAATATGGAGATGAGTGACCCCCAATGGCCATCTCTACGAGAGGCAGCCAGAAGATTCCTGAAAGTGGAAGGATGTGAATTGTCAGTTCCAAAAGATTTCTCAAAACAAGCATGGGATCTTGTTCAATCNATCTCTGACAACATACCATCAAGGCTCTCTCTACCAAATGTAATCGAAGGTGATTTCATGGTTGAAGGGTTGTTCCAGTTAGGTGGAGAAGAACCATCTCTGGAAATTTGCTGGATACCTGATTGTTCATGGGATGATTTTTCTGAACAAGTAATGGAATTATTGGAAGCAGGATATCCAGGTTGTGTAGGATGTGCTGGTCCTGGAGCAGAAGGTGAGTGGAATGAGGCCGCTCGCAGACGCCAATTTATCCGGTAAAAAAATACCATTATTTTNACAGGTACTATAGTACCTGCTGGAAAACCACCCAAACCGAGGCTTCAAGTATCGTCGGTTTTCCCCAACGAATTCGTGGCAGTAGTTATTATCGCAGAGAAGCCAAGCGTGGCATCCGATATCGCTAAAGTATTGGGAGTGGCTGCTAAAGAGGACACTCACTGGCAATCNGATGAGATTATTGTCACCTGGGCGGTNGGCCATCTTCTGGAATTNAAAACACCCGAAGAATATGATGNGGCATTCAAAAATTGGAGNGGAACTATNGACAAACTNCCATTNATCCCTGAAGACTTTGAATTGAAACCGATTACAGGNAGNGGNAANAATCGTAAACAACTAACTGCAATNAAGAAACTGATAACAGNCAAGAGTTGTACAGAAGTTGTTAATGCCTGTGACGCTGCTCGTGAAGGAGAACTAATCTTCAGAAGAATTGTTGAATTTGCCAAAGTCAAAAAGCCNATGAGTAGAATGTGGCTTCAATCGATGACGAATGATTCGATTCAGGATGCTTGGGACAATAGNGCTANTTCCAGTGATTATGAGCCTTTGAGAGATGCNGCTGTTTCAAGAGCTGAAGCCGATTGGATAATTGGAATGAATGGATCGAGGGTTGCTGCNACATTCCTACGCACAAGCCGTAATGACAAGAAGTCACTTTCACTAGGACGTGTTCAAACTGCNACATTAGCAATGATTGTCGACCATGAATTGGATGTGCTATCTCACAATCCAGAACCATTTTGGGAATTAGAAGCTAAATTCGACAGCGGTCCAGCAAATTGGACTGCTAGATGGGAGAGAGCAAATCACAAAGATGACCCTGACCGCCCTGAATTCAAAGCACACAGAATAATGGAGAAGAGCGAAAAAGAAATGCTCGAATCTGTTTTGGAAAGTGAAGGTGATTTCACAGTTTCTCAAAAGGATAGAGATTCAAAAGAAAAGCCTCCACTAAATTTCGACCTAACTAGCCTACAGAGAGAAGCCAACAACATGTGGTCATGGTCGGCTAGAAGGACTCTATCTGTTGCTCAAGAGTTGTATGANACCCACAAGTTAACGACATATCCACGTACAGATTCACGTCATCTACCAGAAGATATGATGGAAGAGATATCAAAAACGATTCGTAAACTTGGAGCGCAGGATAAATTGANNCCGCATTCTGAAAGATTGGTTAAGGATGGTCTAAAGAACGTNAAAAGAAATTTTGATAATGCNAAGGTTTCCGACCACTTTGCAATTATTCCAACAGGTAAGNTACCNNNTGGTTCGATGAGTGCAGATGCNGCTAANTTGTACGATTTAATCGCACGCCAATTCCTAGCNTCATTCCATCCAGAATCTGTGTGGAAGGTTGAAAAGAGAACTGCCGAGAANCAGGGACAATCATTCATCAAAGAGGCNAGAAGCCTAACNACACCTGGTTGGAGAGCNGTTCGNCCAAAGAANCANTCTCTNCCTGATGGATGGGGGGCATTGCCNTCNAACCCNGGAAATGCNAATCTTGCNNCTCACGAATTCAAAGAAGAGAAGACNAAACCAAGTGGCCGTCTGAAAGAAGCCGGACTNTTGCGTTTGATGGAACATGCNGGTAAGAAAATCGATGATGAAGATCTTGCAGCAGCAATGAAAGGCAAAGGATTGGGNACNCCTGCAACAAGGGCTGANACCATTGAAAAATTAATTGTCAGAGAATTCATTGGNCGTGGCAAAGGTGGCTCATTAAGAGCAACTCCACATGGAATCAAGATGATAGATATCCTNAGAAGAATACCAGTTGAATGGATTACNTCTGCAGAATTAACTGGAGACATGGAATCNAAACTTGGCAGTGTNCAAAAAGGNACTTACAAGCGTGAGGAATACATGGGAGGNATCAAAGATTTNGTNCANCAAATGGTTGATGGAATTAGAGANCATGACCGNGCTAAATTGTATGAAGCGGATGCNCCTCTCGGCAAATGCCCAATATGTTCAGCCAATGTTGGCGAAACCGTGTTNTCATACATTTGTGAAAAGAATGAGGGNCGNGACAAGGGTTGTTCNTTCGTAATGTGGAAAGATGCTAGTGGNAGATGGTNTGACAGANAAACTACCTCNAGNCTTCTAGAACAAAAATCGATAGAGAACTTACATGGTTTCTTTTCAAGAAATGGTGANGGNTACGAAGTTTCAGTCAGTATAGGTGAAGANGGTAAAGTTGCNATTGCNGGNANTTCTGCTGAAACCGCNTCNTCTGACGATGAAGAATTGTGNCCATGTCCAAAATGTGACCAAGGNACGATTCGTATNGGAGAAAGTGCNTATGCNTGTGATAGTCCNGAATGTAAATTCCGTGGACTTGGAAAGAATATCTGCAANCGAGACATNTCCGTGGANGAGGCAAAGAAGATTTTNACAGAAGGAAAGTCAGATTTGATAGAGGACTTCACATCAAAGAGAGGACGTCCNTTCCCTGCATTCCTCGTTGTTGAAGCAAACAAGGTNGGNTTCGAATTCCCNCCAAGGGCACCACCNGCNGATGCAACAAGGTTCCCNGTNGTNGAAGGAATNGTAGCNGTATGTCCAAAGACTAATGTCGGAATCATCGAGACTGAAACACATTATGTGGCNGAANCNAATTCAGTNGGCTGTAAAATNTCCATCATGCGTGANATGAGCAAGCGTGCAATCACNAGAGAGGAAGCGAAAGAATTGGTNGAGAAGAGAAAAGTCGGTCCTTTCGATGATTTCATCTCTAAAAAAGCAGGTAAACCGTTCAGTGCGTCTCTNTACATCAAAGGTAACGAATCCATCGGATATCGCTTTGCAAAGAAGTAAGTTAGCAAAACCTTGACATTCCGGACTCTAGCAGAGCGACCTGATGTATCAGGTAGTTATCATCGGAGCCGGCCCAGTCGGCGGACGTTTNGCTACTGAACTTGCCGCAAGNGGNGTTTCAACATTNATGATAGAGGANCATGCAGAAATCGGGAGNCCTTTTCAGTGTGCTGGACTCGTTAATCCACCCGCCATGAACATGGTAAANTTGCANGAGACTATTCTACAGAATGTCGATGGTGCNCTAATTCATTCNCCTTCNGGAATCATGGTNCCAGTNGGNNAAGATGGCCNCGTAAGAACACACGTTGTNTGCAGGAAGAGATTTGACCAAGGCGTAGTNGCNCAAGCGATGGAAGCTGGTGCTCANCTTTGGTTGCTNTCAAAGCCATTNGATGCTGAAGTGAAANCNGATGGAGTAGAANTCAAAGTCGAAAGNGAAGGAGAGATAATCGACCTGAAATGTGACTTACTAATTGGTGCAGATGGTGCNCATTCNTGGACNCGTAGATATTTCAAAATGGGTAGACCAAAAGAGATGATGATTGGTTTNCAAGCAGACGTCAGCGGACTCNAAGGTAAGCCNAANTGGCTTGAGATGTACACTGGNAAAGATGTNGCACCNGGATTGTTTGCATGGGTCATACCNACTGGAAATGATAGTCATAGAATTGGGGTTTGGTCCCGTGCACAAGACCTGGAAGGNAGAAGTGTTGAGCAATGCTATGATGCNTTGATCAATCATCCATTATGGGCTGAANGATTTGCAAACGTGAAAGAGATTGCAAGATATTGCGGACCTGTACCTTGTGGGGTAATTCGCAAACCTTTCAAAGACCGTGTNATGGTTATCGGAGATGCTGCAGGGATGGCTAAGCCAACCACTGGAGGNGGAATNGGCCCTGGATTTAGACAGGTNGAGGCTATAATTGAAAATCTNACTAANGCCATCACTAATGGGCGTNTAAAATCGAATGATTTNGCNAAAGTGTGNAAACCATTCAAGGCNTTCCGCAAGGAGCAAGATCGTGCCAGAGCATTGAGAGACCTGCTTGTATCAATACCTGATGATGAGGAATTGGATTCNCANTTTAGAATGTTNAANCGNCCAGANATTTTAGATTTAATCAATATTGAAGGNGATATTGAACANCCAGTACCATTGGGAATGACTTTGCTTAGAAANGTCCCTGAATTCCGTAAGCTTGCAGTTAGAGCCGGATTTAAATTACTATTTGCTTAGGTTGGATTCTATGGTTAATGTCAAACATCGAGTTAGATATCCTCCATTTGAATCTGCTAAACTTAATGCAGAAAAAATTCCCATNGTTGAACATTCATTTGAAGTCGANGGGCCAGTGATTCCATCATTCCGNCTNGGNAGTGAAGANTCATGGTTAGTCGAGAGAGTTGTTGAGGGAGAACATGAANCAAATTCNCAATATCATGGNAAGACTCCACAAATTATTGAAAAGCAACGAACNGGATGGTATTTGATTCCNCACCCTATACATGCAAAGGCAAGNCGTTTCATGAACATAGTTGTAATTATACTGCTTAGTTGCCTGTTTTATTTATTNACGGCACCGATTCAAGATTCNCTNGGATTAACNGTNTTTGGAACAGGTAAAGTCCGACTAGGAATGNTAGATTACCCACTGTTATCCGTNATTGTNGTCCCACTAATGATAACACCAATCGCACTTCGAGTNGCAGCTAANCTTGGTGATTTAAGNCGGCAAAAAGACTTCTTGGCAAATGCTCCACCAAACCCGAAGATCACTGTTGATGAAGTCAAAAGCGGTTCAAAATTAAAGGGTAAAATAACTCTCAGCGAAACTCCTGAAAATTGGACAACAATGAAACTTTCATGGAGAGTTGGGATTTTACCTCCTGCAAGACACAAGGTATTCTCTGCACTAGGATTAAATCAGGACGGACAGCCTCCTCCTGGTCTAACAACACCATTACCACACCATTGGGAAAAAGGACTTGATGATGGCACCGGAATGGGAGAGGACGCACCGATGCATAGGCATGATGTCCCTGGAGGAGTATTCTTGCGACCTATGCGAATTATGGGCCAAGGTGGCTCACAAAACCTTAGCCTTGATGGTGGTAAGTTCGAATTAGAAACTCCAGAAGGTGAATGGCCAGGAACTCTTTATGGTGACTTGGTAAGAGTACACTGGGAATTGATTGTCAACATTGAAAGGAAGGTTGGTGGACCATTACTTTGGGTATATCCCTTAGTCGTTTCACACAGAACTGAATCAACCACCAATGAAGAGATTGAGATCTCAGATGGAAGAACTGAAAGTGATACTCTGTGATGAAAGGTTTCATGTGCTTTCCCCATAGTGTAGATTCATGCAGAGCAAAGCACTCAGTGCAGTCTTCCTCGCATTGATAATGCTACTATCAGGGTGCTTTGGCTCTGGCACGGACGATTCTGTAGAAGATTCGGTTACTGAGCCTGAAGTGATTAGTGTCAATGCTTACTCATTGCAAACTATGAATTCAGAGTATTCAGTTGGAGACATTGTACTTGTAGAAGGGACTGTAGAGATTTATCCAGTTGATACTTCAAGAGATTATGAGTATGAAATAAGATTGCCAAGTGGAATTGTAGATATTGAAAATAGTTTCACTGATTCTGGTGATGGTGTGAAATTGATTTTTGCCCCGGAAGAACCTGGATTTTGGCTGGTAAGCATACGACTCATCGTCGAGGGAATTGAAGAACCAATAGTGGAACAGGTTTCATTTTACGTAAATCCACCAGATGAGGGTGATACCATTCTTTCAACTGACTCGGTCATTGAAATGGAAAGTTCAGCACCTCTAACAATTACGGGTAAAGTGATTCATTCAGATGTATCGACTTGTACTGTAACTGATGGTATCAATAGCCAAGCACCCGAATCAAATGGAGATTTTTCATTGAGTCAAGGAGTTGTTGAGGAATCATATAACCTAACGGTTACTGCAGTATGTGGAGCTTGGACAAGTACAGAGGATGCCCGGAATATACGAGTTGTACTTCTTTCAGGCGATGACATGGATGGCGATGGCATCCCTGATGATTCTGATTCATGCCCAGATGGATATGGGGAGAATGATGGTTGGATACCGAATGAAAACACTGACCGTGATGAAGATGGGTGTCATGATTTTGAAGAAGACCGTGACGATGACAATGACATGATTCCGGATGTCGACGATGATTGTGCATCACAGATTGGTTGGGTAAGCACTGCAGAAAATGATTATGACCAAGATGGCTGTGATGATTCGGAAGAGGATTCTGATGACGATAATGATGGTATAGATGATGAATTTGATTCTTGCTCAAAGGGAGAAATCGGATGGGAGTCTAAGCCTTATACCGATTGGGATGGCGACGGTTGTCAAGATTTCACAGAAGATTTAGATGATGACAATGACCTTGTCAACGATACGGTTGATGATTGTTGGAGAGGGCTCTCAAACTGGTACAGCACTCCTGAATTTGACTATGATGGTGATGGATGCAATGATGAATTTGAAGATCTTGATGATGATTCAGATGGAGTGAATGATGTTAACTCTACAGGAGTTACTTTGGACGAATGTCCACGTTCGCCCCTCGATGCCCAAGATGTTGATGAGAGAGGATGTGACGCAACTGAAAGAGATACTGATTCCGATGGAATAATGGATTCTGATGATGCATGTCCAGGCACACCAATTGGAAATAATGTAAACGAAGTGGGTTGTGCTGATTTGGACGGAGATGGTGTTTTCTCAAATGTTGATAATTGCTCAGATACAAAATCCAAGTGGACTCCAGATACTGCTGGATGCGCTGTATACCAGATGCCAGTGTCTTGGAAAGAAACCGGGCACGGAAACGGTAGAATGGACACTGTAGCACACTTTTCATTACCAACATTAGATGGGACATGGTCGTTTAGAAATGAATGGAATGGAAATGATGTTTACATATTTTTATTCAAATATACAGATTCTTCAGGCAGTGGGAACAATGGCGACTGGTCAAGTAACCCTGGTTCAATGATTAGGCAATTACCTGACAATGCCCACCTATTCTACGGTTCATTCGACAACTCTTATCGTAGCGATGTCCAAGGGCGACAAGCAGCAGTTCAAAATGCTCTCAACCCAGCAGAAGAACTGAAGTGGGAAAATAGAATTCATTACATTGACCAAGACATGTCCACCGCTAGTGGAGGAATGGGTGATTTAATCAATAATTGGAATACATTGTATTACGGTATCGACCGTTTCCAAAGAGCTCGTGAGATTGGCTCGATTTACGCTTGGACAAGTCAATCTAATGACATCACACATTGGGCATATGAAGCAAGGATGTACAATTATGAGTTCCCTACTGAAGTTAGGGAAAGTGATCCGAATGTACATTCTGTAACTATTGTTGATGAGACCTGGCATACAGGAGGATGGAATTCAGGATATGGTTCGAAATATGAGAATATCAGCATGACTTTACCAAGCAATATCTCAACATATGATACTCTAGAAGTGTTCCATGAACATGCGTGTGAAGATAGAAGAGACCGCCATTCTGAAGGAGGTTGTCATGAGTGGGACTACCTTGCTTACATGAAAATCTGTGAGCGAAATGATTCAGCAAGTTGCGGAACAGAATTCATGCGTTGGATTACGACCTACGGGAGAGAGGGAAGATGGTTAACCGACATCAGCCCATACCTATTCATGCTGGAAGACAATGACGTTAGGACTTTCAAATATGAAGGAGCAAACAAAGGAACTATGACAATCAAATTACTATTCTCTGATTGGGATGTAGGTGAGCGCAGTAGTAGTGGTGAGCAAGTATTCACGGGTGGTCAATTCAATGGGCAATATAACAACGAATCAACCTACAAGAGGCAGCACAATTTTACTGCATTAGCCGACTATGATTCTGTGAAAATAGTTGCGACAATCACTGGACATGGTTTCAACCAAGACCAAGCTAATTGTGCAGAATTTTGTGACCATGAACATCACTACTACCTCAACGGGTTCCATGCATATGAATGGCACCCAATCGTAGGAGACAATCAGGGCTGTGAGAAGAAAGTCGATGATGGAGTGGTAGCTAACCAGTATGGTTCTTGGCCGTATGGAAGAGCAGGATGGTGCGCTGGACAAGATGTGAAACAGTGGACTTATGACATCACAGATTGGATTGATAATTCAAGTACAAATAATCTTGAATATCGTGGGCTGTTTAATGGACAAGAATATGTCCCTCAGGATACAAATGGTGGCGGTAGAGAGATACGAGCCAATATTTGGCTGGTATGGTACGATCAGAACTGAGTAGGTGGCGGTGCGGCCAAATCCTTTAGTTGAGTCTCTGGGTTTGGTGTGTCCAGTAAATCGTAGCGAGAATTTCTCCTCCGAGGTACAAAGCCCGCCCTGACGATTGCATTTTGTAATTCTGATTCACTTGCCTCCATTTTTTCGGTACCAGAAGCAGATACAACATTCTCTTCCATCATAGTTGAGCCGGCATCATCAGCACCGCCCAAAAGTGCCATTTGTGCGATGGATAGACCCATTGTTGGCCATGAAGCCTGAATATGCGCAATATTATCGAAGAATAGCCGTGATACTGCCACATGACGTAGATACTCACTAGGACCAGCACCAAGTTCAACTCGGTTTTGACCACGATTACGTTTACCATATGTGTTGTTTTCTAATTGAACTGGCCATGAAACAAATGAGGTGAAACCATTGGAGTATTTCTCAACACTTTCNTCCTGTAAATCTCTGANTCTTNTCATGTGCTCNACTCTGTGNTCAAANGTTTCACCAAATNCAAAAACATTGGTCGCNCTAGTAATTAATCCAAGAGATTGAGCTTCNGACATCACACGTAACCAATTATCNGGTGAACCCTTTTTTGGNGANACATCATTACGNACTTCTTCNACTAACATTTCCGCTCCNCCACCNGGTAANCCATGCATTCCTGCATCTTTCAGATGTTTGAGGACNTCNAGGGTCGACATACCNGTAACATCTGAAATCCCTTCAATTTCAATCGGTGAAAAACAATCNAAATCGATTGTAGGATGAAGTTCTCNGAGAGACTTCAGCAATTTNGTGTAGTAATCGATTCCAAGTTCNGGATTGACACCACCTTGCATNAGTATCCTCGTNCCCTGNATCTGTTCCAATTCGAGTACTCNCTGNCTGATCTCTTCTATTGTTTGAGTATAGGTTTCATCATGCCCAGGAGGCCGATAAAATGAACAAAATTGACAATTGATTGTACAGATATTTGTGTAGTTNATGTTNCGGTCAATAAGGTAAGTAACCTCTTTGTCNCCATTGATTTGTTTACGACGTAAATTCGCTGCACTNCGNAGNGAATGTAATGGNGCGTCGCGATAGAGAATAACNGCCTGCTCAGGGGTTAGTCTATGGNTTCCATCCTTGATGGATGATAGCACTTCACTCCATTCCAACGGTTCCACCTCAGGCAGTTCCAACNATCTCTTCAATATTAGCGATTGTTTTTGGGCAATCNCTAGAGAGAACATCTGGACCATCTTTTGTAATCAAAACATCATCCTCAATTCTGATACCAATGTTGGCGTACCTTTNNGGNCAATCAACATCAGGTCTCCAGTCACCAAAGTACAATCCTGGCTCGACTGTGATTACCATCCCTTCCTCGAAAACACGGGTTTCACCATCTGGNAGATAGACTCCNACATCGTGAACATCGATTCCTAACCAATGTCCTGTATTGTGCATATACCATTTCTTCAAATCTCCTTTTTCAGNGTCAAGTGCTTCTTCTAGACTCTGGTTGGTNAGACCTAAACTAATCAATCCCTCNGCAAGAACTCTCCTCGCTGCTTCATGNGGTGCATCGTATGGCCTTCCAACTCTGCATTCATCGATTGCTGCTAGTTGAGAATCTAATACCACCTGATAGATTTCNGCCTGAGCCTCACTGAATTTACCATTTACTGGCCATGAACGAGTGATGTCTGANGCATAGCCTTTGTACTCACAGCCTGCATCAATCAAGAGGATCTCACCTTCATCACATGTGTCATTATTCACATTGTAATGTAGTACAGTAGCATTATCNCCACTACCTATTATGCANGGGTATGCAATACCNGAGGTTTTGCAATATTTGAAAAATCCTTCAATTATTCCTTCCAATTGCCATTCTCCAACTCCNGGTTTGGTATTTGCCATGGCTTGNATGTGAGCTTGGCTAGCAACTTTTGCTGAATGTCGCATCAATTCGATTTCTGCTTCAGATTTTCTCAAGCGTAATTCATTAATTTTTGAAGAGGGGTCAACGATACTAACCGGACCTGTGCCTAGNTTTTGCTTTGCACGACTCATAGTTTTCATTTCTTTTTCGATTAATTCATCAACATCNGAATCGACTCCCATTTTGACAAATACTCTGGAACAGTTCTCTAGCATCTTTGANAATTTAACCGACAATTCTCCGTGTGGATATGCCAAATCAATAGGCCAATTTTCCATTGCACCTTCGACGCCAGGTCGGCGTCCCTCCCATATTTCCTTCAAGACATCCGATGGCTGCACAAAGAGCGCAGTAACCCATTTNCCATCTTCATTATAGGCACAAAATACCGACTCAGGATCTTCCCAACCACACATGTATAGCATGTCNCTGCTGGTGCGATATGGGTAATGTACATCATTTGAGCGAGTAGACTCGTGAGGGGCGGTAATAATCAACAAATCATTTGGACGGAGTTGAGATAATAATCTCGATTGACGTGCACGATATTCATCTTCATGAATTACAGATGGCTCATTGCCAACAGCCTTCAGAGAGTCTTCCCACATGTTACAGCGGTGTAGGGACTGATTTTTCAGTCCTTGCCTCCATAGGAGGCATCAGATTCATCCCACATCTGATTAACATCACTGCCACCACCAACAGATTTCTCAACCTTTGAACTGGCTGAATCTCCCCATTTTGGCATACCTGAGGACTCGTGCTCACTCATGTTCATTTTTCTGAATACTGTGAAGCTAATTCCAAGAATTATTACAAATAACAAAATTACAGTGAAATCTAATTCCCTTTCCTCGTTCACATCTTTTGCACTGACTGTTATTTGCATTTCATGTGACTTACTAGCACCATCATTGTCGGTTACTACTAACTGCAAATCATGTGTTCCAACATCTAAATCGTCGGTAACAAAGAATGTAGTAGAGGAAACAAGTTCTCCATTGAGGTACCATTGATAGACGAGAGTTTCATTGTCCATGCCGGTGTCTGTTGCAAGTACTGAAATTTCAAAATTCTCATCTTCAATTAATTCCCAAGATTCTGACTCNGGAATATTGGTTTCATCGATTTGTAATTCAAAGACAGGTTCCACGTTTATGACTAAAATTTGAACTGTAGAACTAGACCTTCTACCAACCGAGTCAACTACATCGAGTTGGATGGAATAATTACCTGATTGATTTGGAATTAAGTTGAACAACATGCCATCTGTCTCTGATTGCTCAGCTACTCGAAATACCCCATCTGGCTGGGTGATATACCAAACAGCCTGCAAACTCGGCCCCCAAACTCCATCCCTAGATTCAGTGCCGTCAACAATTACCAAGTCTCCTTCTAAGGCTTGTTCTGGACAGATTAAAACAGCATCCGGGTCTGTCTGGTCAACATTAACACGGAAGTTAACCGGTGGAGAATCTCTGAGGTATTCGTCTTGAAGAGTGTATGAGAACTGCCATACACCATCGGTCAATCCCAAGGCATCTGCATCGATTGTGAAAGTACCCTGGTTATCATTCCATACAACACTTACCTCAGATGAATTAGAGTCTCCATCACATGCGCCCAGAGGTGCATAACACCATTCTAGTGAAATCTTTGATTCCGAAGTATTNCCAATTGAAAGAATGCCAATTGTCGATAATTCAACCGGGTCGTCAACAAAAATAGTCAATGGATGAATTGGAGAAACCACCGGGTTATGAGGCCCTTCCCCGATGAACACAATTCGATTTAAAAGAGCCTTTTCTAGCCCGTCTGGCTGGCTAATTTCTAGCCAACATGTGCAATTAATTCCAGTAACATCTATCGTTATCGACCATACCCAAATACCATCATCGATTGGAATTACTTCAGTGAAATAATCTCCACTTTGCAATGTTTCCCAGTCAGCATAAGGGTCTGTAACATCATACAGTGCCCAATTTGCGGATTGAGCAGGTATGGTTGTGGAGCCGCTAATTGTCAGAGTATCGTTTACCCATACGCCGTCTTCAAGTGTGCTAGTAATCAAAGATTCACTCTCTGACACAGCACTAGCATTAGGTAAAGGAGTTGCCAATAGCAATAGCGAAGCCAACAAGATGCCGGTCTTCGTTAATCGCTGCATCGTCACTCCTCAAATGCATTACAGAGTTGACCTTGACCTGGGAAACTGTTGATGTCTCTTGGGTTTGTGTCCCATTTGTACTCACAGTAGTTGATATGGCCATCACCATCTGTGTCGACCATTCTATCTGCTGAATCAAACGGATCGAAATTGAAGTAGTATTCCCAACCTGTAGCCATTCCATCATCATCGTGGTCTTGATAGAACACTTCTGGGCCGTCATCCCATTCATCACCATCGGAATCATTAGCAATTGGATTTGTGCCATTCACAAATTCTTCGAAGCTAGTGTAATTCTCAAGATTATCATAGAACATTTTCCCATCAGGACTGTCAGGGTCAATGTGACAATTGCTCGACTGTGGGTCTTCATATGAAGGACAATACTTTGCAATTAATCCTGTACGGTTCAACCCATCCTTATCCGGGTCTTCCATACCATCATCAATACCATCCAAATCTGAATCCTTCAATGCAGGGTCCATTACACCACGGGCACCATTTGCACTGTAGGTTGAATTGTCAACCAATCCATTAATCAGGGCTAGTTCTGAATATTTTACTTCCCAGCCATCTGGTAACATGTCTCCATCTGTGTCATCATCAACAGGATTTGTGTCCCATCGATCTGGAGCTTCTGCTCCGTTGGCAAGAGTATCATTGTCAATATCATAGGTATCGTCCTTCAGTGAACCTTCCGATGGGTCAAGAGCCCATCTTCCATTACAACCATTGCACAGGGAGTTAGAAGGTACTGCGAAATTGGTCATGTTCATTTCATGAATCTCATACTTCTTTTCTAGAATGAATCCAGTGAGCCAATTCTTCCAGATGTAGCCACCTGGTTCAAGGCCACATTCAATCATTGAATCACACCCTGGTGGGAGCCACAAATCGGTAGATACCCATAGTGAATGGGATTTGGAGTTATCCTCTATCGATTCTATCTGCATCTCCCAACCATCGAGCATACCATCACCATCTGTATCGTTAATCAAAGGATTAGTAGGATTCTGATATGGTCTTGGAACGAATAGGACTTCGTGTCCGTCGATCAATCCGTCATCATCGGTATCTGAATTATTAGCATGAGTTAGGAAATTATCCTGACCAAGAATTACTTCTTCACCGTCTTCAAGACCATCATTGTCAGTGTCATACATACATGGGCTGGTGAAATAATCCTCGCCGTACCAAGAGAATCCATTCAGGGCTTCTGCTTGGTCGCCAAGACCGTCTCCGTCAGTATCTGCATTAGATGCGTTTGAACCAGTATCACAAATTTCATTGAACTCTCTGAAATCAGATAGTCCATCTTCATCGGTATCCCAAAGACCAGGGTCTGAAGTTACGTGAGTGAGTTGAACACCACGATTTACAACAAGAATATCCCAGCCTATGACTTCAATTCCGTCCTTGAGTCCATCACCATCGGTGTCTGGATTCAATGGGTCTGTGGAGCGCCCATCGATTATTCCATCACCATCAGAGTCTCTTGCATTGTATTCCATCAAGTTGGTGAACATTTCATCGAGCTCGACAATTTCTACCCAAACATCGAGACGACTTTCGATTGTATCGCCAACTTCGACGTTAATGGAATAGACGTATCCTTCAACTGGTGCAACAAGAGGAATAACTTGCTGGTTTCCACCAGAAAGAGTGATTCTTGCACGTGCAACTGTTTCGTTAGCACTGACCCAGTCGTCTAATTCAACATCAATGGCAACTACTAATGCTGCATTTTCAAGTGTTGAGAAGGTGACTGCACCATCGCCATCTGCATCGTAACCATCACGGTCTGAATCGAGGTCACCATTGGAACCATCCCTAGGATCTAATCCATTGGTTGCTTCCCAACCATCTGGCATGTCATCATCGTCTGTGTCAGCATGCCATGGGGATGTGAATTTCTCAATACCAAATATATTGGCTACTTGGTATTCTTCGATGTTGTTCATCCCGTCCTCGTCCCAATCGCCATATCCATCGGAGTTGTTAGCAGGGTCTAGAAGTTGGTTAGAAGCCACCTGCATACCTGCGCTAGGGTGTTCTAATACATTAGAGAAACAAAATTCGAAACCATCAGGCATTCCATCGCCGTCAGTGTCCCAGTCGGATGGGCCATTCAATAATCCATCTCCATCCATGTCTTCCTTGAACCAAGCAAGTCCATTCTCTTGTGCCTCTTCGGCGAATGGTGCATTACGAACAATTGGGTCTAGTAGACTTAGGCCACAGTTTCTGCCTGTTGCCTTCATTACCGAAATAGTAGTGTTAGAAATCTCATGAATATCGTCTAGTAAGTCACCATCTGAATCTGCTTTAGTTGGGTCAGTACCATATTGTTCTTCTTCGAGGTTAAACAGGTTGTCAGAATCAGAATCTAAAACCTGGTCACAGGAATGTTGTCCTGCTGCATTAGCCAAGTTGTCCCAATCTGCGATTCCATTTTCACCATTGAAATGAGCCTCTAAGGATTCCTCCATAGCATCATTCAGTTCAACACAATCCCAGTTTCCAGAAAGTGGGTCGAATAGAGTATANTTTCCTGCAGGGTGGTTNACAACTAACTTGTATGTAACTTCCCACTTGTCATTCAGACCATCGCCATCAGTATCTGCAAGTCTAGGATTGGTACCTTCGAGTAATTCTACCGAATTGATTAGNCCGTCTCTGTCAGGGTCACCCTTTGGACCGTCATCNGGGTCAGGCCATGAATCATCTTCTTCCTGNTCTTCGGCACCATCTGAATTGGCCTCGCTTGGATCGTTATCAGCATCATCAGACTCACCATTATCAAGCGGATTAAGTCCGTTGGCTACTTCCCAGCCATCCGTTAGTCCGTCGCCATCCGTGTCTGGATCCAATGGGTCTGTGCCGTACTGCAGTTCAACCGAGTCAACTAAACCATCAGAATCTTCATCCATAGATTGACCNGAATTGGAACCATCTCCAATCAAATCGTCTTCAGCTGCTGAATCGAAATCCCCCGCTCCTTCACTAGTTTGGAAGAAGCCTGTAGCGCCTACGAAAAGAGAACCAAAAATTAGAGTTGAAACTATGGCAACATAGGCCATTTGATTGTGTGACATTGACATAGTAATACGCTCCGCACGCTAATGCAGATTGTTCGACTACCGTTCCGGTCATAAACCTTCACGGTACTTGATTTGGCAATAATCAGTAATTATTCGACAAATATCATGCTATTTCATAGCGAGTTTGTAATGTTATTTTGGTATTCAAACCCTGAGAAATAACGCTGACTTTGACAGGTCTTCCTTCACATCTAGTCCATGCTCCAGCAAGATAACCAACTGTGACTGAAAGCAGTGGTATTTGCTCATACACGAGTTCAATGCCACCTTTGTCATCGATTGAATCAACCGAAATTGGTACAGAAAGACCCATCGGTGCAAATAATGAATTACAACTATCAATCCATCCATCTGGTTCTGAAGCTAAGAATATTTCTTCACCAGCGATGAACAGATTTTTGCATGCGATTGCAATCGACAAGAAACCATCATTAATTTCAGGCCATGCTGATCTTTCATCTTCGCTAATATTAGCAACTAATCCCGAACAAGATTCCTCTAACCTGCTAAACATTCCAACAGGCAACAAATGGAATCTTTGGCCATCTATTCTCCATCCACTTTCGACATTCAACATATAATTGGAACCTGGACTGTAAGGCTCAAAGGAAATCTTTGCAGCAGTCACTGGATGGCTACTTGGTTCAAGATTTAGAATACAAGAATCCGATGATTTCTGCTCCCACCTCATCCTGTACCTTTTCGAATCAATTCTTTCTACTGCAGCCTGTAAAAAACCTGCGAAAACCGGAGTTAAACTCACTCCATCAATTCCGGCAGGCTGGATTGAAGGTTTACCCCAACCGCACAACCACCATCGTTTAGTCAATGATTTAACAGATTTTTTCTTACGGAAAAGCCCTGTGAAATCTAATTCTCCCGAATTTAGGAGGCACTCTTCTTCATCACATGCAGAATTTGCTAATCTTCGACCCATTGGGGCGTTGATAGTTTCNTCAAACATTCGCCACCAGGCATCCAAACCATCGGAACGCCATCTGTACCAAGGATTACCATGTGAATCTAATATCAATCCATTNCGGGTAGTAAAATTCGTTCGAAGAGCTAAAATTAAATCTACATCGAGTAGATTTTCTGGCTCATCTATTAGAGGCATGAAAATCACAATGGATATCCGCTAGATTCCTCTTCGTTGAAACAATAACGAATCACTTGATAATTCGATTTGAAATCTCTAACATCATCTTTGACAGATTTAGGGTCTTCTCCATTTAACAAAACGCGAGCATAAAAGCGAGCAACGTCAGTCATCTCATCNGTNCCCATACCGACNCGNGTNANTTCNTGAACNCCNAGTCNCAAACCAGATGGAGTCATCGCTTTGGTGTCACCAGGAAGCATGTTCATATTGGTAATNATNCCTGCTTGNTCAAGCAAATCCGCAGCCTTTGCACCTGCACCAGAATCCAATTCTCCATGNCTTGTCAAAACCTGATGAGAAGCGGTGTAGCCTCTTGATTCTGCTAAAACATCGAAACCTTCTGCAGCTAAGGCCGCAGCAAAAGCCTGAGCATTAGCAACCGTATTTTTAGATAATTCAGCACCATACTCTTGGAATTCTGCAAGNGCTACAACTTTGCCAGCTACNTGGTGAAGATGGTAAGAAGAGCACGTGCCCGGGAAAACAGCATTGTTCAATTTNCTNTGGAATTTCTCATCTTCGCTAGAGGATAAAATGAATCCACCTTGTGGCCCAGGGAATGTCTTGTGAGATGAACCNGTCATAACGTCCGCTCCTTCATGCAATGGGTCCTGGAAGCAACCACCTGCAATTAGTCCCAATACGTGTGCNCCATCATACATCACAGTAGCACCGACTTCATGNGCAGCATCTGCCAACTCCTTCAATGGAGTTGGGAACAAGAANACCGATTGNCCAAACAGTGCAATCTTTGGAGCAACTTCTCTAATCAAATCNGCAGATGCATCGATATCTGGCTCCATTCTTTCTTCATCCCAAGGNTAAGTTGAGAGGTTCAAGTCTCTCAAGCCAACAGCCCCCATTCTTGCGTGTGAAATATGGCCACCATCAGCAGTTGAAACTGCTGTTATCGAATCACCAGGTTTTGCCAACGCCTTCATNGCNGCAATGTTNGAAACAGTACCACTGGTAGATTGGATGTTTGCAAATGGAACATTGAAAACCTCTTTTGCTAGGCTCAAACCTAAATCCTCAATCGTATCAAAACCACCACANCCTTGGTAGTAGCGTTTGAATGGAAGTCCTTCNGCATACCTTCCGTGTAAATCACTTGAAACTATTTTTTGGACCATTGGTGATACNATATTTTCACTAGCGATCATACCAAGNCCATCNCGNTAAAGAGTACCGCTTTCNGTTACAGCNTCCATTACNACCTGTGCGTGATTCAAATTCTCNGGACTGGAACTCCAACTGCCTTTGGACTCAATCATGTTACACTCCTTTAGCATACGGCCTTTGACCCTTTGGAATAAAGAGTTCAAATTTTAGGTCTCACCTAGGCCTTCTTGGTCCGCCACGATTAGTTGCACGGGATTGCTTTTCTGACACAATNGTATTGTGCGGAATACCCCTTCTANTAAGNTCAGAAGACATGATTCCNTTACGGCTAGGNGAACGTCCAACAGGGCGTCCNGCCTTGCCCGATTTACGCTGCATTATTTGGGCNCGACCACGNTATGCTACNGGNCCAACNAGCCTTTCCATNGCAGGTATTTCTGAGCCTTCTTCTTTNGGNCGTTTNAGCCACCAGCCAGGCGTTAGGTTTTGCATTCNNGCATCCCTTTCNCGTTTCATNGCATTAGCCCTACGAGTTAATTTTGGCTTTACTGCACGNTCGCTTTCTTTAGGAATNAGTGTNGTCATCCAACCAGGNAATCCAATATCGTAAACGATTCCGTTTATTGTNAACAACATTCCAGAAAGTAGCAGNTGGGTGCCAACAGGTATTTCGCTGCGACTGAGNCTTATTTTGTGACGTTTTATTCGCTTAGCATATGCGACCATCGCCTTTTGGTCCCTATGCCTTATCACNCTNGATTGTTGCTTCTTGAANCGACGNGCATTCTGATGTAGNANNATTAAACCAAGTGAAATNGCCAACCCTTCTAGTAATCCNATTTCNCCAGANGCATATATTCCANCTAGTATCCATAGCGGAATAAGAATACCCCAATTAATGATTTGAGAGATAATTCCTGAAGTAAACCTCGGTGTCATTTTCCTAGCGACTGCACTGGATGCTGTGATCATAATGTTGGCATTCAATGCCTCATCAACGCCACTCTTCAGCATCAAAGCTGCAACTGGGTTGACAGGGGCATCATCGATCCATCGTCGAGAACGTTTTGTTGCAGGTTTGGTCAAAGCGACTTCAAGGACATCTTCATCATCATCGGTTTTTGGCCGACCAAGTATATTCGCTAGAGCCTTTACTCTAGGGTCGTAAGGGTCTGTTTCTTCTAATTCTGTCAAGACGCTTAGCGAACTGTGCCATTCACCTTTGTCAACCAGACATAGGGAAGCAGCAATTCTTGGTTTGACCATCAACGGATATTCTCTCACTAGGCGAAGGGAAATATCCAGAGCCTCTTTATGCAAATTTTGTGCTCTAAGTAAGGCAATGTGTGATAGCCTTGCATTAACGGTTAAACTATCCTTGTGTAATGCACCATCAGCAGGTTGTGGACTCCAAGAACGCATCATTCTCATCAAATCATTGAGGTGGTCAATGCAGGGGTTGTTTTCCCAATCCCAAAGGTCGTCTTCATCTACAGAGCCATTCCAAGGGTCAAACCACTCACATATGAAAGCCATTAATTCAGGCTCATCATATCCTTCAGGCTGTTGTAAATTATGTAGGGACTCTCTTGCAGCATCTAATCTACGGCAAGCAATATGTCCTGCGGCAATAATCATTCTAGCCTCATCATTGTCTCCGCCATCCTGCGCTAGAACTTTCTTTCCTTCTTCGATGGCAGCAGGCCACAATCCACGAATTGCCATCTCCAGCATTCTAGCACGACTTTTAGCCATTCGAACAATAGCCTCATCCTCGCCAATTGAACGCATCTGGAAACGTATAAGGGCATCTAGGTCGTTTTTGGCAGCAGCATCTTCAATCAGATCAAACATCCAATTACCACCGCCGCTCATAATCGCACCTTCTCTTCTTTCATCCGGATTAAGGTCAAATTTCAGATTGCGCAAAATATTGAATTTGGCGACAGATAGGATCCATGTGATTAGGAAAATAGCCTGGCCAACTGCGATAAAAATCCAGGTTACCAATAAACGATTTTTCTCGTCAAAACCATTAGATTCGAACCACTCAATAAACGGCATCAAATCGCCAAATTCTTTGTAACAGACCAAAATCAATAGCAACGCAGTATATCCACTAAATCCTGCGAATGCAAAGTACAAGACTCTAGCTTGGGCGTTATCTTCAGAACGAATCTCACGAGGAGTTGCAAGTAATACTCCTCCGAGTCCTCCAAATGCCTGACCTCCAAGGAATANGTTNCGAATNAGTTCGAAGATGAAAGCCAATCCAACGATTGCNATGTTTAGTGAAAGATATGCTGCTAGAACTTCAGGTAGACTCTTGAGTGCTTCCCATTCGGCCAAGAGAGGATTTTCTTGAATCAAAAGGTANACTTCNTGACCCAAAATACCACCATAATTTAGGACATCTTGTGAGTTATTTGGGTCGTTCAACATTATATGGATTACAGTAACAATCCCATTGATTGCAGTNAAAGGCATGGTCACAAGGAACAGCATCAAAATGAANGCAAACGCTCTACCGATAAATCCTAACTTTTCAGCATCNATGGGATTAGGTCGACCCAACCATGTTCTGAACTTTCCAATCATTAGCATNTTCCATGAAGCACCCATAATGCGCCCATATGCAAGAATTGTCGGTCCCATGAAAATTAACACNGCAATCGCTAGAGCGAGTGGTCTTTGGGACGANTCNATTTCNGGCATAATCANNAGATAGGAACCAATTGATGCGAGGAATAGGCCAACTAATGTNCCAAATCTTCGGAAAAACATCCGNACTAATTTTGTTTTACCAATTCCCATCCTCTTACCTACTAACTGGCCGTTTAGCGATTCCCATGGCGAAATTAATATTGGAATCAATACCAATAATCCCATCAATAGGATATTTGGCAAATAATATACTTCTGGCTCAAAAATTAATTCCGCAATCAGAAGGAGAACNCCAGTCATGGCCATCATGTAAAGTGCNATTCCAAAACCAACATTTGGNAACTGGATTAGCCGTCTCACACCTCCTCGACCTTTCGACAACCTGTGTACTTCGTACAGACCATCATCTATCTCAAAACCGACTTGCAAGCCAGATAGTTGACTTGGTATCATCCATTTCCAGAGAACTATCGCTGTAGTGAATGCAATAAGGAAAGGCAAGAGGTGGTTTATCGAGAAACTTGACGGATTTACAATAGTCCCTGCACTGGCCAAGGGAGTAAAAATCAGGCATGCAAAGCATGCGAGTAACCAGCGCCTCATCACCCATGCCTACGGCATGGACTTCATCACTTCTTCGCCAATCTGTGACGTTGCAAAAATGATGAAATACGGTCAAATGCTGTGTGCAGTGTTGCTTCATCAGCCAAATATACTATCCTGATATGCCCTGCTCCTTTTTCAGGAGAAAAGCCACTTCCGTGAACGACTAGAACGTGTTCTTCGTGCAATAATTTCAACACGAATTCTTTGTCATTTTTTGACCAGTTTTCATCAGTAAGTCTTGCAAACATGTAGAAAGCACCCCCTGGTGCTTCAACTTCTAGACCATCAATTTCAGAGATACGGTCAAGACACAACTGACGGCGTGCCTTCACTTTCGAAGTGTGTTCATCCATCCAAGAACGGTCGCCATTTAATCCGGCTAAATATCCTAATTGAGCAGGAGTACTTGCACAGAGCCTCGAGCGCAAAAGACGTTCAATTCCATCTCGAACATTTACAAGAACATTTGTTGGATCATGAATTGCTAGGTATCCAATTCTCCATCCTGGTGCGTAATAGACTTTTGAGACACCGTTTAGTGAGAACACTGGCACATCGATTGAACGAGATGCTACTGAAACTTGGTTACCGCTAAAATCTAAGCCATCATAAATCTCATCAGCCACAATCATACAATTCGGCCACTTCTTTGCGATATGCAGCAATTTGTCAATTTCATCAGCGCCAGCCACATTGCCAGTTGGATTATTTGGGTTGATTACCACCAATAGTCTAACATCATCATCCATCTTTGATTCAATATCATCTAGATCTATTGCCCAACCATCATCAGACTTGAGAGCATATTCGATTGTACTTGCTCCATACATTTGTGGATATGCCATGTAAGGAGGATAATGTGGACCAGGCGCTAGCACCTTAGTGCCCTCTTCTAGAGTGGCTGCAAAGATAATCTGTAATGCTTCGGTTACACCATGACAAACATACACATCATCATTGGTACAATCCCAGCCTTTGGAAGCCTCATCTTTAGAAATCGCATTACGAAGTTCAGGAAGCCCATAAGACGGAGAGTAGCCATTATTCCCTTGAGCTAAACCTTCGATGTATGCTTGAACCATATGAGGAGGAGTCGGAAGCCCAGGATATGCTATTGGGTCACCGATATTCAGTTTGATAATTTGATGGCCTTCAGCCTCAAGTTTAGTTGCAGGAACCACAACATCACGTATTGCGTATTCAATTGTCGAAGCACGAGATGCTACTGGAATCATTCTACTCCACCCATTCGGCAAATCTCTTCGTACTGTTCTTTTGAAACAGGTTGAACTGAAAGTCTCTGACCTCTTTGCACCAATGGCATTCCCTCTAGGTTTGGATTTGCCTTGATATCGACAAGGCTCACCATGTTCATCTCCTGTACAGGCTCGATATCTATCATCATCCAGCGAGGGTTTTCAGGGGTTGATTTTTCATCAAAATATTTACTATTAGTATCCCATGAAGTATGATCTGGGTATCCTTCACGGCAAACTTTTGCAATCCCAGCCACATGTGGAGGCTTGGTATTTGAATGGTAAAATAGGACGATGTCACCCATTTTCATATCATCACGCATCATGTTCCTTGCTTGGTAATTCCTTACACCGTCCCAATGTGTTGAGCCGTCTGCAACCAACTGAGAAAATGGGTAGACGTCGGGCTCAGATTTCATCAACCAGTATCGCACCATGTACACTCGTCAGGGTGGCATCCCTTAGAGTTCACCATGCATCGCCATGGTCAGGAATTAGTGCTGCATCAACAATATCGATATCTCCACGGTCTGCAACATTGCCCAATCCGAGTTTGCGAGCCATTGAAGATGCACCACCAGTTGAACCGATTCCTAATTCTTCAAGCAGTACGAATATTGCAGGCAATAGAATCAAAGCACTTGCCGCAGCAATCCATAATAGAATAATAATTACAGTAATGAACGGTTTAATTTCTGGAATCGGAATTTGATATGCAGTCACCATTCCTAGTGTAGTAACTGTCGCTGCTTCGAATAGTGACATTCCAGTACTGACAGTCGATGTCCTAATCGCTTCAATACCGCCGCCCAATTCACGTATGCGGTTCGCAATGTGAATCGAGAAGTCAACACCAACTCCTACCAAAATTGAGCCGATCATTACTGTCACCAATGAAAGGGAAACATCCATTTGCCACATTACAAGCCATTGAAGTGCAACCGTGGCAATAACTGGGGCTGTGGTCCAAATTGAGAATCTTATATCTTTGAAAACGATTGCCAAAGTCATCAGTGTTAGAGCGATAGCGAAACCTAGGGATGACCATTGACTACTCACGATAAGTTCGTTGACCGCAATTGCGGTAGCAGCAACNCCAGTTAATTCTCCAGCGTAAATATCTCCTTTGTAATCACGTGAAGTGAAATCGTTGACTTGGTCAACAGCAGAACTGGTTTCTGCAACTGGAACGAATGGCATATCCACATAAAGCAAATTCCGTTTGTAATCATCAGAAATGAACAGTCCTCTTGTCTCATCTGTAAGACTGGAATAGAATACATTGAGAAGGAATCTTTCTACGTTATTATTTTCAGTTCCGTTTGCACGAGGAGCGGTTAGAACTTCCCAGAAAGTAACNTCTTCTGAATATTGACGGTTAAGATAAGGTTCTAGGGCATCNCGNAAATCTTCAGGGAATAACGGATNNNNTGTCAGGTTGTAGANNGNAGTACCNCTTAAATTACCACCGAANCCNACAGANTTCATCAGGAAAACAACNCTAACNGCGTTAGTTTGGTCAATNGTNTTGAGATCNTTNTCTAATGCAGATATACCCATCAGTTTCTCCACGGGTTCAGCCTCTTCCATCGGAGANTCACCAGATATGTCCCCNTGGATTAGTACCATACCAACTTGGCCTGCATTGAAGTCTTCTGAGTACTTGTACATCGCTTTTACAGAAGGCTCGTCTTCAGGAGCCATACCTAGNAAATCGATNTTCTCNTCAACATTTTCTTGNCCCCAAAATCCNGANANNAATATCAANATTANGAAAAAGGCGATNACAGCCTTTGATTTCTTAATTGGAATCTGAACAACCTTTTCAAANATGGGNAGTGGTGGATGTTTCGGTTTTCGNAAATCCAGTAACAAAGTTAGATTTGGCACCATTGCCATGGTAAGAACATACACGATTATGATACCACCAGATAGNGCAATACCAACGGTTTCTATCGGCTTCATAGGAGTGAANGTTAGAGATATGAAACCGATTACCGTAGTTACTGCTGAAAGGAATACNGCTCTTCCNGTAGANGCCAAAGATTGACGGATTTTTTCATCTTTAGTTCCAGTTTCCTCTGCATAACGATTNGTGATATGCAAACCGTATGAGACACCTAAAGCTAACAAAATAGGACCCACAATAATTACTGTCATCGTCACCTCATAACCAGTATAACCGATTAACCCCAACGTACAAAATACTGAACAAAGAGTTGGNAATCCTGCGATTACTACTACTTTGAATCCTTGNAATGGCCTCCATGAACCTGTTTGCAAAACATCNGAGTGGAATACNAANAAACCAAGNGCAACCAAAACAATTGCAAGTGGGAANATTTGCCAGAACAGTTTGAATGAGAATTCTGTAACTGCGTTGGTAATAGGAACTGGACCAGTTAATGTCATGGTTATTCCAAGGTCTTCCCAATTACACAATCCNGCGCCTGCTTCAGGTGTACCATCTTGGTTGAACTTACAAGGCCTCTCTTCTAGAGAAATTTTAGTAATGTTTTCTTGAGTTTGGTCGATAACTTGCTTGGCTGTTTTATTTTCATCAACACCGATGATAATTACNGCACGGTCTAGGAAACCATCACCATCTGTATCCCTTGCAAGNTTGTTTAGACCAGGTGAGGGGTCACCATTNTCTTCATACATTTCATTGACGATTGTGTCAATTGTAGTTTGAGATGGAATACTGTAAGTTCCCAAAAGNGGATCTGCAATTTCAAGTGCTTCTTTNGTGNNATTTNCTNNTTCATTACCGANACAATCTGGGTCGTCGTTACAGATTTCAGCGANNATCTCATCAATNAATGCANTTTNAATACGACCTGCACTGGAATTNACTTCCTTGATTACAGTCGATAACGACAGGGCATAAATCACGTCATCNGNCGGGTCTGATAATTTNGGNTTCANGATACTTTCAACATAGGACATTTCNTGTAAAATACGCTGGTCATCTATNGGTGAATCNGGNGATTCAATGTAAATTATCATTACATTTGTAGTCCAGTTAAGTTCGACTTCNTTGATACTNTCTAGTACNGGAGAACCCTCNGGAAGATAGACATCGAGNTCNCCATTAACATCAAGTGAAGGNTCATCTCCTGGTTTGAGTGANGTNCCATCAACGAANCCTGAATGATANGCNAAGAAAGNCGATGCCAGTAAACATGTCAATACCATGAATATAGGAAACTTAGTCAGAATACCTGTGGCGCCATATTTTTGCCATTCCCTTTGAAGAGACTTTGGAGCATCTAGAACTGCATCCANTGCTTTTCTGGCGTCCCACTCTTTAACACGACCAGATAACTTTTCTTGGCCGTGGCCAAGAATACGAGAAAGACGATTTTGGAGAGAAGATGAATCATCTCCTGACTTGGAATCATCCTGACTCATGATAGGCCCCAAGTACCCGTCGTGGGCGACCCATTTGAAAGCATACCCATCAAATGTCCTGATTTGGGACTTCCAATCACTTCAAAGGTGATTGCTACGACGCCGGGTCGGACCTGCGAGAATGACGCACGCAGGGCCGGTGAGCAATATGCCAGCCCCGAGACTAAATGACAAACGCTGGTCNATTGACCTNGAGAAGAAAATTCAGGAAGAACATTATGCGGATGCNNNTGCATACTCTGACCGTTATGGATTCAATCCTANCTCTGGAAAAGAAATNTTCGTAATTGATACTCCACCTCCATANCCTAGCGGAACTTGGCANATTGGAGCTGTNGCACAATACAGTATGATCGANGTAATAGCNAGGTCTCAAAGGCTNCTTGGAAAAGAAGTAAAATTCCCATGGGGAGTTGACCGTAATGGTATCAATGTNGAATTCACAGTCGAGAAGAACACNGGTAAGAAAATGAAGACNTATGACCGTGCTGAATTTTTGAAACTTTGTAAGGATACAATAGAAGANTTNACTCAATCGATGCGAAACACTGCCAAGCGTGTTGGGCTATCNATGGATTATGAAAATGAATATCTAACCGATGCTCCGAATTACCGTATGGTAACTCAAACCATCTTTACTGAATTATTCAAGCGAGGAGCGATTGTAGAAGACTTGCGACCAAATATCTACGACCCAGTAGAAGGCACTACAATTGCAGATGCTGAAGTCGAAAGACTACAACGTAGGACAAAACTCATCGATGTAAAATGGCAGACTGAAGATGGTGAAGAATTGATTATTTCAACCACAAGACCCGAATTAATTTGTGCTTGTGGAATCGTNGTAGTTCACCCAGATGACAAAAGATACGAACATCTAATTGGCAAGAAGGCAATGTTGCCAATTCCTGTTGAAGGTCGTGAAATAAGTGTCNAAATCGCAACNCATCCCTCTGTNAAGAGTGANTTTGGTTCAGGAATACTCATGGTCTGTTCATTCGGTGACCAAAATGACGTTGCTGTATTCCGTGAATTAGGTTTAACTCCATTCCAAGCNATCGATTTGGATGGNTGCATGACNGAAATTGCTGGACCATTCGCATCNATGAAAGTCTNTGAAGCAAGGAAAGCNGTCANTGAGTATCTTGAAAATGAAGGAAANGTACACCAAATNGTCGAAAAAGAACAGGAAGTTCCAGTTTCAGAAAGAGGAAAGAACCCTGTTGAAATTATTTTGTTNAAGGAATGGTATGTGAGGCAAACCCACATGCAAGATAGGATTGCTGAACTTGCAGAAGAGATTGAATTCCACCCNCCTAGGAACAAACAGTTCCTACTTGATTGGATGGAGAATATCTCAATNGATTGGCCAATTAGCAGAAGGCGATGGTACCACACNGANATTCCTATCTGGTATGCAGATAATAGAAGCAAAGTGATTTGTGCACCTGCTGGAGTATATGTCCAGCCATGGTGCGAATCNCCTCCTGANAATAGCGAAGTACTCGACAGAGATACTCGCGAGGTTTTAGGCCTATATGGCGACATGAAGGACNGATTAGGAGAAGTAATTGGTGAAGAGAAAGTGTTCGANACTTGGATGGATTCAAGCAATTCCAATCTATTCGTATCGGGTTACCTAAATGATAAGGATAATTTCGAAAAGTCTTTCCCGACTGCAATAAGACCACAAGGAAAGGAAATTGTCAGAACATGGCTTTACTACACTCTTCTAAAGAGTGCTTTACTATTAGATAAACCAGGATTCAAGCATGTATGGATCGATGGATTGGGAATGGACCCNTGGGGACGTAAGATGTCAAAGTCATTGGGTAATGGTATTGATGCAGACAGCGTTCTTGAATGTGGNGCAGGTGGAAGAACTGGTTCATGGAGAGTCAAAGGACCGGACAAGAGTGTTCAACTGCGTGCGAACAAAATCGGATCAGAATGTTTCAGACTTTGGAAGGCTTGCGATGCGCAAGTAGGAGATGATTTCCAAATCAATCCTGAGGAAATCGAAGCNAAGTATTTCGGAGTTCTAACCAAATTGTTCAATGTAGCAAGATTTGCTAGTCAGTTCGACACTCCCGATGACCTNGATACTACTCCATCTGACCTGTCAGTTGAGGATAGNTGGATTCTTGCGGAGTTCTCCAGTACAATGGAAAGGGCAGAAAGTGGATGGTCAAATCTCGACATTTATACTGCAACACAAGCTCTCAAAACTTTCGGAACTGGAGTCTTGCCGAGCCATTGGTTAGAAATGTCAAAGTCAAGATTGTATGATGGAGATGTGAATGCTGCTTGGACAATTCACCGAATTGTTCGTGACCTTATGTCAGCATTATCTCCAGTCTGTCCATTCTTTACACACCACATATCCAGTACTCTGTACGAGAGTAGTGCTGTTGATGTCAGAGAGTTCCCTACAAGGACACCTGATGATGAAACCTTGAGAGGACTGACAAGTGCAATCGAAGATTTCAATGGTGCAACTTGGAAGACCAAAAAGGAAGCAGGACTATCTTTGAATGCACCAATTGGAGGGATTGTAATACCTGAAGAATTGAGTGAATTTACGACTATACTTACGCAAATGCACAAACTAGAGTAATCACTCTTCAAAGTCTAATGTTGATTGCCTTGACAAAGGCATCTCGAGATTGCCCAATCGAAAACCTACAAGTCGAATTGGTCTATCCAAATCGACATTTTCTGCAAATAATCCATAGGCTAGGCGCATGAATACAGATTCATCATCCATTGCTACTGGAATCGAGCGCCCGTGAGTATGTGTTTCAAATCCCTGATAGCGTATTTTTACCTCGCCCAGTCTTCCCGCAACACCCATCTCCTTTGCTCTTTTAACGACTTTAGTAACTATTAACGATAATTGGGCAAGCACTACTTGGCTATCGAGTTGGTCGAATTCGAAAGTATGTTCTTTTCCAACAGATTTTCTACTACGCAGTGGGCTAACATCATCACTGGTGTCACCTTCTACTACGCGAATTATCCAAGATGCAAATCTTTCAGAGGTGAACCTAGCTAATGCAATTTCACCATGTTCAGTCGCTTCAGACATTGTTGAAATTCCCCACTCAGCAAGTTTAGTAGCAGTTTTCGGACCAATGCCTGGGACTTCTCTTACCGATCTACGATTGAAGAATGAAGATATTTCATCTGGTAGAGTCCGATGAATTCCTGCTGGCTTATTCTCTTCACTGCCCATTTTGGCCAAGATACGAGTCGGACCAATTCCAAATGATGTTGACAGTTCCAACTCATCCATTATCTTCGACTGTAATTCTCTTGTAAATGCTAACGCCTTATCCCAATCACCTTGGCAGTATTCCGTAACATCGAGGTATGCTTCATCGATACTTGCTTGCTCAAATTTATCGGCATTTTCACCTAGTATCGCCATTACTTTACGGCTGGCACGAGAGTATAACCCTCTTGTAGAACTCAAGTAATTTCCAATTCCATNAGGAGGGCCNGGACAGCGGCGCCAAGCCTCTCCNATTGGCATAGCTGAACGAATGCCATATTTNCTAGCAGCATAATTGCATGTCGAAACAATTCCNCGNCCTTTGCCNCCTTTAGGGTCTGAACCGAGAATTAGAGGNACTGTTGGATCNAAATTGTGGTGAAGAGTTTCAACAGCAGCGTAAAATGCGTCGAGGTCACANTGGATTAGAATCCTCGACGCCATGTATTCACTTCAGAGTCGNGGGTTTTTGAAGAACGCGAAACCCATGCTTTGATGAATAAGTGTTAACCAAGTAATATCATGGCTGGAACCAAACCAATACTGACGGCCATTATTGGATTGTTGATTTTAGCATCATTGATTGGATATTCNGGTGAGAATATAATTGACGATGTACCGAAACCAGATGCTGGNCTTTGTGGNGTGACAAAAGATTCCTATTCCGATGTACCNGGAGATGGTGCAATTTGGGATATTGAGGTCGATGTATCATGGAACGATGATACTGTATGGATTGGAATTATTGATACTGAAACCTATGATTCTCTTGAGAAGTTAGGCGGAAACGATGATGGTGAATTGGTATCATGTGATGCAAAGGTTAGTTTCGTTGCCGGCGGGCCAAAATCTGGAGAAGATTCCAGTTTCTCTTGGACACCTGATGGTGNTGAGTTCCACATAATGATTGGTTCAATGGAAGANGCCGACGAAGATGATGATGATGACGATGGAAACCCTTGGCCATTTGATNACACNAGCGAATCTCAAACATTTATTGACAGTTTTACAGCCACNGTGGAATATGATGCNTCAGGAGGNTGGGGAACAATNCTCATCTTNTTNATGATNGAAATNGTGCTTACGTATNTTGTATTACTNGAAAGAANGTNATCACAAATATTGTCGNTTCACAATAGTGCTTGGCTGTNCACCTNTAAGNCCAGTAATAATCGCATCNGCGATTTCNATTCCTACTCTTTGTTGAGCCTCCATAGTCGCAGCACCAATATGTGGTGTTCCGTGGAAGTTTTCATGCTGCAATAATGGATAGTTCTCAGGAAGAGGTTCAACCTCGAACACATCCAAAGCGGCACTACTGATTGTTCCATCTTCCAAAGCTGCCAGAAGTGCATCCTCGTCCACGATTCCACCACGGGCACAATTCACGATGTGGTTACCACAAACGATTCCACTTTTTTTACCAGGCATCATTTTCATTCTATCTGAATTGACCAAATGATGTGTCTCATCACTAAGATTGCAATGGATGGAGATGTGAGTACAGGTTTTGAATAAAGAATCTACTTTCTTGTGAAGATATGCGCCTTGGGCTTTGGCTACCTTTGGTGGGAGATAAGGGTCGTAGGTGTGAATCTCCATGCCCATTACCTTGGCTACAGAAGCAACACCTTGAGCAATTCTTCCAAACCCGATGAGGCCCAAGCATTTGCCTGATAATTCCGTACCCTTCAGTTGTTTTTTCTCCCACAGATTGTTACGAAGCCCACGGTCTGCACGAGAAACATGACGAAGAGATGAGATAAGATGACCAATCGTTAGTTCCACTACTGATTGCGTTGAAGAATTGGGAGCATTTACAACCATTATCCCCGCCTTACCTGCTGCTTCTAAGTCAATATTATCAACACCAACTCCTGCTCTTCCGATGATGGAAATACCATCGCTTACTTCGATTACCTCAGAGGTCAATTTAGTAGCGCTACGAACAATAATCGCATCGAAATCTTTCAGTGCACCCGCCAACAAATCTTCACTTTTGATGAAGCCAAGAACCACTTCATGACCTGCCTTTTCTAGAACAGCAACTGCTTCGGGAGCCATGCCATCGGTTACGGCGATTCGGGCCATTATCGATACTTCAGCCTTAGACCCTCCATGAACATTCTTGAGGGGTAGGCCCGCTCATCACATCATGGCCTCGGCAATCGATGTTGAGAATTTGCTATGGGCCATAGCGATTTTATGCATACCGCTACTGCTAGCATTGCCTGCAAAACTGCTCTACCAAACCGTGATTTTAGGGATTGGTCCAGCAGAGAGAAGTTATCGCAGTACTGTTCAAAAAATTCTCGATGCAGGAATGCAAGTAGAGCAGTTTAGAGAAGTATTGGACGATGAGGCTAGAAGACTTGGGATTAAACCAAGTAGAGCTAAGTTAAACGAAACTGACCTGTTATACCCCCTTACTCTAACCCATTTCATTCTAACACCGATGATTTTCATTTTACCTATTGTAGCAGTGATTTCATTACCAATTATTATTCTAGGAATACCAGTTTTGTACGCATTAGAGGTTATTCTAATTCGACGACGTCTCTTAATCAATATCATCAAGATGCTAGAGACTTGGTTTGGAAAACAAATTATTCACATTCCTGATGCTGGAAATGATCATTGGAGTAATGATGCCAAAGTTTTGGATGCCTCTAATATCGCAGTTCATTTCCATAAAGTCCCTAGAGTTGTGTTCCTTGGACTATTTTCTTGGTTGATTATACACTGGACATTAAGATTAGATTCGGTAATAATCGAATTCGTTCTATCCGGATTATTTTACATTCTTTTACTAGGTGTAGTCGGAATTGTTGCAACAGCATTAGAATCCAATCTAGTTCTAGTCGACCCTGCAAGAGGTCGAATCATTCCAATTGCAGATTGGCTCGACTCAATGCTAACTCCGATTGTAGGAGTGGGATTGTTTTTCTTGCTGGGGAGAGATTTGATGTCAGAAGCTAGAGATGGCGGAAATACCGTTCTCTTCTCTGCAACTGTGTTGATGGTTCTTTATTGCGCAACTGCGGTTGGAGTTACTTTCCAATGGGGATATTCTTGGTGGCGAGGAAAGAGTGTAAAAAATAGATTTGAGGTTCAAGCCATCGATAAGATGAACCCTCAATCATATGACTTGACAAGGAACCGTGGGCGTATTCAACTNAATGTTCGCTGTTCGATGGCAGAACGTATTGAAAGCGAAATANCCCCTGGTACAAATCTCACTTTCGCNGATTTAGATAATCTNCCNACTGCCCATGAAAGTGTGCTTAAGAGTCCACAGAACCCTCTCGAATAATCAGTTTATCCAAGGAATATCTTCNGGTATTTCTGCAAAGATATTGGCAGGTAGTGCTGTCTTGATTTTCGAAACATATCCAAGATGGTTGGAAGTTTCTTCTTGCCAAGTTGCATATTCCTCATATGTTTCCATTTTGAGAACGTGATTATTAGCACGATTCCATTCCAGAGTCTGCATTTCAGTTTCAGGAGGGTCATGACCTGTGCAAACCAATACTTCACCAGTAAAGCGCTCGAGAACATCTAGGGCTTGCCAATGAATATGTGTGCGCCCGCTAGGTAAGTCATCACGGCCAACGCCACCATCACCAGTGAAAAGAAAATCTCCAGTGAAAATGTAGCCATCACATTCGATAATCATTGAATCACCTGTGTGNCCTGGTGAATAATGGAAATGGAAATCTATGTTACTCATTGAAATTGATGATTCTTCATCAACATAAATTGTCACGCCAAGAGAAGGTGTATCATTCCACATAACATACTCGCAGCCAGTCATTTCAGCCAACTTGAAACATCCAGTAATATGGTCGGCATGAGTGTGAGTAGCCATTGCATATTCGAGTTCAAGGCCTTGTTCTTCTAACAAGGAAAGGTAGTCTCCCAAGTTGTCCCAAACCGGATCGATGAGTGTTGCTTTTTTGGTATCTTCACAAACAACGAGATAGGTCATTGCCCACATTCCCTCGTTCAGTTGCTCGACTCGCATGGTGCTGGGTGCTAGCGCCATTACTTCAAACATTCACTAGAATGGATAGGTGGGTTCAAGAACCCCTGACACAAACCACTGTGTAGGGGATTTTATGGAAATCGTATACTTTGGAATCATCACGATTATCATTGCACTAGCGGTGTGGTACATTATGCATTTGCGCAGTAACAAATTATTGCTAGAAGCAAGAATGGAATCAAACATTATNATGGCTGGATTGGAAGCCAAAGAAAATTCATTTAACGACTCGCTAAAAGGTTATGAGGATACAATGAAGGACACTTTCAGCCTACTAGCNAAATCTGCTTTTGATGAAGCTGTAGCCAAAGCNGACGTCGAAAAGACTTCTTCTTTCAANGATGCAACTGATACNTTGTCNAAGGCTTTGAAAGANTATTCAGATAACATAAATCAAATCGAAGCGAAGTCATTGGAGAGNGGAACTCGCTTAGAAGAGAGAATCAACCAAGTCTCACAATTAGGAATTGAACTTTCAGACCAGACTAGTAACCTCACTCGTGCACTCAAAGCCGACTCACAAGCTCAAGGTGCATGGGGGGAATTAGTACTTGAGAATCTNTTGCAATCATTAGGATTTGAGAAGGACAAGGATTANTTCACCCAGTCATCATTNCAGCAATCCGATGGTACTAGACCGAGAACCGATTTTATCGTACAATTACCAGAGAATAGGCAAATCGTAATTGACTCAAAGGTCAGTTTGACCGCTTGGGAAAGATATGTTAATGCTGAAAATGACAAGGATATGGAAGGTGCAATGAAAGAACATTGTTCATCAATTATGAGTCATGCTAAAGGATTAGCATCCAAAAACTATCAGGCTATTGAAGGAATAAACACTGTTGACTTTGTTTTGATGTATGTNCCTCTTGAAAGTGCTTTTAGTGCTGCAATGNGAATGAANCCTGACCTTTACATGGAGTTTGCTAAGGATAACTTAGTNAGAGTGGTAACTGGTTCAACAATAGTCACAACNCTAATGTTAATCAAGGATATTTGGAAGAGAGATTCGCAATCNAGAAACCAAGCACAGTTGGTTACTGAAGCTGGAAAATTNCATGACNAAATTNTATTATTNATCGAGTCATTCANCGATGTCGGNTTNAGATTAAANCAAGCNGCNGANTCTTATNCNANNGCNTCNGGANNANTAANNANNGGCCNAGGAAATGTNATNAAGAAAACTGAAGATTTGAAAAAATTAGGTGCTAAGGTAACTAAGGAAATCGAGAANAACCTTCTGGAAGAAGCAATTTATAATCACGAAAATGCGACTAATTCAAACGAAGAAGAATAGTCGCAGGTACATGGACCACCCAAACGCCGTTCTCTATCTTGAGCACGACGGCAAGGTTTTGCTCGTTGATAAGGACGGAAATGGCCCACAATTACCCGTGATGAATAGTACTGGTTCTACGAAATATCGATTCCCGACTCAATCTGAAGTAGAATCGATGGGGATTGAATGGGAACTGAAGAACAGGTTCAATATCTTGGGACACGAAGTTATCAAGGCACATCCTGAAATCGAGTGGCCAGAAGAATGGGCATGGAAGGATGAATGCATCAGTGATGATTCGGTTCACCCTATTGCTCGTGAGTCAATTTATCGCTCAATCCACAGACTTGTATCCAAAGTGATGATCTTGAACTCTGAAGGAAAGGTACTGATGGGCAAGATCGAGCGAGGTCATTTTGTTGGGCACTGGACTTTACCTGGAGGATACATGGACCATGATGAACACCCAGCAGTAGGTTGTGTTCGAGAAACTCTTGAAGAAATGGGAATTACCATACTGCTCAATGATGATGCCCCAATAGTTACTCAACGTATATTCAGTCGAGAAGGAATATCCTTTGTATCATTTACCTATCAGGCTGAATGGAATGGAGAAGATTCAGAAATAATGCTCAAGGAAAATGAGATTTCTGATTACGTTTGGTTAAGTCCAAGTGAAGCGATATCACGAGGAATATCCGGATTTGATTTAGAGGCTCTCAAACACCTATGAGTTCCTTTGCTGCATCCATAGCATCAGGCAAACCTTCTGGCTTAGAACCGCCGCCTTGCGCAAATGTTGGTCTGCCTCCTCCGCCACCATTAATGTGTGAAGAAATTCCTCGAAGAATATCAACTGAATTGTATCTTTCACTAGCGATTGAATCTTCAGTTACTGCAACCATCAATTTCCCGCCACCCTCTTTACTGCCAAGTATAGCAAGAGTTGGTTTAGCGGGGTCAAGAGTCAACTCCTTGAGCATCTTTGTCATTTGCTTGAGGTCNCCATCGACCTCCATTATCACGACTCNAACNCCTTCGACCTCAGTAGTATCATTACCTCCACCACTTGTACGAAGACGTACAATTTCGGCTTCCAATGCCTCAATTCTCTTGCGTTGTTCTTTCCACTCTCCAAAGAAGCGATTTGCAGTAGCAGGTAATTCCTCGATTGGAACTTGGAATATGTCNGAGGTATTGCGTAAGATATCCTCNTGNCCTCTNGCGTGAACCATCGCAGCCTGACCTGCAACAATGTGTAATCTTTCAACACCNTCTTGAACAGCGTTNGACCTGACGATTCGTATTTGCCCAATTCTNCCTGGCTCATCNTGNTGTGTACCACCGCAAGCNTGTATATCGTGGTCTGAAATCCTNAGGATTCTGATATCGCTACCTTTTGGAGCACCACCTTGGTACAGATCNAAACCAAATTTACGGTCAGCATCTTTCCTATCGAGAGTCAATTTTTCTGTNCGAGAAACATTCTGAACAATNTCATTNGCNAGAGATTCAATCGCATCNAAATCCTTGCGAGTTAATCTTCGATGATGTGTGATATCNAAGCGAGCAGATTCNACNGATTTATTTGCTCCTGCTTGGTAAATNTGAGGGCCAAGTAACTTTCTGGCAGCTCCACCAACGATGTGTACTGAGGTATGGTGGTCCATCAGTTGCCTTCTGCGTTCCCAGTCGATTTCACCGTGAACCATGTCTCCTACTTCGAATCCGCCAGTGCACAAGTGAACTACCAATTCGCCGACCTTTCTGGTATCCAATACCGGGTATGATGCGGAATCTGTAGTCAANGTNCCNTAATCGCCNTCTTGGCCACCACCCTCNGGNTAGAAGCAAGTTCGGTCTAGNANAATTCCATGNGTCGCACCTTCNGGNACNTCATCNCCAACCAAAGGAAGACAAGAAAGCACGCTGGCTTCAAAATTTTGTTGTGAAACATTCTCGTAGTATAGTGGAATTGTGTGGGGTAAATCTGGAATCTCTTCAACTAGAGGTTTACTGGCAACAGATTTTGCNGCATTCTTTGCCATCTCTGCATGACGTTCNGCCATCTCNGCACTAAATCCAGTTCGNAAAACTAGACTNTNCCAACCNAGATCATTTGCNATGTTAATTACTAAATCAGGAGCAATACCATGGCTATCNTTTATTGTAAACAAAATTCCATCAGGNAGTTCTGTTGCAGATTTTGAAATATCTTTGATAGCGGTTTTGACGACTTGGTTACCCTTGCGTAACATCTCGTCATAACGTTCCTCTTCCCCCTTCAGAATAGTCACTAAGCCATCCTGGGTTTGCTTCATTCTGTCAGCAGAATAATTCATTTCGAGGTGGTGAACTGCTAAATCTGCTAAACTAACTTCCAGTCCTAAATCATCACGCATTCTTAGAACACGTCTTGCAATCATTCTGGCAAGATATCCAGCCTTGGCATTTGATGGTACCAGTCCATCACCCAACATGTTAGACAATGCATGCATGTGGTCAGGNATAGCATAAATTCGAGACAAAGGCTCAGTTATGGATTCAAACAATTCNGCCTCGATAGGNTNNCCTCTTTCTGCCAAACGCTTCANGAATACTTCTCGCATCCTGTCTCCATCACTTCCNNCTTCAATATTCATGATACCAAACAATCGNCTCATTTCACCCAATAAAGAATCGAGTTCGTCTTGGCTCATNTCAAANCGTTCTGCNGAAAAGCCNGCCAANTCTTTGAGCCAAGCAACACTTTCAGGATAAATCGCTTCATAGATNGTNGGTGTTCCCGCTGCAGCCCAGCAGAANCGCTCNAGNCCATANCCAGTGTCAATAATTTGCAATGGCATCTCNGAGTAATTCACACCCTTAATTTCGANATCNCCATCTTCATTTTCTTCAAGGTTCATGAAAACAAGAGTTGCTAATTCNAGTCCTCCAACAATTACCTCTACNGCNGCCCCNGCATTTCCTCCGCCAGACCATGGATTCTCAACATAGGTTACTTCAGAAGGATCNATTCCAAANGTGCCACANAGTAAGTCATGGCAGTACTGTACACATTCATCCATCCAATAGTACATNTTACCTTCATCTGGACGATTGAAAACGTGATGTGCCATCATTTCAAATGTGGTCAAATGCCTACCGGAACGACCNACNGCATCTACGTCGTTTANTCGAATACAAGGTTGGGAAATCGCCAATGGATTGGCAGGNGGCTCTACTTCTCCCGAAGTAACATGNGGCTGGAAATCAGCGATACTTGCAATCGTCAGATGAATATCATCNCNCCATCNTGCAAGTACGGGGTATGGTNCGACNCTNGTGTGACCTATGCCTTCAAGGAATGANATAAATGCCTCTCGCATCAAATCCTTTAGTTCACGACCTCGTTGNTGATAGCCNGCGATAATTGGNGCTCCNATGAAGGTGTANTCATCTTCTTCAGTATCGCCACATGTTTCACGTTGCGCATCACAGGTCCAAAACCAAAGNTCAGTAACTCGGCATTGGCGACGAGTATACCCATTGTCATGGAACACTTGAAGGTCAATAGGAGGAAGACCCAGAATCATCACCTGCCCTATGGGCAGGTTGTGGGGGTAGTCAATATGCCTTCAAACCATCCCCAATTGAAGGACAGAAATGAATAGATGGAACTCATCGCCTGTCTGTGGCCGAAGGCGAATGGAAGAATCACCTCGAAGTCGAGGGTGACGGTCTCCTTAGAATTANNCAACATGCATCGATGAAAGTTGATGCNATGATTGTTGCCGACCATGAACATCTNGCTAGAAGTAGCGATGATAGGTCAATTTCACAATTAGTAAACATCGCATCAATGCCTGGTGTCGTAGGTGAAGCATGGGCTATGCCNGATTGGCACTTTGGATATGGATTCCCAATCGGTGGCGTTCTTGCTACGGATGTTGAATGGGGAGAACAAGGNGGTTCAATTTCNCCNGGAGGTGTTGGCTTCGACATNAATTGTGGAGTACGCCTAATAGCACTTGATTGCAGTGTTGATGANATTCCAAACATCGACAGACTGGCNGGCCGACTGAATGGNCGAATCCCTTCTGGNGGTTCAGGTAAAGGNGGATTAGATATCAAAAAGCAGGACTTGAAAGAGATAATCTCTAGAGGCAGTGATGCGATGGTNGACCTCGGTTTTGCTCATGAAGAAGATCTGAAAAATATTGAATCCAATGGAGTTCTTGAAACNGATGAAGGAGTATCGGAAAGAGCTATGGAAAGAGGGCTCAANGCACTCGGAACATTGGGNTCAGGTAACCACTTCTTAGAACTNCAGACCGTTCAATCAATCGAAGAGGNNAATCCNCATGGANTGTTTGAAGGTCAAGTNATGTGCATGATTCATTCNGGTAGCAGGGGATTGGGNCATCAAGTATGNACAGACCACGTNCGGAATTTGGAAGANAAATACCGTGTCAGNGATGGTACTTGGCATAANGATGAATGGGGATTTGAAATTCAAGACCGCCAACTTGCAGCCGCACCAATACACAGCCGTGAAGGNCAATCATACCTTGATGCNATGAACGGTGCGGCNAATTTTGCATTCGCNAACCGNAGNGCTCTAACTCACAGACTGAGACAAACTTTGGCAGCNGAGTTCGAAGTTGAAACTAGTCTNTTGTATGATGTCAGCCACAATATTGCTAAGATAGAGGACCANCAAATCCATGGTAAGNGTTGTACTTGNGTGGTTCACCGCAAAGGNGCGACTAGGGCAATGCCNGGNCAACCAGTATTGGTACCCGGAGACATGGGGACTGGCTCATGGCTTCTTGAAGGTCAAAAGCAAAATCGTGCATTTGCTTCATCATGTCATGGCGCTGGAAGATTGCTTTCTAGGTCCCAAGCAAAGAAACAAATCGATGGTAAAGCCTTGAAAAAACAATTAGAATCGCAAGGAATTAGAGTACATGCTAACACTCCAAATATTATGTCTGAGGAAGCACCAGGTGCTTACAAGGATGTGGATGAAGTAATTCGATTATCAAATGCAGCAGGCCTAACCAAGCCTATTGCAAGGTTTTCACCGCTTGCTGTGATTAAAGGATGATCACATGCAATAGTTCATCTTGGGCTGGCCATAAGAAGGCGCAGCGCCACTTGAAACGCCATCTGGTTCTTCACAGATGACTGAAAGAAGAGTGTTTACCAATTCTTTGAGGTCATCTACCTGCGTTTGTAATTCCCGAACTCTAGCTTCAGTAGTCCTGCTTTCGCTTGTTTTATTCATGCCAATCCCATCTAGAGAGCGGGGCTCTCTGAACACTAATCGGCAAAATAGGCTTTAATGGATTTCGGTGAAAAGTAGGTGTGACGCGCGCGTTTGGGCACCTATCATTCCTCTTCGGATTCATCAATTTCACTAGTTTCANCAGCNAGANTTTCTGTANCATCACTAGANGNCAAGGNACTGGTTGCAGCATCTAANTCGGGTCTNTCAGGAGCCATAGGTGGTANNATTGGAGTNACNTTTTCNTCATCATANTCTGAAGGATCATCTTCCCATTCATCATCATCGTAGAAGATGCTTTCCTCATCATTNCCTCTACGCAAAAGAACGACTATGGCAAAACCAGCNCCACCCAGCAATAANANCAAAATCGANATTATTGCNGTCATNCCATCCATACCTGATTCTGCATCTTCTTGGGAGATTACTCTAGGCATATCAGATTCAACATTAAGGTCACAAGAAACTGTTGTATTTACTCCATAGCAATTAGGCATCAATGAATTATCAATCCAGAGGTCCATCCCTGTTATGTTGATGTACAAGTTCTGGGAACCNGCCCCNTGAGTCTCGAAGTCCAATGGTATTGTTTCAAGAGTTTGACCCGGGGAGAGAGATAGGTCCATGCTGCCATGTGCAAGCCAACTTCTAGATTCACCCATATCTTCCATCAAAGTTACAGTTACTGTGCCTGGTCGAGTGCCCATATTTCTGACATGCGCAACTACGCCAATTACAGTACCCTCTACGACTTCATTTCCTCTTGGAGTTCCNCCGTCNGCCAAAGCAATTTCTAAGTTAGTAACCGTGACATCAAACGATAATACTGTGAAATCNGTGTTCATGGCATCTATCATCGATAAACCAGTACCGCTCGCAGAGTTTCCAGCTCTGTCCGTTACATCAATCCACCAAATCAATTCATCACCATCTTGAAGACTNACGTTTACTCCATCGGTAAAGTCAACGCTACCTACATAGGACCATGTTCCTGCATTGCTAGAGATGAAAGTTATGTTATCACTGGATTGACCATTATCCATAATGAGTCCATTCCTGAGGAATGCCCAATTTACCATTAGGTCTCCTTCTGGCATTCCACCATCATCGATAATCAAAATTGCGAATTGCAATACTTCCAAATCATCATCATCAAAGGACAATGGAACTGATGAAAATTGCACTACTGGNGAAATGTCGTCTACTGTTATCAAAGTCTCAACAACGCTAACATCATTACCTGGCGAAACNACTCCTGTTATCGAATAATCAACAATAAGGAAACNGTCNGTCAGAGAGCGGCTAGGCAAAACCATCCCAGTATCCCAAGTACCATTTTCTCCAACTTCCGAGTATGCAGAAATTGTCTCTGAGCCATACAATGTTGAAACTGTAACTTCGAGGCCTTGCGGTGGAAGAGTTACCAATTGCGCACCCGATTTTTCATACACAACGGTACCTGTGAATCCTAAATCATCACCCGGCTGTACATACAGATGTTCAGCTGAACTTGAAGAGATAGGAGGCGAGTTATCACTCATCTCATCGACTAAGACTTCCAGATTATTATCGAGTTGCCAACGGATTTCACCTAGGTTTGTCATCAATGCAACAGGATTGAGATCATCATCATCGAAGACAACAATGCCNGGCATTGCATATTCTGGAATTAGAGATTCATCGAAATTCCAATCGAGGGAGAATTGCCACTCAACAAGATAGTGTGTCTCCATATCGGTTGTGATTACATCATGCAGTGTGAGTTGAGATAGTTCACCTGAGTACATAGCCCCATTACGAGGCTCCCAAGTCATAACCCCTACATCATCTTCATCCATTCCAAGCAATTTAATTGTCACTATGTCGATTGAATTGACACCGTTGTCATCGCTAATCTCCATCGAAAGAGTATGCATCTGGCCAGCTAGTAACTGTTCTCCAACTGTATCAATACTGAGAGAACTGGCAGGGATATCTGTAGGTTCGTTAACAGCAATTATCAGGGTTGCCATGTCATTATCGAGACCTGAATCCCCACCATAAATTAGTGAATGTCCTGCATAATCGGTACCTGTAAAGAATACTGAGAACTGGGCATTCATTTCTAATCCAGAAACATCAATTCCACTGAAGGTTAGGGTTCTTTCTCCCGAAATCCCTTCAGGCAAATCCCTTGAAGTGGTAACATATTCGTCATAATCAGCAATACCATCTCCGTTCGAATCATCCATGACCTCACGCCAATAATGCATTACCAATTCGCTTCCAAGAGCTTGGTCATCGGTAACTGTAACTTGGAGAGACAGTGTCGAGGAAGGGTCCCAT
>PAEE01000040.1 GCA_002701145.1 Methanobacteriota archaeon
GCACTTGGTCATGGCTCTACCTAACGTATTCTTCTTTGACACTCAGCCTGCGGGTAAGATGCGTCCATTACAAATGGATGAGAATGGAACAGCCGTTCCTTTGGAAGAATTAGATTTGGAGACATTTGGAGCATCGCAGTACACTCAATTGTCTTGGAGAAGTCTAATCGATGGCTGGGCCTGTACTTCTTGTGCTCGATGCCAGGATGTTTGCCCTGCTTACGCATCAGGCAAAGACCTGAATCCAATGCAAATTATTCACGATGTCCGTGGTTATGCAAACGAACACTCCGAACTTCTTCTGAAAGGAGAGGCACCCGAGGAGGACATTATATCCAGGTTTGGAGAGTCAGCAATCTGGGCTTGCACAACATGCAATGCTTGTGTTGATGTTTGTCCAGTTAACATTGAACATGTACCAAAGTTGACTGACGCACGCCGTCATTTGATGATGGAGAGAATGGAGTTCGATGAATCTGTAGAAGATACAGTCATGCCACTGATGGCAACAATTGAGAATCTTGAGAATGATTCCAACCCGTATGGAATTCCAATGCATGAGCGTGGCGATTGGGCAGCAGACTTGGATGTAAAGGTCGCAGAACCTGCCGAATACATCTACTTCGCAGGTTGTGCTGCTTCATTCGATGAGAGGAACAAGAAGGTTGCTCGAGACACAATCTCGATTATGAAAGAGGCTGGATTAGACGTTGGTATCTTAGGAATGCAGGAAGGATGTAGTGGAGATGCTGCACGCCGTGCTGGAAACGAATATCTGTTCCAGATGCTTGCAGAAACCAACCTCGCAACATTCGAAGAAGTCGGTGTCAAGAAGATTGTATCATCATGTCCGCACTGCTTCCATACCTTAGGAACCGAGTACAAGGACTTCGGAGGTCAAGATATCGAAGTCATGCACCACTCACAACTGATTAATCACTTGCAACAAGAAGGCAAGCTTCCAGAACCAAAACACGATGGTAAAATCACCTATCATGATCCATGTTATCTTGGGCGAATTGGCGGCGAATTAGAAGCGCCTCGTGCTGCAATTGGTGGCGTTGATGTTGAAACCGAGAACCATGGTAGAGGTTCATTCTGCTGTGGTGCAGGTGGTGCACAAATGTGGATGGAAGAGCACGTGGATGACGACCATGACCGTGTCAATATCATTCGTTCCAAGGAGTTGGCTGCAACCGGTGCAGACACTGTCGCTGTTGGTTGTCCTTTCTGCTCTACTATGGTTACAGATGGTCTATCCTCAATCGGTTCAGAGATGGAAGTCAAAGACATCGCTGAAATCGTTTGGGAGCAAATCAAGGCAAATGATGCCAAGATTCAGGCTGCTAAAGCCGAAGCCTGAGATACTCAGTTGTATGCATCAGCGTAAGCGAACACGGTCGCTAATACTCTATCATCTTCATTACCTACGCCTAGCTTGGTTATAGTGACATCAACGCTACAGCCGCCGTTAGAGCCATCACACAAGTCGTAAGCACCTTCTGAGATTGTAATTTCTTCAGAAACACTCCAGTAGTTATCGTCATCTATTGCATAGGTGCAATCTGAATTGTCATCACCGTTTCCTGCTTCCTGGCAAGCCAATGAATATCCACCTTCGACTACGATTGTAACCTTCAGTACAGCCCAACTTAGGTCGTTGCCTTGGGTCATCTTAACATGGACAAGTGCATCGCCTCCTCCATCAGTCATTTGGCCTGCAGCATCTCTGTCAGTGAACTGGAATGTATCTAAACTACCACCTGAAGATTCATCATAATCTAGTGAATACTGACAACTTGAGGGACCATCATCCTTGATGGAATCGCTCTTATCTTGGAANTCATCCATCCAATTTTGCGCATTTTGTTCGCTGATGAATTCACTTGGAGGTTCTATGTCGCTAACGAAAACTTCGCAAAAATCACTGTCATCTATCATAATCATGCCCTTTTCTTGAATATAAATTTTCAAGCATTCTTCTGGCTCTCCATCATCAGTAACGCATACATCGTAGTAATCTCCTTTGTCTGTAACGGTTGTCTCAAAGTCCATTTCCAAGAAACAAAGGTCGTCCTTTTCAGTTAGTGTATAATCTTCCCCTTCAAAATCATCAAACATCTCACAACTACCTTCGTATTGTGCCATTACAATCGATATGGAGTCTTCTTCAAACATGTATCCGAATCCTTCATCGCTCCAGTAGACTTCACCATAGAAATCAGGTTCTGTAAGGTATTCATAGAGGAAGTATCCACCAGTNCCTACGCCACCGAGGACTAAAACTGAAACAACTGCGATAGTTGCAACGGACATTCCTCCGCCAGCGGCAGCAGCTCCACCTGCAGCCATGCCGCCAGCGGCCATTCCACCAGCAGGGGCTCCAAATCCTCCTGCAGCCATACCTCCCATCTCCATACTTCCTGGNGGAGGGGTCATCATNNCNATTNCTTGNGCAGGNCCNTCGAAANTNGGATAATATTGTTGAGTGAAATGCACTGCATCAGCGCTATTGTAGCCCTGTTGCATTAAATTCTGATAGTATTGATTAGGGTCCATGAAGAAAATTTCTGACACTTATCGCATTTAGAGATTGGTCAGGATTAGTGATTGTGACACGTCTAAATCCTGAACACCATCACCAAATGCTGCTCTTTCTTCAAGGGTCATGTCGCCGCATTCTAATGAATATTCAATTACAGATTGTACGGCTTCTGGATGGAATTGAACAGTTTTGATAGGTCTTGTAGGATGTTTACAAACTGCAATTTCACAGTGTGCTGCAGAACCGATAACTTCCATCTCACCTGAGTCAACAACATGGTCTTGATGAGTGAATAATTGCTTTGTTACAGTCCCATCGTTGTGAGTAACCTCTGCTATGAAACCTGAATTTTCTTGTGCTCTGATAACCTCTCCNCCCAGCGCTTTACAGATTATTTGNTGTCCGAAACAAATGCCGTATAGNGGNACTNTGCATGTGCGAATTAAATCANCAACATCATCCATCCAAGGCTCCCACTGTGAGACATTTCTGCGACTTCCAGTAATCACAATNACATCNGATTCTTCNGGCTTNTCGATTCTTTTTCCGAATTGNTAATCTCNGACATCATCGGTATGCGGNGCCCAAAGAAGTACTTCATGTCCGGGAAAATGTCGAACAATTTCTTCAACACCTTTCTTNCCGAAAGCCTCTCTTTCTGCNAGAAGATCTACAACAAGTAATCTTGGCATGACCTTCACTCCTCTTCATCATCCGGATTCATGTCTGCACTGAATGAGCCTAAGGTTAGCATAAATGAAATTGCTAACAGATANTCCATTGGAGCAGCCACGTTAATCCAAGGTTGAATCAAATTCAAATCATCAGTATCTAGGAACTCAGGGTGGGCTTTGACGGCTAATCCCATCGCATATGACATTCCAATGAAGGCAATGAATCCCAAAGTTATCGACAAATATCTCAGNTTCTTTCCTCGCTGATTCCCATTTTTCATTCCAAGGTGTGTAACGACTCCCCATGCTAGACTGAAGTGGAATACATTGAGTGCNGTAAGAANGTGAAGTTCGATATGGTCGTACATATCCATGAAAGCCATAATTGCNAAATTAGNTCCTACAAATGTCCCACAAAGCATAGACAAATGCATCCAATACCAGCGCCCNCTCTTACGATTCAACCAGAAAAGTCTCCAAGAAACATAGATCAAAACAATTCCTGCAATGACAAATCCTGAAGTNAAAATCACCCGCTGTAATCCTGGATAATCNGCTTCAGATATGAAGAACGGAAAGGCTCGGNAATCTCCGCTTAACAGATGAACTAATGTGGATAATCCAATTGTCAGAGCAGGAATTAACCAACCTAATTTGGCAGCCAACTTATCCTCAATCATTTGTAAGCCTCCACCGTGTCATGGATGCAATCATCATATGATTTCCAAGTGATTCCTAATTCGTTTTCCGCCTTTTTGCTAGAGTATTTGGAATCACCTTTCGAGAATGATTTAGCGGCTGAGCGGGTGAGTAATCTCTTTCCGCTAAATAGCCCCATGAACCAATCTTGGAAAACCACTACAGGTAGTAGCCACAATGGTATTCCAAAGCGTGGAAATTTCATTTTAGGATACAACTTCTTTGCCCTTTTGAGCAAATCATGGATATTTCCATTTTGNTATGGCGCCAGAACATATCGGCCGTGAGCCTCATCNACTTCNTATGCTAANCGNTGTGCTGTAGCCACATCTTCTACGTGGACAAAAGCAAGAGGTATTTTTGGAACCACTGGATATTTCCCTTTCATGGCATCACCGATAATGTCGGTTGAAGGTGTAGGGCGAGAGAATGAGCCACCTAGAACTCCACTGGGNTTGATAACTCGTAAATCGATATCCAATTCTTTTGCTAACTCCCAAGCTCTACGCTCAGATTCTGTTTTTGCCCTTGTGTAAGGCATAGAGAAATTCTCATTCCAATTTGATTCATCCTTTACAACTTTTTTTGGAGTTGAACCGATAGCTGCTACAGAAGACGTGTAGACCACTCTTTTGATTCCACATGCTGCTGCTGCTCTCAGTACATTCTCTGTGCCTTTGTTTGCAGTATCTAGGATTAGTTGTCCATCGCCGCTAGTCGCATATATTGTGGCAAGGTGAAACAGTCCAGTAGCGCCTTCCAAAACCCTTGGCCAGTCTTCTTGATTTAGAACATCAGCCTCTACGAACTCCATCTCGATATTTGGAGCCTTGTCCATACTGCGAACAGTACCTCTGACGGTGTAACCATGTTCGACTAATTGTCTAGACAAATTATTGCCGATATGGCCGTTAGCCCCAGTTACGACTACGACCCCATCCATGTCAGGGCATTGGCCTCACCACTTTGAATCATGCCATTGTTTGAATAACAGTGATTCTTCCCCATGGGTTAATGCCTCTGCGTGTACATGACACTCGTCGGCGGGAAAAAGTGGATTTTACCACTATGAATCCCGGTGTTGTAAACATGTATGTTTGTGGTGTCACAGTGTATGATTTGTGTCACCTTGGGCACGCTAGATGTTACCTTGCATTCGATTTAATTCATCGTTGGTTAGAGAAGTCTGGATATGATGTGAACTACGTTCAAAACTTTACNGATATCGATGACAAAATCATCAATCGAGCTAATGAAACTGGAGANGATTGGAGGGAATTAGTTGAAAATAATATTGCCACTTACTACAGAGATATGGATGCTCTAAACATTCTACGTGCAGACAAATATCCACGTTGTACTGAATTTGTGGATGAAATGATTTCAATCACTGCCGATTTGATAGAGAAAGGAAATGCATATGCTGCAGATGACGGAGTATATTTCAGCGTAGAAAGCGCTCCTGAAAAATATGGATTACTAACAGGTCAGAATATTGACGCTGTTCGCTCTGGCGCAGGCGGTAGAGTTGACGGCACAGGTTCCAGTAAGCGTGACCACAAGGATTTCGCACTATGGAAAGCGGCTAAACCAGGAGAGCCGACTTGGGAATCTCCTTGGGGTCCAGGAAGGCCAGGTTGGCATATTGAATGTACAGCCATGTCTATGGATTCATTTGGAGAACAATTCGATATCCACGGNGGAGGGCACGACCTATTGTTCCCTCATCATGAAGCTGAGATTTTCCAAGGTGAATGCCACACAGGATGCTCTCCAGTTGTTCATCATTGGTTGCATAATGGGTTTGTAAACATTGACGGAGAGAAGATGAGTAAGTCACTTGGCAACTTTTGGACTATTGCGGATATCTTAGAGAAGGTCGATCCATATGTGCTAAGATTATCCCTGATAAATGCGCACTATCGCTCACCAATCGACATGAATGAACAACTTATCAAAGATGCAGAGAAGAATCATGTTCGTCTAATGGGAGTGTACAAAGCAGCACTAGAACTGGTTGGAATCAATTGTCCTCCTCTTCCGGAAGGAGACATCACTTCGCAAGTACCTCTTGTCAAGAGTTTGGGACTTCTAGAGAAAATGGCTCAAGGATTTGCTATTGCAATGGATGATGACTTCAATTCCCGTGAAGCGTGTGCAAAGGTACTAGGTGCACTTAGAGAAATGAGTAGGATGTTAGGTTCTCTCGAAGGTGATGATTTGGGCGCTTATGCCCAACATTGTGTCGAATGGTTGGAGGATACAGCGGGTGATGTTCTGGGTGTTTTACCATCACGTGAACAAACTTTAGCTGAGCCTGAAGAAGACCCACGACGTGCAGAAATTGCTGAGCAGGTCGAGGAACTAATTTCAAGAAGAAGTAGTGCAAGAGCAGCAAAAGATTGGCCTGCTGCAGATGCTATACGCGAAGAATTAACCGCTCTTGGAGTGGTTGTAACAGACACTTCTGAAGGACCTATCTGGGACCTAATCTGAATCCTTAGGTGGTTCCATAGGCGGTAGTTCAGGAACGAACGCTTGGTCTTCCTTCTCAATTCCTTCGACTAAAGTTTCTTTTTCTTTAGACATGATGATTACAGTTACAGCGGCTATCATGATAAATCCAAACACCAAAGACAGAAGTAAGATTGGATCGGCTTCTTTTGATTCAGCAGAATCTGAAACATCGTCATCACAAATTCCTGTACAGATGTCAGAATCATCATCTGAGTCAAGGTTGTCATCGACTCCATTATTGTCGTCAATAATGTCGTTATCATCTCCATTGTCATCTCCTGCGTAAGTACAACTGCCATCATCTTGGTTTGCTTGAACATTATAATTCAAGGCTGTAGAATCCATACATCCGAGTCTCGGTTCAGGCTCAGTATTTGAGTTGTTAATGTAGTCAGAATCTGTAATGTAAGGGCGATTACCATTCGCATCATAATCGACATCATAGTAGTCGTAGAGTTCTGTCATGTCAATGTGGAAATTTGCGTGGGCTGAGCGATTTATTACATCGAAGTATCTCTCATCTTCCATTGTGAAAATCGGGTCGAGTGTGATATTTTTCAAGTGATTTACATTATCTCTGTAGTCTCCATCAAATGTAGTTGCTAGCCAGTCTTGTAATTCNGAATCTGTCATGCCAGATGCATCGTTCCAGTGTTCCTTAATGTCAGCGAATTCATTTCGCATGGCCATAGATAATCCCGATTCTATGTTCTCCCAAGTCTGCATTCCTTCAACTTCAGATGGATATGTNACGTCTACAGCCTTGCTAAATCCAGTTGCATTGACATATTCCCAATCATCTCCCTTCATTGCAGTCATTATGTCGATGTCTCCAAACACNGCTTTTCCGTGGACGATAGTCAGTCTAACATCTGGGTCAATTGCATCGATTAGNTTGCGATATGGGTTGTCATGGAATGTATCTATTACTACGAGGTCAGCATACATGCCTGCGTCAATTTTCCCAACAAACGCTTGCCAATTTGCAATTTCAGCAGCATTGCTAGTAGTCATTTCAACTAATTCATAATCACTNAAATNACCATCTAAGTGATTCNCGATTCCACATATCTGCGANCTTNAATTCATGAAGATTNTTCTTNGANCCACTNGGNCCCCAATCAGGGGCGAGTGAGATTGTAACTCCTGCATTATCTGCAGCTACAACATCCGTAGTGTCTCCATACAATAGTAGGTTTGAAACTGGTGACCATACAAGGCCTGCACCAACTTGAGACATCTTCTGGAATTGGCTTTGGTCAAGCGCAGTGCCGTGAATAACTACGGTNTCATCCATGATTAGCCCCTTGTTGTATAGGGCATCAAATTCATTTTTACTCTTAGCATCAACACCTTCAGAAAGATGCACGAACCATGCATTTAGAGATCCNGATTGATTTTGCGANATCAAATGGCTTCCAGTATAGTCATCATCGGCAGCACCACAGACTGCACATGTGGACATTCCATCTTGTCCGAAATTATACATTTCCACGTTTCGAGAAAGTATGCTATCCCATGAAGAAGCACCACTACTAGGTGAGCCTTGAACTGCAGTAACTCCTCCTGCAACCGCTTGAACTTCAGCATACTTCATNTGTTCAGANGCCATNTCCCANCTGNNTNTAATCTTGNACNTTGNTCTTCATCCAAGTAATACTNGGGCCATANTCNNAATTNTNGCCCCACTGNTANCNATTNGTGTANCCNCCNTCTTCNGANTTNTGNGANTCAGATAAGTGTACATTGAAATCCCACAGTGGAATGTGGTTGTAGTGCATATGGTTGTGCAGATCGATTAGACCAGGATATATTGTCGCCTCTGTGTCATGAACAGTTATGTCATCAGTGTTGATTGGCGGGATTTCACCATCAGCCCAAACAGCTACAATCATTCCATCTTCAATCATTATATTTCCATTTTCTAAGACGTTATTTTGGCCAGTCATGGGGACAACTCGTCCTTTTAGAATATATTTTGATTCACTATTGTCAGATTGTATGTAGCAAGTACCCTGCCTGTCAGCAGGGTTTGCATCATTCTTACCTAAGGTTCCATCTTCGTTCAGAGTGTATGCTACATCATAAAACGAATCTTCTGCTGGATATTTTATCATACTCTGCACATTGCTATTAGTGTCCTTTAGTACTGCAAAATCATCTTCGAAGTAATCAAAAACAATCTGTGTTTTAGACCTGTAAAATGTGATTGATTCTCCAGCGGAGATTGTGGTGTTCCATCCTATTGAGCATGGTGCACTTCCACCTGCTGGGTTATCATCTAATGTCCAGTCTGAAATATCGACTTCAGATGTACCATCATTTGTAAGTTGGATATATTGTTCGCTATTTTGCCAGACATCACCGTCTCCATCTAAATCAACTCCTCCGAACTCTTCTCCAGATGATGATACAAGAATCTCAGAAATCTTCACACCAAGGTAATTATCTTCACTAACTGACCATTCACCGACACTTGCTGAATTGTCACCGCCGGAATTTCCTCCTCCTGAATTGTCACCGCCGGAGTTATCGATTTCTCCTACAGTGCAGGTTCCTTGAGTTGCAGAGGGGGCAGGGTCTGCTTTTTCTAGCAATCCGTTGGCACCTGCGATGTATACTCTATCCCAATCAGAATCATTCCCTGGGTAATTGAAAACGCTTTGAATAGCATCACTTGAATCTTTTAGAACTGCGGAATCTCCATCGAAGTAATCAAGTGCAATTTCTGTATCTGCACGATAGAATGTAATTGATTCACCTGCCAAAATTGTCAAATTTCCGATAAGGCATGAAGCACTTCCTCCACTGGTTGTGTCATCTAAGGTCCAATTTGAAAGATCTACGTCAACAGTTCCATCATTTGTTATCTGGATGTACTGGTCGCTATCAATACCAATTACGCCATCGCCGTTCCAGTCAGTTCCACCATAATCTTCACCGTTTGGTGAGACCAGTATTTCTGTAATCATTACACCTTTGTAATC
>PAEE01000041.1 GCA_002701145.1 Methanobacteriota archaeon
ACTGTAGTAGAACTAGAGAAACTCCAACCAGTTTCAAACCCTCTCTCATTATCATCCCATTCATCATATGTTGAATATGACACTTTGTACCAGAAATCAGAATTTAATCCAGCAAGAATTATTGTCATCATCAAAATAGTGAATATTGTCATGAATATTTGACTTGGTTCTACAAGCATAGCGCTTTCTGTCGGAGCCGTTTTGACAGTTGTTTTATTGGAATAAGAACGCTTTTTCAATTTTGACAAATCTGTTTTCTTAGTTGACTTCGAAATCTTTGTTTTGGGTTTTTCTCCCCACTCGTATTCGCCCCCACAATATGGACATTCGAAGAGCCCGTAAGCTCCGTCATCCATCTCCAAGTCCTCATCACAGTGAGGGCATTCGATTACTACCATAAGATTCAACAAACTCGCTTATGATATAATATCTAACCCAGCAATCACAAAATGATAGTCAGGTTGATGTCTTAGTGTCGCTTGGAATGACCATGCGCAGTGCTTTCTTCATGCTTGGCGTCTTGCTTTGTGCAAGTTTTTCAGGCTTAGTTAGTGCAGAACAAGAATGGCCAGGAGAGCCAATAGACAATCACGTGCACCTCACATGGGCCACTCTCACTCTTGAAGTCAATGAATGGGCTGATGACAATCCAGATATTGTCGATTTAACAAGTACTGGTCAATCCGAACTTGGAAAGACTCTGTGGGTAGTTAGACTCTCAGACTGGTCGATGGAAACAAAGGCCAATGGCAGTGCGAAGGAAATCATCTACATCGATGGAGGGCATCACGGTAACGAATATTTGGGAACCGCTTTAGCATGGTTATCAGCAAAATGGTACATCAATGGTTGGAATGATGGTAATGAAGAAGCAATCCAAGTCTTACAAAATTCCGAGATTCATATTTTGATTATGTTAAACCCTGATGGTAACGATATCGATACACGTTGGAATATTAATCAGGTCGATTTGAATCGAAACTATGACCATTATTGGAATACCTGCCCGACGACACAGCCAGGAAGTAGTGCTTTCAGTGAATCTGAAACCGCTGCAAATTCGAATTACATGAACACAGAAGTTCCTGATGCTGATCTCTATGTAACCATGCATACCGGTGTTTGGATAATGCTCTATCCGTGGGGCAAGTGGCCTGAACAACCTTCGGATTGGGAACTATTCCACTACATCAGAGATGATGTGCATGAAAGTATCTCAGACATCCCAATCCAAAACGCAAACCAAGGTTTGTATCCAAATTGCGGAACTAGCCGAGACTACGGTTATGGCGTAATGGGATATCCGACATTCACATTTGAAACCGATGATGAACAATTTGTACCGGGTTCATTCGAATCATTGCACGATAGATTAGGTGAGGAGATGGACGTTATGAGGTACCTAATCGACAATGTTTGGTATTGGCGAGCACGCCTGGTGCTTGATGAACTAATAGTAGATGATGAAGACGTCACTTACACAATCAGTAATCTTGGCCATGCAAGTACTAGGAATGCAACACTTCAGTACATAGATGGTAGCAATATACTGTGGGAATCAAACAATTTCACGGCTAATGCAACCGACTCTTTCACTGCNACCTCCAGTGGATTCCCTTCTGTTGAGGGAGGAGAATGGAGGCTNTCATACCANAAACGNGTNGTAGATTCCGCACAATGGGTTAACGAAACTGTNGAACTCTCAACCCTAGAAGTATATTCTTTCTCNAATTCAGATATNACTCTGCTNTGGATATTACAATTCGGAGCTTTNCCACTATTCGTTATNTGCTTCGCNTTCTGGTGGAGTAGAGAAGAAAAACCATTCCAATTGGGCGATGCTGAGCCATTAGATGCTGAACTAGTTGATTGAGACTTAGTGGGCGCATCTTCAAGAGCCAAGTGCCGCTGCCCCAATCAGGTGAGCCAATGCAGGTAATAGTAAACACCAACGAAAATATCAACGGAACNTTAGTCCTTCCATTATGGCAAGATAGTAAAAATATGGCTGANGGTAGCGGAGCNGGNGTCCATAGAAGTCTAAANAATCAGATTGAAAATATCCTAGNNAATGGTGANTTCAAAGNCAAGGCAGGTACTGCTATGACTTTAGCAGGTACCGAAGGAGGAAAGGCCCTTTTGGTTGGACTCGGTAAGCAAGAAGATGCTACTCTACAAANNATGAGAGAGTCTGGTGCTAAAGTTACTGCAAGTCGTGGGAAAATACACGGACGAACTCTAACTGTCAAATTNCANGGCGTCGATGGANCTCACATGGGAGCATTCATTGAAGGTATGATCATACGTGATTATTCCTATGACAAATACAAGTCAAAAGATGAAGATGATGATTCTGATGACGGTGAGATTACTGTTCACGTTACTTGTGAAGNTGACAAAACTGACGATTTGCAAAAGTCCGCNNATNTGTCTAGTGCAGTTGCAACTGGAGTTTACCTTGCAAGAGACCTTGGAAACGCCCCACCTAACGACCTTTATCCTATGGAGTTCGCACGACAGGCCATTGAATTTGGTAAAGAATACGAAAATGTAGAAGTCAAGGTAATCAATTATGAAGAAGCCAAGACTTTGGGAATGGGTGGACTTGTTGGAGTAGGTATGGGTTCATACCGAAAACCATGCATGGTAATTATGGAACTTAATGGAGACAAACCCGGACCAAGCCCGATTATCGTAGGTAAGGGAATTACTTTCGACACTGGTGGAATCTCACTAAAACCGCCGGCCTCAATGGATGAAATGAAGTATGACATGCATGGCTCAGCTACAACATTCGGTGTAATGAAAGCGCTTGCCGCTAGCGGTCACAAAGACCGTGTAATTGGTATGACTTGTATGGCAGAAAATATGCCGTCCTCTAACGCTCAACGCCCAGGGGACGTCATTACCACATACTCTGGAAAGACTGTTGAAGTTCTGAATACTGATGCTGAGGGAAGACTAGTTCTTTCTGATGGACTGTGGTATGCAGGCACTCATCTAAATCCATCTTACATGATTGATTTGGCAACACTTACCGGTGCTTGTGTAGTTGCACTTGGACACGAAGCAACTGGTCTTTGGTCCAATGATGATGAACTTCTAAACAAGATCAAGGTTGCAGGAGAGCACTGTGGAGAAATCGCTTGGCCTATGCCATTGTTCAAAGCATTCGAGAAAGAGATGACCGATTCGAAGATTGCAGATGTTCGCAATCTTGGCGCTGGCCGATATGGTGGCTCAAATACAGCTGCTGCATTCCTAAAGCAATTCGTACCTAACATGGAAGGGACAGAGAATCAAATTCCATGGGCACACATGGACATAGCAGGTACCGCATGGGGTGCTAAGTCCAACAAGATGGTCAAGAATGGTGCAACTGGAATCCACGTCAGAACTCTACACCATCTAATCACTGGTTTGTGATTATTGAGTAAAGTGCTTGATTGATTGACGAGTGATGTCGATTACTAGATCGACTTCATCACTAGTGATATTGAAGTGAGGAGTATACCTCAATGCATTAACTCCTCCGTGAATAACTCCAAGCCCGTTCTTTCTGCACCAGACTTCTACATCATCAAAGCCAACTACCGTTAGTATGCTAGGCTCTAATTCTGCAGAGATTAGTAGACCTGTTCCTTGAACTTTGATTATAGTACCAGGTAACTCTTCGGCAAGGGCGTTCAATTTGTCTACAAATTCAACACCTCTGTCACGAATATTTTTACGTAATTCTGGAGTTATTGTTTCTAGAACCGCAACCGCTGTTTCTAGTGCACGAGGGTTAGTAGTCATCGTGTTTCCATAAATTCCAACGACATACAACTCGGCTGCTCTTTCGTTCAAACCGAGTACAGAGAGAGGATATTGGCCCGCATTCAACGCCTTAGACCATGTTTCAAGGTCGGGTGCTTCAGCATCTTGGAATCCAGCATAATCTACAATGGAGAGAGTTCCTTGGCCTCTGATTCCAGCTTGGATTGAATCTATGATCAGCATTGAACCATTTTCATTGGTTAGTTTTCTAGCCTCATCATAAAAGTCTCTGTCAATGCATTGACCGGGATTTCCTTCACCCTGCACAGGTTCTATCGACATAGATTCAATGAAGTAACCATTTTCATCAGCATGAGCAAATGCTGCTTGAAGTGCTTCAACATTGTTAGAAGGAACTAAAATCAAATTGTCTCTTTCTGAAAATGTTTTCAAATTCTTGTCATAACTTGCTTTACATGAGTGGGAAATTTGTGCAGGTCTGTCAGTACGACCATGGAATGCCCTTTCGATAGCAAGTAGTTTCACGGGTTTACCCTCATGACGACCACCTGGGCCAGTCATTATTTTCGAATTTACATCACAAATGCGCATTGCAACTGTCATTGATTCTGAGCCTGAGTTCATACAGATAAATTTGGAAAACGGACAACTACCTCTTGTGTGGCCCAATTCTTTCTTCAAAGCAGCAGCCATACGAGCCTGACTGAATGAAGGCGTCATGACATTTGCCATAACATGGTTTTCACTCATCACTGAAATTATCTCTGAAGGTCCATGCCCCCCGCCTAGCATTCCGTAGCCACCATTGTCGTGTAACACCGCACCGTGTGATGTCACAATCCATGGACCTCTACCTGCAAGTGCAACATACGGGTTAACTGTTGCAGGAGCGTAGAAATTGACATAGTCTTCCTGGAGTATTGTTACCAGNTCTTTCTCATTCATCATCAGATGTTCAGATGGGTATTGTGATTGCTTTTCTGCAGCTTCTTGGACCGCTTGAACTAACTTATCATCTAGGCTAGCAAATTCTAGTATTACATGGTCTGGCAAACCGATTGTATCCATGTCTCCACTTGCGTTTCGCATTTGACTCAGCATTGCCATTACGTCTGCCATGTTCAAAAGGCGTCGGAGGCGTATATTCAACATTGTCCTGTAACTGTTCATTAATTCACTGAAATGTGATATTGTGGAGTGAGTTTCTAACCTTCNCAAAAGGCACGAAATGATGCTTTTATCCGGTCGTATGATAACCAAATTATTGGAGGGGTGAATATGGAGAATAAGTCGAAAATCGACCATACCTCCTTACAACACGGATTTTTCCAATTCACATTCCCTCATACTTGGAAAGCAATTGTAGCGTGGGTAATTGCATTTATGATGTTTTTAGCAGCAGGATTGTTCTTGATGTTTAGCCTTGATATTCCAGATGTCCCTCCGGTATCAGAAGCGATTAGCATAGATAATCTAGATGAGATTGATGAAGATGAAGAAGTCGATTTAGGCCAAGGATGGGATGGGGGAACTGGTACATTCGTGACAATGGATGTTGTAATTGAGCAAGGAGTCCTCGTGCATGGCTATTGGACATTAGATTCTGATGGAGAGAATTGCACTGATCATACTGATGAATATGATGATGCTGTGATAACAGTAAAACCAATTTCAGGGGGGGACTCTTTCACGCTAGGCTGGCATGACAAATTAGGTTCTGAAGTGAATACCAATAGTCGTAATTGCCCGGGTTATGAAGACTGGTACATCGCCGAAGGAGACGTTGTGAAATTGTTTATGGTTCAAGAGGATGGNGAACTTTCGATGCTCTCTGTGGGAGCAGAAGGGTTGAAAATTGGCGAACGNACAGATAGAGAAGATGCGCAAAGAGTNGGCTTAGCAATCACTATAGTTGCATCATTAATCATGATGTATANTACTCCAACNTCAATGTCCAATGATATCAAAAAGTTACGAGAACGGTGGGGCAATTCCCCGTTCGTTCATGGAACTCCTGGTAATTTACAATCTGCAATTGGACCGATTAGAAGTANAGATGAATCAGACTGGGTATTACCTCCTCCNGGATTAGAAACATGGCCTGATAATCCATATCAGTCAAATGAGGAAAACGTCCTAATCGANGAACATCCTNATGTCNTTGGCACACCTCACCCNGCAACATTCACTTTATTCTCGATTAATGGAATTGTATTTGTGNTCACATCCATTTGGTTAGCCAGTGACCTTCTCGCAAGACATGGTGATGATTNCCACCAATGGGCTGGACAAATACTGCGAATTGTCATTATCATTTTCACACTAACTTGGACATACTTTGCATGGAAAAAGTGGAAACTAATGCACAACATCCTCGATACACCATCAAGTCGAGTAAGAAGTGTAGCGGCNGGTGCTGCTGAATTGGTGGGTCAGGTAAGACCNGCTCCAAGNGGNACTNTCGACCTTCATGTTGGAGGATATCCTGAATTTCAGGTTCAAGGTGTCGTAGCTTATCGATGGAAAGAAGAAGAGTATGTTTGCACAAGAGATAATGACGGAAATGAATCATGTAGTTGGGAGTCGAGAAGAAGCGATAGCGGTTCCACTAGATTCATGCTCCACGATGGAACTGGAGGAATATTAGTCGAGCCTGACACATGGNATGAAGTCAACTTAGGCGACCAATTGTACACTTGGCAAAGTGGNAATTGGCGATGGACCGTNTGGGTTCTAGCCGCAGGTGACCCTGTTTATTGCCTAGGTAGAGTGGANAATAGAGACAATGAAGACAAAGAAGAGGGGCTAGATGGAACGATANCAAACTCACATCTTGTTGTAAGAGGNAACAAAGANATCGGNATGCAGGTTCATCTTCACAGAGGCACTGAAATNTCANTACTATCGAACTTACGTTCAACTACTGAATCGATTNTTATGCCATTGATCATGCTGACCTTTAGCGCAATACCATTCATTTGGTAATCAGTCTTCGTCTTCATCGACTACTTCGAAATCTGCGTCTACTACNCCATCATCGGATGGCTCTTCACCAGACTCTTCNTGTTCTGCCATTTCAGCAGCAGCTGCTTCGTAGAGTTTGGCNGAAATTGCATGCATTCCTTCCTCGATTTCCTTGACNTTAGCCTGAACTGCNGCNTCATCGATTTCATCAAGTTCCTTAGCAACTCCTTCTTCGTTTTGAAGTAGACTTTCTAATTCATCAACCATNGANANAACNGGGNCCTTATCCTCATCACTGAGTTTTTCNCCNGCTTCNTCGATNGTACGACGGGTTTGATAGACAATCTGGTCTGCCATATTCCTCATCTCAACCTGTGCTTTCAGACGCTTGTCTGCTTCAGCAAATTCTTCGGCTTCAGCAATCTTTGATTGAATCTCATCTTCAGAAAGCGAAGTACTGGATTCTATCTTAATCGACTGTTCCTTACCGGTTCCTTTGTCCTTTGCGGACACATCGACTATTCCGTTTGCGTCGATATCGAAGGTGACCTCGATTTGAGGAGTTCCGCGTGGAGCGGGTGGTATTCCCATCAAGTGGAACTGGCCTAGGCTTACATTGTCCTTAGCGAACTCTCTCTCACCTTGCAAAACGTGAATTTCTACTGCTGGCTGATTATCGCTTGCGGTAGAGAATACTTCAGAGCGGCGACTAGGGATTGTAGTGTTGCGTTCAATCATAGTAGTAGTAACGCCACCAAGTGTTTCAATACCCAA
>PAEE01000042.1 GCA_002701145.1 Methanobacteriota archaeon
CCCATCAGTACATATGGCGCTACAGTAGAGCCTGAGCCTTTTGGATAAATCAGAACCGTATCTTCAATCGCCCTTCCGTCAAGAGGATGCCCAACTTCCTCAACAACACCAGAGTCTCGATTTACATAACCGAGGTAAGTCAAGGCTACATCACTAACCATTGCTCTGCCCTCTACAATCCAGTCGTCTTGAGAATCTAGCCCTCCGCCTTTGATTTTACAATCTCCTGATTGATGGGTTTTGGAAGAGGCGTGTTGAGGCTGAGCTTTAGGTGAAAGAGGAACTACCTCGCCTTGACTTAGCATTGGGTCGAATGCGTGTTGGACACAATCCTGTATTGTTCCGACCGAGGTAGGCATACGGTTTAGCCCACTGGTTAGATAGTGTTCTGCTTTGAGTGAGTTTGTCATCAAGTGATTGTAGTGATTACGATTGTAAGGTGTTACTTCAGGACATGTATCCCGTAAGATGACCGCTCCCGATTCTTCTAAAATTCCGATTGAGCCATCAGCTTCTGCCAAATCATAATTGTAACCAGAAGTAAAGACCCAAAGTCGATTATCAGGTATCTTGAATCCCATCTCACTATGAGAGCGAACTGCTGAAGCGGTGATTCTAATTTCTTCTAAACTGGCTTGCGGACATCCAATTACTATCAAGTCCACTTGTCCTTTAGGAGCAAGTTCCTCGTACCGAATGGCTAAGTCTTCAGCTGTAAACTTCAATGATTCCTCATCACCTGTAAGATGAGGAGTAGCAGTATGACCTTCAGCCCAAAGCATAGGACAGCCATAATTCGCAGCAGCAGCGGTTAGAGCCTTCTTTGAGGCGAAACTGATGTATGAAGGAAGGCCACGTATGAAGGGCATTGGCCCGTATGGGATTTTCCAATCAGGGCGAACCTGTTTACCAATCCAATCACCCAAAACCGACCAATCTGAAAGTGTCAATAATTCACAATCGACATCCACGACGATATTTGGAACTCGGTTCTCTTCAAGGTGAAGGCCCCATTCCGGAGCAAAACCGGTTAGAGCAGTTGCTAAAGCGGACAAACCTGATTCTCGATTTGTGATTAGATCGGTCCAAGAATTAGAGAATGCTACCGCATTAGATTCTGCCCAAGAGGCATAACCTGCTTCATCTTCCACTCCCCTATCATAAGGAGTGCATGAAAGCGATGATTCGATACCAAGGCTTTCGTAAGCCATTATTATCTCGAATTGTTGCTCCAAGAAATCAGGATAATCAATATCCATTTCTTCCATTTTTCTTTTATCGCAACCAGCAGAGTTCAAAGTTGTAGGAATTACGACTGAACCCTCGCCTGCTAAATCAGCTAAGAATCTTCGAAGTCCGTGACCTCCAGTGATTACTGAAACACCAGAAACGTGACTGTGATTAACATCAATGAAGCCTTTTGCGCCTGCTGTTTTAGCCAAATCAACAACTAGCCTAGCCGCTTTCTGACGAGTCAAACCCTCGTCGCCAGCAAGCATAGATGCAAGTCTATCTGGCAACTCCATTATTGGGTGCTGTTAGAACACACCAATGAACACTTTGTAGGGAACACTCTCTAATCCTAGGAAGTCTCTAGATAATACATGAAGGACAAGCAGCCATCAAAAAAGAAGAGATTTGTAAAATTCCTAGGAGTTTTTTCAATAATACTAGCACTAATAATGAGTAGTATTTCATTATACAATACAATGGAAATCAACGATTTGAAATCAGGAGAAGACGGNCTTTCCNCCATGTCAAAGATTTCGACATTATACGGAACTCACGGTTGTGAAGAAGGAGGATTTAGTATTCAATTAGGCATGGATGTGAATGATGATGGAACGCTAGACGCAGAAGAAGTTTCTGAAATCAAAAATGTATGTCACGGTAAGCAAGGTGAGACTGGCTCTATGGGAACNAGGGGATATAGAGGATACAATGGAACGAATGGCTCGAACGGGATTGATGGAATTGATGGTTTGATTGGCAACTCACCNTTCATACAGTCTTACAGAGGTGCTTACGGAGCTTGCCCTGATGCAGCGGTTATAGAAATGGGCAATAATTCAACTTCACAAGAAATCGAGTCGAGTGTCAAAATTTGTTTTGAGGATTTGACAAGTGGAAGACTGACTGACATACAAGAGAACTCTGGAAATTCATTTACGACAGCCTGTGAAGGTGGAATAATTAGTGGAGAGTTCCTGATATTTTCAGCGGTTCAAGACGATAAATGCCTATTGTATTCTTTACAAAATGGAGTATTGAATCTTATTTCACCTNCGATAGACTTCGCTCCAGGCTCAATTCTAGGTTTCACTGAGCATCAGGGGAGAGCGTGGTTTGATGCAACAGACTCTTCAGGAACCCAACTTTGGTCTAGTGACGGGATTACCACATGGAAAGAGAGTAATTTAAGTTCGAATATTTTGAATGGAGACTCGTTTACCAAGAACGGGGATGAACTGGTACTAACATATTCNGATGGGTTAGCGATATTTGGTGAATCCGAATCTTTCATCAGTGGAGTTTACAGTAATACTACTGCAGCAAATGGTGTTCTATTGTACAATACACCCACCGGCATATCATTGGGAGGAAACATCGTACCTGGCGACATAAATTCAGAATCCACATACNTTTCAGGAAGTCATTGGTTCATCGCTACTACCGANNCCAGTGGACCGCAGTTACACAGTTGGGATGGAATGGATTTGGTGAAAATGAGTTCCAATTTGCAGAGTGATTCAGGACAATTAATTCCACCGATTGTAATTGGAGATAGCATAGTTTTTGATTCAGGAGAGTTGGTTGCTTTCAACACATCAACTTCTACAATGATCGAATTAAACTCGTCACTACAAAATGTAGGTCAATCCACTCACACACTCCATCAAGGGANATTGTGGTTTGATTGTGGCCATCCATCTANCGGCTACGAGTTATGTGTTAGCGATGGTGAAAGTGCTTGGGTACATAGCGACCATGTGGCTGGAATNGCATCATCATCTCCNTCAAACCTTGCCACACTGGATAGCAGTCTACTCGTAACTGCCTCTCATCCAACAGAAGGTGGCCAGTTGTATTTGGTAGAAGAGAATGAACTCACTTTGCTTTGGGACCATGAGGTTGGAGGTCTTGACTCCGCTACACATGGAGAATTGTGGGTAGGACAAGATATGGTTTACTTCATCGGAGATTCATCTACTACTGGATTAGAGATATATGGCTGGGCTCACGGACAATTGAGCGATGAATGGATAATAATTCATTGACGCCAATCGTGTCTTGCCGCTAGCGGTTGGCGCCAGCCTTGACCGAATGCTCGCATTGANACTCTAGGTGCAGGTGGCATCTGCCATCGCTTGTGTTCATTTCTAGAAAGTCGGGTAAGGACATCTCTCACAATTTCACTATCGTGACCTTTCTGAGTAATCTCAGTTGCATCTAATCCACCTTCAATGTGAAGACGTAATATCTCATCAAGAATAGGATATGGAGGTAGGCTATCCTCGTCTTTTTGGTCAGGGGCCAACTCTGCACTTGGGGGTTTTGTAAGGGTTGATTCGTTTACAGCATCGGCTACAACCCTTTTGTTGAATTCTCTTGCTAGAGCATATACTTCCATCTTGTATAGGTCACCTAATGGTGCATATCCACCAGCCATATCACCGTATAGAGTGCAGTAACCTTGGCCTAATTCGGATTTATTTCCTGTCGCGATTGCCATTGCCCCATTTGCATTTGCATGAGCCATTACGATTAGTCCTCGCAATCTAGCTTGCAAGTTTTCCCCCGCTACAGGATTTCCATTTTCCAATAATTCTGCTAGCGCTGAGTCTGCAGCGGTATGTAATTCTGTAATTGGTTGAAGTGAAAATTCGATTCCTAATGCTTCTGCTGTTGCTCTAGCATCGTCAATGCTATGCTGACTTGAATGTCTTGAAGGCATTGAAATCCCAGTCACATTGGCAGGTCCTACTGCTGCACTTGCAACACAGGCAGCTAACGCTGAATCTATCCCTCCAGATAGACCGAGAACTATTTTTGAAATTCCACTCTTTCTACAATAATCGGAAAGACCGATAATAATAGCATCTAGTAAATCGTGTTCTTCATCCTCAATTTCCTCGTCTGAACCAAGGATGCTTAGTTCACCATCACCTATCCANACGCATCCTTCCGGACTTGACAAATCTGCNATCAAGATGCCTTCTTTCCAAGCAGGCGCGATTACTGCAGTTCCATTTGGCCATGCGATTACTGAGCGACCATCGAATAGTAAATCGTCATTGCCGCCAACTTGGTTNGCTAGTAAGAACGGGTGATTCAAAGAGGCTGCTGCACTNCGAGCAACCGCCACTCTGATTCCTGATTTATTTGCATGATAAGGTGATGCTGAAAGATTGACTGTAGCATCTAAAACAACACCTTGGCGGCCCCATTCAACAATTTGTGCAATCGGGTCNCTATCGTAATCATTCGGTGTAGCACCACAATGTTGCCAAGCATCCTCACAAATTGTAACNCCGATNTCTAGNCCTGCAATTGTGCGAGCAATNCCNGGTCTTTCATCGGCCTCGAAATATCTTGCTTCATCAAAGACATCGTAGGTTGGAAGTAATTGNTTACGGGTNACCTCACGNACTGAATCTCCTGCNCTAACTACNCCGTTTCCGGGTAANGAGCGGTCATCAAGAGGAGGAACTGGNGTACCNACTAGAATTGGAATCTCAGATTCTAGATTATTTGCAGTGGAGTGGCAAGTTTCTATGAAATCTGATTGCAATANCAAATCGCGAGGNGGATAGCCNCTGATTGCTAATTCAGTAGTTACTGCTAAACTAGCTCCTGCTTGCGAGGCTTGGTTTGCCAACTTGCTGATCTGTGCGGCATTTCCGCCGATGTCACCAACGATTGGGTTGACTTGAAGCAGAGCGATTTTTGATGTCACAATAGCCCCCTCCGTTTTTGTCCACAAAAAATTAGTCTCTATGCTTTTTGCAACCTAAAAATCTTCAAACTCTTCGTCTTCTAATTCCCATTCTAAATCCGAATCGCCNCGTTTTACAGTTGCAANTCTCATCCAAGANAGAATGAATATTATCCCNACACCGAGCATNCTCAATGTAATTCCAAGAACCCATGGATTGGTTGAACCAATACTGTCCTGAAGGAATCCTCTCTCTTGAGTAGGCATCACATCAATAAATTCTGATTTCTCTGTTTGGTCTAACAAGGTAACTTCNACTCTCTGNATNCCNGGTGATTCNGGTTTCCAGTCAACGACCATTGTNGTAACAGATTCNGCTTCAACTGNGACCGATGTNCTAGTCAACTGGTATCTTTCNCCATTTAGGTCAACTACCTCNACNANCAANTCAGCATCGCCNACAAGCATTCCNGAATTGCGTACATGTATCTGAATNATTGTTGGTTCATCAACCTCAAGGCTCGTCTTTGACATTTCAATGCCACTTCTNTCTAATGAGAAAATTGGAGTGTGATGGANTATGTCCCAAACTCCAGCAGGGTATGCAACACTGTTNCCGTCGGTTTCGAATTGATTACCAGCGATNTCTCTNCCTTCAAATCGCATTTTCAGAACAACTTGCTCATGAAGTATTTCAGGAGANATTCCGGACAAATTNACTTCACCAGTAAACTCTAGACGTAGTCCAGTCGTTTCNNNTCCATCNAATTNCATCACAGTACTACCNGAAACAATTGCATCATTNGNACCCTTAGCAGTAACCCACCAAAATAGTTCNACTGAATCTGCATCAATACCATAATTTTCAGAGATTATAACTCTGACGAAATGAGATTCTGCATCTAGANTTGATGATTCACGAGGAGAGGTGAATTCGACCACCTTAGGTCCAACTGCATCAACAAGAATCCATTTTACTGCCTCGGTAGGGCTGGTTAGATCGATTCCCTGTTCAGGCATACAATCTACATTCCAAGTCATAGCATGTTGTCCAGAAATGGTTGGGGCTTTCATAGAAGCTGTGAACATTCCATCAATTGCAACAGTAGCGGTTCTAATGCCATTCAATCTAACTTCAATATCACAATCGAATTGTGGTTTTTCCAAACTTCGAACAAACAGTAAATCACCGGATAACTCCATTGAAGAACCNGGAGAAACTCTTGCTCCGTCTTCAATGACAGCGCCATTTTCAACCCACAGAGAGAGGTTGGTCGGAATCATCATTTCAGCAGAAAAACGCCATCGGTTTTGAGGGAAATTTGCTGTATCTTCGTTTCCAGCGCGGTCATAGATTTTGACGACAGGCTCCCTTCTAGTATCTCCAAGGTCTGGCAATGTCCACTGAGGTGTAAGTTCCAAGTAAAGAATCAATTCTTGGTCATAAGGGCTCGGAGTAAGTCCAGTAGGGTCATTGATTTTACATGAAGTGATTAGAATATGTTCTGTGTCGCTAAAGCACTGCCTAGAGTTTGAATCCCATCTTAGTGTCAATTTGTCACTAGCGATATTGTCTGCTAAAGAAACTTCAATCTGACTAATATCAGAAATTCCATTTAATTCTGTGAATGATACATTCAAGCCGTATGTTTGACCAGGATGGAGCCACGCTCTACGACCGTCTGTCCATTCAAATCCATCACTAGCAATCAATGGAACTCCATCATTTCTAATTTGATACATGAAGAGATGGTCATCAATCATATCAGAGCCGCCTTCGAGAAGACCGTGCCCTGAAGGGTCGTTACCGATTACGTAACCTGCAACCTTTTCGCCAGGATAAGCTGCAGTGTCATCAATTGAAGCATGGTATGAACCAAATGTTTGGTCCAAGTCTTGAGGTANCGACATGGNTCGAGGAATAAACTCACCCGGATTTGGCCAACCATCGCCATTCAAATCGTTAGCCCATTCAGTCCACAGCATCAACGTGACATCGCTTGGAAGCACTGGCTGGTCAGTGATATTGATGATTATTTGTTGATTTGTTGAAGGTTCTAAATGGTCATGGTATCTGATATTTGCAGCCGCCACAACAGGTGCTAGTGGGTCGATTGCAAAGGTACGATTTAGAAGAACAGGGTCGCCTAATCCTCCTCCTGCCAGTGGAATAATTTCTACTTCATAGGANACATTGCCGCTTGTGAATGGGGCATTGGTTTCTACAATCCAATAATCGCCTTCATAGCCAGTAGTGTTAGCGATTATTTGACCATCTCTTGAAAGAGACATTTCAAATTCTTCTGGGAATGGTTTCTCATCAGCATCACCATTTTCAAATCCGATATCAATGTTGAATGTCAGATTATCTTTGGCCATCAGATAAGTTGTATCTGGTGAGATTAATCCCCTATCTGTATAGATCTGCACCGATTCTATTCGCATGTCATTATCGATTGCAGGATTGCTCCAAGTTTCAACCGCAGGCATCGATATTACACCGTTTGTCAACTGTATTCTTGTCTCTAGACGGAGGTTATTTTGGTCATCGAAAGATTGTGCAGTTCTAAAAGAAGTCATTAGGTCATGAATTCCTTGAGAGTTNTTGTGCATTATTCCATCTTGAGAAACCACTAGAGTATCGTCGTCNCCTGTTGAAATGACATTTCCGCCCAAAATTGGAATGAACCACATTGCGGTTTTATCATCGGAATAAAGGTTTAGAATCAAACGATGTGGAGCAGAAGAATGGACCTGTGCTCTTGTATTCACTTGTCTCCAATCTTGTGATGGAGTCAAGGTTTCTGAATCATTTAGCCAAGTCAATGAACCCATTGTAATATCGCCAGATGAAGTTGAGGAAAGGATACTAACTTCTAGCGAACAAGGGGATTCAGCATTGAAAATCAATGGGAGGCTCGATGCCTTATTGGGATCAAGTCTTGCTCTATTCATAGCCATTACCACCTCATCGATAGCAACTGCTTCTACGACGTCTTTAGCATCATANGTGATTGTTAAACCAGCCAACCTTTGGGTACCTGCATCCGATATCAATTCGATTCTAGCATAAATGAAATCGGTGCCTCCAACCTTCTTGACGGGAGCTGTGCTAGATGTCTCGACATTCAGAAGTTCAAGTTCACTAGCATTGAGAGAAAGTCTGAGGCCATCAGCATAGCCATTGCCTCCAGTTTGAGCAATCATCTGATTGCCAATCCATAGAGCCATCGTCTGAACTCCAAGACCGACCGACCCCACATCATCTGCAGAAACTTCGAATGAGGTGGCGTCTCTTGGAACCAATAAACTGTGCCACGAGGTTGGATTTAATCCAACATTTGCAATTGAACTAAAATTGCCGCCAATGAATACATCTTGATTCCCCCAAGTGCCAATATCTGCGTCATGGACTGACCATTCAGAACGGCCATNGCCATCGATATCCATCCTTGCAGAAACCACTGAGGTGGTGGGATACAATTGTAATTTCAGATTATCAATCGACCAATCGTCAATTGTACCTTGGAGTTTGAATTGTATTGAAGATGATGAGTTTTCTAAGTCAATTCTTTGATTGGAAGAATTTATTTCAGTCCAATCACCATGATCTAGAGATACATGGGTGGTCGTATTACCTTGAGTCTCAATCTCAAACTTGTAAGATGAAAAAGGCATGTTGATATCGAAAACGGGTGAATGNAAGGTGTCGTTTTCGCTCCCACTTATTTCGAATAGTGAGTCATCCCAACTGGAATTATCAAAACTCCAACCGGTTAACTCAGGATTGGAATTAAACCCATCATAGATTTTACCGCCACCTGAAATGCCATACAACCTTGGAGAAAATCCAGATTGATTGGACTTGAACTCGAGGTTGAGTTTTAGCGACTTGTGCGTTTGCCAATCTACTACTGAAAGGTCAACCCATTCGCCAGTGCGATTGATTAAACCTGGAATTGGAATATTTGTATCTGCATCGATAACGGTCCAATTAAGATGAGCATCTAAGGGAACGATTGCATCGATATACATTGGAGAATATCTCCCTTCATCGATTTTCTCATGTGAGCTAGGCGACCAACCGAAAGACCGTGTGGTCAAATTGGCACCACTTGTACCTGGAATAATAATATCGTCAAAGAACCAATAATCACAGCAGGTCCCAGAACCTGATGTTTGTCTTGCTCTTACTTGAAAAGTTGAATGGAAAGCATCGGAAGGAAGGTTGAAATTGACGTTGGTTACACTACCGCCGGAAGTTGAACCAGGTAAATATTGAATCTGATTCCAACCATTGTTCGAGTTCTTGTACTCGAGATAGAAATCCTCGTTATAGTCTGGCTCTTCGCCACACTGATAATTTCCTTGTTTTATCCATGCTTGAAGAGATAATCCTTGATGCCCTGCAAGANTTACTTGAGGGCTTGTAACTGTGACTGCGCCNCCNCTAGTCCACCACGAAGAGCCTGCGCCTCCACTTGCTCCGCAGGTGAGAGCGGAGTTATACTGACCATAACTGGCGCTAGAAGATGTCCAGCCATTATTGCCTTTATCGAAATCCCAATTGACACCCTGGAAACCGAGTATCAAACCACCATCTGCATCTTCCATCAACCCTTGACTAGAGACACCTGGTTGATTCCAATCTGACCAATCGAAACCAGTAGCTCTTGTGCTATCACCNGCGGCGACAGAAAAGGAAACCGTCTGCAAAGCATGATTCTGATCTAGAACTAGTGAAGGTCCTACTCCATTATGTCCTGCTCCATTGATAACAACTTCAGTAATATCTCCAAAACCGCTATCCTTCGACACGATTTCATCCGACAATACAGCAGGGGTTGATTCCATCAAAACCTGCGACAGAGGACCTGATAAAATGAATAAGAGACTAAGCGCGAACGCTTGAATCCCCTTATTGACTTGCGCCATGCGATTAGTGGATGAACTCAATGTAATTCAAACCAACCCCTGCGAATCACTTCTACGAAGTGGGTTTTAATCGTGATTTTGCAAATATGTCAAACGACTGTTTCAAGACATGTTCACATCTCGCATGTGACATGGCCAGCCCACGGACTACCAGCGAACTGGATTCAGTTGCATTGGAAACCGGTCTACTCGCTACTTGGGAAAATGAGAAATTGTTCGAAACAAGCGTGGAGAATCGTGCTGATGGAGAGCCATTCATTTTCTTGGAAGGACCGCCTACTGCAAACGGTAAACCGGGCATTCACCACGTAGTTGCTAGAACCTACAAGGACCTTGTATGCCGATGGAAAACAATGCAAGGAAATTTCGTTGAGAGAAAGGGTGGCTGGGACACCCATGGTTTACCGGTTGAAATCGAAGTGCAAAAGCGNCTCGACCTCATGAGCAATGAAGCGATTGAGGCTTTTGGAATGGAGGAATTCAACAAAGAGTGTCGTGAATCGGTTTGGACTTACGAGGCTGCTTGGAGAGATATGACTGAGAGAATGGCTTACTGGTGTGACTTGGATAACCCATATGTTACCCTTCACAACACATACATCGAGTCTTGTTGGTGGGCACTAAAGAAAATGTTTGAGAAAGGACTTCTTTATCGAGGATACAAGGTCCTGCCGTACTGTCCTCAAACAGGTACATCATACTCCAGTCACGAAGTTGCATTAGGCTACAAAGAAGTTGAAGAACCATCTGTATATGTTAAGTTCAAGTTGGAAGATACCGATGCATCGATACTAGCTTGGACAACAACTCCATGGACATTACCGGGGAATGTTGGTCTTGCAGTAGGACCTGATGTTGAGTATGTCAGAGTAAGAGTTACCGCAGACCCTGAGAATTGGGACGGGCATGGTGGAGCTAAAATTGGAGAAGAATTGATTTTGGCAAAGGAACTATTCAAAGAGGTTATTCGACACCATTGTGAAGAGATTGAAACCTTCCCTGGCAGCGACTTGATTGGACGCTCATACACACCCCTNTTCCCAGACGCAGTAGACCGTGCNGGCTCAGAAACAGCNTGGACTGTCATCGGAGCAGATTGGGTAACTACTACCGACGGTACTGGNGTGGTTCACACCGCTGTAATGTACGGTGAAGACGACTATAATTTGGGAATGGAAGTTGGACTTCCAGCTCAACACACAGTTGGTATTGACGGATCATTCCTTGCTGGAACTCANCCTTCACTCGATGGTCGTTATGTGAANGATTGCGATTCTACTATCATCGAATTGATGCATGATTCAGGATTGCTATATCGNGAAAAGATGTATCTCCACGATTATCCACATTGTTGGAGAACTGGTCATCCTCTTCTCTACTATGCAATGGATTCATGGTTCGTAAAGATGACAGCGGTCAAAGAAATGCTTCTCGAATTCAACTCACAAGTTGAATGGGCACCAGATTGGGTTGGCGAAGGCCGGTTCGGTGAATGGTTGCGCAATGTCAAGGATTGGGCGATTAGCCGTGAAAGGTATTGGGGAACCCCACTACCTGTTTGGNTTTGTGAGAAATGTGGACACCAGCANTGTGTGGGCTCAACTGAAGAAATGGCTAGTATGGCCAAGGAAGGAAGNCCTGTNGCAGAAGACTTGCACNGNCCATATGTCGATGANACAGTACTAGNTTGTACCNNGTGTGATGGCGACATGAAGAGAGAACCTTTCGTAATGGACTGCTGGTTTGATTCAGGCTGTGCATCGTTCGCTCANTGGCATCATCCGTTTGGAGAAGAAGGGAAATTCGAGAATAATTTCCCTATCGACTACATCTGCGAAGGTGTGGATCAAACCAGAGGATGGTTCTACACTTTACTTGCAGTAAGTACTACGGTATTCGATTCCATATGTTACAAACGCTGNCTATCTCTTGGATTAATTCTAGATGCTGAAGGTAAGAAAATGTCGAAGTCTAAAGGTAATATTGTCGACCCTTGGGACCACTTCAATCGTGAAGGAGCAGACGCTACAAGATGGTACATGGTTACTGCAGGAGCGCCATGGAATCCGATGAAGTTCGACCCTAACGGCGTAAGAGAAACCTATGGTAAGATGTTCTTGACATTGTGGAACATTCACAGGTTCCATTCTGATTATGCAGCACTTGATGGATTCGACCCAGAAACATCTCCTAAAGGAAAGAACACCCCACTTGANAATTGGGTACTCTCCAGACTTGCTGAAGTTGTAGAAGGAACGAGCAAACAATTTGAGGAATGGGACTTCCACAAAGCATGCCGTGACATTGAAGAATTCGTTGTAAATGATGTATCCAATTGGTATGTACGCCGTTCTAGGCGTCGTTTGTGGGATGAAGCNGATGGCGATGACAAGTTGGCTTGTCAACACACTCTCCACAAAGTATTGGTGACAGTTAGTCGCTTGATGGCTCCAGTATCACCGTTCATGTCCGATACAATTCACCGTAACCTGGAAGGTACTTCGGTCCATCTTGCAGATTGGCCAGANGCTGGAGAGGTNAACACTGATATTTTGCAGACTATGACTCTAGTGAGAGAACTTGCTGAGACNGGNCGCAGAATCCGTGTAGATGCTGACCGCAGNCAGCGTTTACCGTGTGCAGAAGGATGGATTGTCAGTGGACCTGATTTATCTGATTTCCANGAAATATTAGCTGAAGAGTTGAATGTTGAAATGATATCTCTAGAGGAAGACCTAGACCGATTCCAAAAGGTCGAAGTCACGCCTAATCGCCGGACATTAGGTGCTAAGTGTCGACAAGACTTACCCGCTGTTTTGCAAGGAATTGCAGACGGTGATAGTGAAGCCATGCTAGCAAGCATTGAGGCAGGAAATCTGGTCATAGCAGGATATGAAATCGGGTCAGGGGACATCGAATTACGCCGTGTAGAGCGTGAAGGTTATGCTGCACAGACAGTCCAAATCGCAGACAGTTCTGTATCTCTTGTTTTGGACATGAGCGATAGCCCTGAATTACTTTCAAAGGGACTTGCACGTGATATTACTCGCAGAATTCAAGCATCTCGTAAGGATTTAAATTTGGAAATAGAAGATACNATTGCACTATCTGTGTGGATGAAAGATGCACCAGAATTATTCGAAGAAGACCGTGCTTGGATCATCAATGAAACCCGAGCAAGCGTTGCAGAGTTTAGTAACGATGAAGGAAAAGGAGATTCGTTCGAAGTAGATGGTGCCACGATTTGGTACAGCGTAAAGAGGTCATGATATGAAAGCACCAATAGCAATACTTCTGACCCTGACCATGCTATTAGCTGGTTGTTTTGGTGGCGCTGAAGAAATGGTTGTTGAAGAAAAAGAAGATTACCCAATTTGGGAAGATTACCAAATGATTGACACTATTCCNGCAATATCTCCGTGGGAGTTTGAAACTATTGATTTGAATCTTAATGAAAGCACTATGACATCATGGGCTGTATTCAACAAGGATTACGGTGGTAACTGTTGTGAACACTATCTCGCTACTACAATTGAAGGAGACATCCTCAATATTGGAGGAGAATACCCCGTCTGGTCAAAGGATAGAGGTCATGAATGGGACACATACATTCCAGGAGTTCTAACCGACCCTATGTGTCGAACTCCAGTTCCAACCAACCCTGGTCAAGAAGGACTTGGAGAGGGAAGTATTGTCCAAGCAACCAACGGAGACATCATCTCAATGTCTTGGTTCCCTTACATTGGTGGCGATGGGAAAATCGACAAATTCTATGCTATTCTATATGATGAATCTGAAGACCAGTGGACATGGTGTTACAACCGTATGACTGAGCCGTTCTATGACCGCTCATGGCAAGTGGAAGTTATCGGTCCAATCTCATCCAGCATTGGTAGCGGAGACTGGGCAAGTGTTGTTGTTTCCAACTTCTGGCATCAGACTCAAAATGCNGGTGGTCAAATCNGCGTGGATGGCCTGAACTACTACAACTTCCAATTTGCAGGAAGAAATAGCAACCCTGGGGCTGAGGAAGTCGATTTGAATTTCACCNACCTTCCAGAGTACTATGATGTAAACAAACCTCACAAAGAAATGCGCTCATTCCCAGTACCTAGTGGAGGATTATACTTCCCACAATACTTCAGCGATGGAACTTCAGCATTCCTAGACACATCACTAAACTGGAACAAACACGATGTCCAATTCCCAAGCGAGTATTGTCAAATCGATTCCACTGGAGCGATTCATTGCGTTAGCCTAGCAGTAACTACTTTCACTCACCATCTATCAACCGACGGTGGAGGTTCATGGGCAACAGAAAATTACTCTGATGAGAAATGGGCACAAATCGAGGAATGGGAGTTCCAAGCTAATGGGGCTCTAGACTTGTTTGTACTAAATGTCAGATATCAATCNGCNGAAGGTCCTGACGTNGATGTCGTATNCCANGTCAGAGAATACTCGGAATCTATGGCTCCAGATACGCTGACTTTCATCGGACTAGGNGACTTAGATTCAACAAGTGGGGCAGGTAATGATATCAGGTTTGATTTCGCTTCACTTGGAATCCTAAACGATGGCGGAGTCGTAGTTGCTTACCACGACTCTAGCGATCCAGACCCACTATTTGCGGTTGAAGTCGAGATGCCTGTTTACGGACCTGTAAACCAATCTTGATGACTTTAATCAATAGATTGTGAAAGTGAAAGTAAACGTGTTCACTTACCCCTATCTTCAAAACCTGTTGGCAAACAATTTTGCTCATGGTTCTGAAAGCTTTACCCGGAGTTGGAGCTGGCTTAGCAAGAAAATTGACCGACCATTTTGGTACAGAAGATAGAGTTCTACAACTTCTAGCAGACGGCCAGACTGAGGTTATCGCGGAGGTCGAAGGTGTATCACTCAAGAGAGCAGACAGTTTAGCTAGATCTTTGAATGGAATCGAAGATTTCCTAGCAACATCTGAATCGATTAGACTACACAAGGAATTAGTAACAACTATTTCTTCACACGCTGTTAATGCATCTACTCGCTCGAGACTAAGGAATCTAATGCCAGTCAGAGATATTGAGGCCCGAAGGAAATTGGTAAGTGAAGCAATGGACTGTGAGTTTGTCATCGAAGGACTAAGAATTCCAACTGAGGTAGAAGGGAATTATGACAGAGTTGTCGTTTCAAAGACACCAATTGATGAATTAAAGCGCTATTGCAGAGTTCTAACACCATCTGCGCAAGAGACTTGGAAAGACTACAAGGTTTTCAAATCGATAACTTGGATTGGTTCTGATGGGCCAGGACAAGTACCTGAGGGATGGCTAGTTCTGCCAGAAGGTGCATCTACTGACATGGTTCTGCCTGAGAAATGCGTAGGATGGTTTGAACATAATCTAGAATCTCTGGAACTGTTAACCAATTTACCAGAAGGAGATGGTTTCTTCAAATATTTCAATGAAATTAGAATGCCTGGATTAAGGGAACTACTAGATGAGTTAGCGAATGAAGCTGATGCTGAATCTATCGCAGATGTTCGTGATAAATTGTGGCCNGCTGTAAAAGAATTAGAGAAGAGGATTCACNATGAAGTNGACGAAGCCATGCAAAATGTGAAATTAGATTTGTCAGGCTCTGACATGCTAGAAGCACTTGCAGATGCTGCATCNCTACAAAGAAAACTCGCTCAACAAACAAGAGANGCAATNGAAGAAGCAATCGAAACTGCAACCGATGAGGTNGCCACCTTGTTAGGTAGCGTAGGAGTTAGGTGCCCGCGTAAAATTTTCAAATCAGAATGGCCAACAAAGATTGACCGAAGTACGATGGATAGCCTAGATTCACAACTCGAAGATTTGTGGAAGACCACTCAATCAGACAGATTAGTATCTCTTGCTAGAAGGCTAGCACCACTAAAGCCAAAATGCGAGAAAGCATTACGAAAGTTGGTAGAATTAGACCAATGGTTGACAATTGGACGCTGGGCTAGAAGCGTCGATGCCAAGATGCCTGAGATGTGTGATCATGGAATAACTATCTCTCAAGGCAGACATTTACTGATTGATGGAGTTGCAGACCCGGTCGATTACGGTCTGGGGCTTTGTGCGAGTAAGGATGACAGACAATCTATTGCATTGCTAACTGGAGCTAATAGTGGTGGGAAGACTACCATGNTAGAATTACTAGCACACTGTACTATTCTCGCNCATATGGGCCTGCCTGTTCCTGCGAAATCTGCAAAGATTGGTAGAATTGAATCTCTACACGTACTGGCTAAAGCAGGTGGCACTCAATCGGCAGGCGCTCTTGAACAAACATTACTGCAACTTGCTAAAGTCGTATCCAATACNGACTCGAAACTAATTCTTGCTGATGAATTAGAAGCGATAACNGANCCTGGCGCAGGTGCTAGAATAATCGCNGGTATGCTNGANGCNGCAGANTCNCACAAAGGNACNTGNATGCTCTTAGTAACACACCTTGCACCTGCAATAATAGAAGCGGCAGGACGAGATTTACGGACTGATGGTATTGAAGCGAGAGGATTAGATGAAAACCTAGAACTGATAGTTGACAGAACTCCAAGAAGGAACCATTTGGCTCGCTCAACACCTGAANTAATTGTCAGGAGACTTGTTGAGAGAGCNCAAGGNGAAGCCAAGGATGTCTTCAAGTCGATTCTAGGANGGTTCTGATTAACAGGTTCTTCCAGAACCTTCGCCGTATTCGATCATTGCGACTTGGAATAAGTCGTCACATGTTCTTTCCACAATTGGTAGTGTCAAAGTGGATGCAGCCCAATTGATTGAATAATCNCCTGATGCTGCTGGACTAGGCACGTAATCTTCACCGGTTTGAGTAACCGTGAAGTAAATTGATTCACCTGCACTCAAGAATACATCCATTGGCATGAATTCCATCTCAGCAATTATGGTTGAAAATGCAGGTAACACTTCCACTCCATCACGACCTCCTGCATGGAATCTTAAGTCCATTACAGCATGACCAAGGTGCATACCTGAATCATCAGTCATTTCAATGAATATATGACCACTATTAGTGGTATGTGGAGTTGCNGAAACATGAATNGTTGGCATTCCTGCGATGTAAGTATCATTTTCAAATGGCCCATATGAGAAAGTAATCTGTCCAGTCACTGCTGGAATCATAGAACCACTACTTGGGCCTAATGTATCAACTTCTATCGAGAGGTATTCTGTATCTTCAGAAGGCCAAGTGCTCTCAAATCTCCATCCACCACGGTTATCCTGCATCTCTACTCCAAGTACTGGTGCTTCTCCTTCACCTTTGAGATACCAATCGAACCAGTAAAGCATCTCATCAGCCCAATCCCATCGCAAGGTGTAAGGGTATGCTTCAGCCCCTCTTCCTGGTGATTGTGAACTGTGTCCTGATACACGGTCNGGNTAATCGTGNGCCCANTGNCCAGCTAAGAGTNTTGNTTTCGATTCCNGCATCTGCNACNNNTTGNTGNNTTGGGAANGCCATGTGAGGGTCTACGTTCCAATCNTGCATTCCCTGAATAATGTAGACAGACCCGTTGTAATTTTCAACCACTCTGTCGAGGAATGATCTTTCTGTCCAATACGTGTTACCTGCATAGTCAACCATTCCACCGCTCAAGTATGCTAAAGGACCCATTGCATATCCTTCCATGTATCCTTCACAGGCATTTTCTGCGTCAGCAGCATCACCATCTACTCCGAAAGAGCCGTAAACACCGTTGTGCATAATCATGCCACGTGCTTCCATACTACCATTTCTCCACATCAAGTCGTGAACTCCAATCAATCCAGACATTGGAACGATAGTTGCAAGGTAAGGGTTACCAAAAGTTGCAGCTTGCCAAGGAGTACTTCCATCGTATGATTTACCGATGATTCCAACTTTACCATTCGACCAAGCCTGGCTTCCTAGCCAAGATACCGCTGCATCGATTCCTCTCTGCTCATCGGTTCCCATCAAATCCATGCAATGATTAGAGTCGCCGGTACCAAAGACACTGACTTGAGCAACTCCATATCCGTGAGGAACATAATTCTCGATTAGGAATCTACCCAATCTATCTGCAGGAGTTAATGCATCGACATCTCCGTCGTTGTAATATGGACCGATTTCCGCAATTACTGGAACTAAACAATCTTCTGAAAGATTAGCAGCTTCCCAATCACATCCCTCGATAACTGGGAGCCACAAGCCGAGATGTACAACTGCATCACCGGTTAATCCGGCTCCGCCATCAGCAGCGGTAATGGTTGGGACATCAACGAAAACACTGCG
>PAEE01000043.1 GCA_002701145.1 Methanobacteriota archaeon
ACAGGTATTGGCCCACTTATTGCTAGGTCTCTGTTTAAGGACCAGAATAAATGGCCATCATTAATTGGAATATTGGTTTCTATAAGCGGTCTATTCTATCTATTCGTAGGTCTAACTTTAGATTATTATTTACCCCTCACTGTTATGTTAATAATAATCTCACATTCAGCAAGTGGGGGTAATTGGGTGTTGTCTACTGTACTTACTCAGAGTTGGGTTGAAGACGAGGTTAGGGGCCGAGTCTTCTCAATGGATATGCTGATTCTTGGAACATCTGCTGCCTTGTCTACTACAACTGCAGGATATCTTGTAGAGTACCACGGTTTAACTTTACAAAATGGATTCATTTCATTTTCAATACTGATGATTTTTTGCGGAATTGTGTTTACATTATGGCGCCCAGATAATGATGCCAAAACTTCAATTTGATTATATTCAAACACTGATTTCCTACAACAATCAATAAGGCCGAGTTTACACACCGATAAGCATGGCAACCGATATAGACGCAATGCGCGCTCATATCGGACTTGGAATTCCTACAGAATTGCCGAATCACCCAGGTATTAGTGATGAAGTTGACCATGCTCCCGCTAGAAGGCAAATATTGTCGAATAAAGAAAAGAAATTGGCATTACGTAACGCATTACGTTACTTTCCCGAAGACCTTCATGATGAACTAGCAAAAGAGTTCGTAGGTGAATTGGAAACCTATGGGCGTATATGGATGATGAGGTATCGTCCTACCGAATATACAATTCACGCATACCCGTTGGACGCGTATCCTACAAAATCACAGCAAGCAGCTTCAATAATGCTGATGATTCACAATAATCTCGATAAAAAGGTTGCACAATTTCCACACGAACTGATAACATATGGTGGAAATGGTGCTGTATTCCAGAATTGGGCACAGTATAGATTGGTTATGAAATACCTGTGTGAAATGAGCGATGAGCAAACTCTGGTCATGTATTCAGGGCATCCAATGGGATTATTTCCTTCATCCAAAGATGCTCCAAGGGTTGTTGTAACAAATGGAATGGTAATACCAAATTATTCAACGCAGGATGATTATGATCGCATGAATGCACTAGGCGTTAGCCAATATGGTCAAATGACTGCTGGCTCCTACATGTATATCGGCCCCCAAGGAATTGTTCATGGTACAACAATTACCGTGCTAAATGCTGCTAGAATGCACGCTGGGGCCAAAGATTCGCTTGCAGGTGTTACATTTGTCACATCTGGATTAGGCGGTATGAGTGGCGCTCAGGCTAAAGCAGCAGTAATTGCGGGCGCTTCATGTATCGTTAGCGAAGTAAACCCTCATGCAGCACACAAAAGACACGAACAAGGTTGGCTTTCTGAAATAGCCGATTCGGTGGATGATGCAATCGATAAAATGGTGGAAGCGAAAAATAGTGGTACTGCTAAATCGATTGGTCACATTGGTAATGTTGTAGAACTGTTGGAAAGAATGGTTGAAAGAAACATCAGTATCGACTTATTATCTGACCAGACAAGTCTTCACAATCCGTGGCAAGGTGGATATTATCCAGTGACGCTATCATTTGAAGAGGGTAAAATAATGATGTCTGAAAACCCCTCTCAATTCAAAGATGAGGTTCAAGAAACTCTGAGAAGGCATGCGTCTGCAGTCAACAAATTAGTTGAAAATGGAACTTACTTTTGGGACTATGGAAATGCTTTCCTTTTGGAGGCATCAAGAGCNGGTGCTGATGTCATGAACGCAGATGGAGATGGATTCAGATATCCTAGTTATGTTGAAGACATAATGGGTCCGATGTGTTTTGACTACGGATTTGGCCCATTCAGATGGGTTTGCACTTCAGGGGACTCTGAAGATCTGCGTCGAACCGATAAAATCGCAGCAGATGTACTCAAGAAAATGGCTGAAAGTTCCCCCGATGAAATCAAACAACAAATGTTGGATAATATTNGNTGGATNGAACAGGCAGAACATTACGAAATGGTTGTNGGTAGCCAGGCTAGGATATTGTATGCTGATGCAGAAGGNCGCAAGGAAATTGCAAGGTCGTTCAATGAAGCTATCAAAAATGGTTTGGTAAGCGCACCTATTGTACTAGGAAGAGACCATCACGATGTTGCAGGGACNGATTCACCATACAGAGAAACCGCCAACATTAGAGACGGTTCNATGTTTACTGCAGACATGGCTGTNCAAAACTTCGTCGGNGACTCCTTTAGAGGAGCTACTTGGATNAGTTTACACAACGGTGGCGGTGTAGGATGGGGAGAAGTGATTAANGGTGGATTTGGACTACTTATTGACGGAAGTCAAGANAGTGAAAGAAAATTACTNTCNATGCTAGACTGGGANGTNAACAATGGTATTTCCAGACGTGCTTGGGCACGTAACGACGGCGCNGTTTATGCNATNAANAGNGCGATGGANTCAAATCCNCTGCTAAAGGTCACATTACCTAATNTTGCAGAGGACAAACTCATTGACTCCTTCTATCGTGGTGATNAATAATGGCGAGCATTAAGTTAGACGGCAATACACTTAGTACAACTGAAATCGCTTTGATTTCNATGGGTGAAAAGGTAGAGGTTGCTTCTGATGCTTGGCACAAAATTAAGGCTGCCAGAGATGTTGTNGAAGGTATACTNNAGAGAGGAGAGACCGTTTATGGTATCAATACAGGATTTGGCGCATTGGTTAGTGAATCGATATCCCCTGATGATTTGGCTGCATTGCAAGTCAATCTAATCCGCTCACACGCATGTGCAATAGGTGAACCTATGACAATTCCAGACACTAGAGCAATGATGTGTGTTCGTGCTAATTCGTTAATCAAAGGATGTTCTGGAATTCAGGCATCGGTAATCGAACAGATAATCACTTATCTAAATGAGAATATCATTCCTGTAGTTCCAAGGATTGGCTCACTTGGGGCATCTGGAGATTTAGCACCNCTTTCGCACATGGCGTTGGCTCTAATAGGTGAAGGAGAAGTATGGGGAGATGATGGTCCTATTGAAACCACTATTATGCTAAAACAAAAAGGTCTGATAGCAGTGGATTTNGCAGCAAAGGATGGCCTTTCATTGATCAATGGNACCAGTCAAATGTGTTCTTTCTTAGTCAATGTTGAAACTAGGCTTTCNAGTTTAATGCCATTGGCAGATTTGATTGCNTGTGTGTCNATGGAGGCAAGAAAGTGTTCTATTGGNCCTATGGACTCTAGAGTGCACAAGGCTAGACCACACCATGGACAATCNNTGGTGGCTGAAAGAATTACAAAGATAATGAAGGACTCTGAAATACTTGCATCACACAAGAATTGTGACAGAGTTCAAGATGCATATTCATTCAGATGCATACCGCAAGTNCACGGCGCTGTACTCGAAAGGTTCAGAGCTCTATCTGCAACTTTAGATATTGAAATTAATAGCGCAACTGACAACCCGTTGATATTTCCTAATCCCGCAAACCCTGGTAAGGACGAGGTTATCAGTCAAGGTAACTTCCATGGNGAGATTTTGGCTATTGCTGCAGATGGAATGTCGCATGCAATATTCGAATTNGCACACATTAGTGAGAGGCGAATTGACCAAATNGTAGACCCATCNAGAAGCGACCTGCCNGCCTTTTTAGCNACCAATTCTGGATTGGAATCTGGAATGATGATTGTCCACTATGTAGCAGCNGCAGCACTCGCNGAAATGCACGGTAGGGCAATGCCTCGCTCTGCATTCTCAACCCCTACATCAGGCGGCCAAGAAGATCATGTTTCAATGGGAGCAACCGCTTGTTGGAATTTNGTAGAATCTTCGGTTCACCTNTCGCAAGTTCTAGCTTGTGAACTCATTATTGCGTGCGAGGGCTTGGAATACCGTGAAGCAGAGCCTGCAGAACATGTCAACGCATTGTACCGGCTTGTTAGAGGAGTTTGTGGACCACTTGATGGAGACCGCTCTACTTCTAAGGAGATTGAACGAGTTGCCAGAGAATTGTCGAATGGCGGTTGGTTAGCAAGAATCGAAGCCGAATGCGGCAGACTCCCTAGATGAGTTCGTTAATTCGCGATTCTACATCAGTTAATCCTGTTAATTGCCTGACTCTAAATCTCATTTTTGTTACTTCTGATTTAAGACCACGTTCAGCCAAAATATCTAATCGATTATCCAATTCAATTGCCTTTCTAACTTTAATCTCGACCTTTTGGTAAATATCATATCCAACATCATCTGAATCCTGGAAAAGTGCAGGCTCTGCCTCTGACACATCTATTCCCATTCTTCTCCATTGTAAGATTCGGCGTCTTGCAATGTCCTTTGTGTAACCTTCACGAGGTATACGTACAAGGAATGACAAAGATGTTCCATCACCTAGTGGCTTTTCTTCAACACTCTCAACTTCACTGATGACTTCTTTTATTTCCTCAATTTCATCAAATTCCACTTTCTTAGGTATGTCCCATTCCAGAGATTCCCTGTGCCATTGAGTGTGTTGTGTTGAATCCATTATATCCGCTGAAACTACCAGCAATAGAGACCATGGTTTCCGGTGTATTGAGTCTTTCAGTTTCATAATCATATTCAAAACCTTATCAAAACCATGAATAGAAATCAACCATTCGATTCCTTCTATAACTGCTATTCCAGTGTGATTTTCAAAACGAGAGGAGACCAAATCGTGAATTTGGTCAAGTGATGGCTGTATTGTACCCGCAACATCTTGAGATGTCACCCAATATGATTCGACTTTATCGAGATCTATGTGTTCCAAAAGCCTGCGCTGAGGTAGTCGAGATAATAGCAAAACATGTCCGTCGTCCCTCATTGAGATGCTGTCTACATACGCAAGGATTTCATCTTGTGAAGTCAAAGTATACGTATATGATTTACCAAACTCAAAATCCATCATCGGAACCCCCTTTAGCCTACGCCTATGTAGTCCGTAACGCTTCAAGTCCATGAATCATTATATCGTTTGATGAGTTCGCAAAGATAAGTGGCAACTATGTCGGATGAAGAAAACCATGATATTCCAATGGCAGAATGTGGAGCATGTGGAGCAATCGTTCCGCTAGATAGTGAATCATGCCCAGGATGTGACGTTCGATTCGACGGAGTTTCTGACGAAGAGTTAGGAGAATGTGGTGCCTGTGGTGCAATCATTCCAGTCGATAGTGAATCATGTGCTAAATGTGGCGCTTCATTCGTAGCAGGAGATGCTCCAGAAGAAGAATCAATTGATGATTCTGAAAGCGATATCGAAATATCGACTACAGAGGCTTTGGAAGTATTAGATTCAATGATTGATGATATTAATTCTCCAATTAAAGACGATGACGATTCTGAAGATGAAATCGAGGAAGAATCTGAAGATGATGATTCTGAAGAGGAATCTGATGATGAAATCGAGGAAGAAACCGAAGATGATGATTCAGGAGAAGAATCTGAAGAAGAAACCGAGGATGAAGATGATGATTCTGAAGAGGAATCAGATGATGAAACCGAGGATCAAGATGATGATTCAGATGAANATTCTGAAGAAGAAACTACTGAGGATATTCCTGAAGAAGAAGACAAGAAAAACATGGAACACTGGCGCACAACAGTTGTGATGGCTTTCGAAAANCTCGCTTTAGCCATTGCAGAATCTGGNATGACTGCCAGTGAAGCATTTNTNGCNGTNGANGGNAATGATGACAATCTAATTGACGCGCCAGAACTTCAGAAAGGAATNGAAAAGATAAGTGGTGAATTNTTGCCTCCAAACCAAGTTACTGCAATACTACAATACTTGGATGCNGATGATGATAACAGAGTTAATCCGATTGAATTGGTGCAAGCTCTAGAGGATTTGAAAATTGGAATCAAGCCAGGNAAATTCCCTAAGAGTAAGAAAAAGAAGGAATTCCCATCCAATGTTCAAAAGTTCTTAATGGGCAANAAAGCAAATGATATCTTTTACCCAATNGCATATTTCTTGATGGTCACTTTCATTGGAATATGGGTTGTCAACGGTGTTGGATTGATTGTTGATGGTTCAGGTGGACCTGTTCTTTACGAAGGAGATGGAGGAGTATGGGANCACTGTGACACAGAAGTTGGTGACACACTGGGAGATGATTGTTCAGGATATGCGGTTGATGGAGAGATTTATCCCTGCCACATAACACTTGATGANAACAAATGTCAAAANTCNTACACTCCNTTCAGTGGNGANAATGATGCAGATAGTATGCCTGCAGGATTCTANACNGATGGTATTGTGATGATNGTTCTTGGACTAATNGGACTNGGAATNGTNGCNTTCCTNCATCTNTTCTATGCNCCTTCATTAAGNNACAGAGTCAAAGGAAANGACANTNCTGAAANCAATGATTCTGAAGAAGNCTCAGGCGATGATGAAGAAGATGACGACGATTCTGATGACGATGATGAGGAAGANGAAGACGACGATTCTGATGATGAAGACGAAGACGACGATTCTGATGATGAAGANGANGACGACGATTCTGATGACGATGATGANGANGANGACGANGATGANGAAGATGCAATCGATGTAGGAGATTGGGTTGGAGTCGAAGTTGATGGCGAAGAATTCTTCGGNGAAATTATTGAATTTGATGATGAAGAAGANACTGTAACTATCGAAACCGAAGATGGTGATGAAGTTACAGCGAGTCAAGATGACATGTTCCTAGATGATGAAGACGACGAGTGATTACATGTCCGATAAGCTAGACGCTTTAGTTGGTAAAGAATCATGTCCAGTCTGCGGAACNATNACNCAAAAAGGNACNGGAAGATGTCCNGANTGTGGCACTTTCCACTCTGGNATCCATTTGGAAGAACGCCCAGCACCTACACCNGAAGAGAGAGCNATTTCTAGAGANATAGATCCTTTAGACTATTCAATAAACCCTGGCTCTGCTATNGCGGACGAAGATTTTGAAGGAGANGAAAGTANTGTNAAAAGNTGGAGTGGNGGGGCAACAGACTTCTCATTCGTNGATGATGAACCAGTNAAGATTCAAAAAATTGAAGTTCCAAAATCTGAAGAAATCGAGTCTGATTGATTTNANATTAAANNCTAANTANNNAGNAAATAAGANAATAATCATTAAATNNATTAGTGCAAGGTGGGCTCGGCCAGAATTGAACTGGCGATCTTTGCCATGTCAAGGCAACGTCATAACCCCTAGACCACGAGCCCTTGCAAGTTGTCCACTTTGATTCGGTATATATCCGAATCGGTGAGGGAATCAAGAAACGATCTTAGAAATTTTACCAGTGCACCCATCTTGAGAACAAAATCCTGCACACCGNGTGCGTCCATTGCTCATCACAATCATCTTTCCATCTTTGATGGGGCCATAAGTCTTGCATTTCAAACAGAATCCGCTTACTTTAGACATAAGGAACGTGTCATCCGTGGATAATCTTAGTAATGAATACTGTGATTTGTTTANCATTTCAAAAATAATCAATTTTGGGCAAAATACCCCCCCCTCTAAGGGGTAAAAACGCTAAAGTTTCAAATTTTTAAGTCTAAAAGACGTACTGCGCCACATCTACACATAGCTGGATAAAACCCTTGTCGCATAATGTATGTTATGCGACAATCAGGGGGTCTCGAAATCGACATCATCGGGGTTAAGTGCAAAAATACCCACCAAAGGTGGACCCCCTAGCAAAGATTCGATTCCACCATCCCTAGAATCCAACTCACTAGCAATTCTTTTTGCACTACGATGCCAAGAATCTTCATCATCATAAATAGCCTGTAGTAAGAACATTGGTTGACCATCCATNGATCTTGAAACCCAAGCCCGAACACAACCTTCAGTTCTCCGACGCATTTCTTGCCTAGCTTCCAGCATACGTTCCAACCTNGCATCTACACCTTTGCGTGCAGAACANACTACAGTTTCGAGCCAGTACGGTTTAGATGATTTCATTTTAATCACTACTCATTNGNCATTTAATGAAAAATCAATTCGCCTTCNAGCATTGTAGCTGCGAATGGAGAATGACCAGGTTGTAAGCACCATGATTCCCACCAAGGTCCGTCAATGATATTCAGATTTGCAATACCGCCTTCCTTGATCTGTCCGTGAACTAATCCAGAGGGGTGAGGAGTGGTTAGTGCTGAATTNCGAGTACATGCTGCTAGAGCAACGATTGGCGATATTTCATTACGCTGAACTAAAATCGAACCNATGAATGGCAAACTNAAGGTTCGGCAATTNGGATTGAAGTCAGAAGCAATAGTCCACGCCCATTCATTTTCAAGACACATAGAAAATGGTGGATAATCTTCCCCCATCGAATAAGGAGTACCAGGTAAAAATCCCGTATTCACACCAGCGGAATGCATTGCTGCTCTAGCATCATCATTAGTATAATGAGCGTGGTCTGCAGTTGATACTTTCAAATCGGCTGCTAAATCNCCTCCTCCACCATCGGCAAATTCATCGATATGTATGCGTAAATCAAGTCCACCAGCACGGCTNGCTTTCAGAATATCTTCACTTTGTTCAACACTAAACCATCCCGGCTCGCAAAATACATCTGCACTTCTGGCAATGCCTTGCTCCAAGACTGCTGGAAGTTGTTCTGACAATATTTCTTCACAATAGGAATCTATTGATGCACCCATCGGNGCTGCATGAGCACCAAGCCAGGTTAGATCTAATGATGGAAGTCTCTCGATAGCACTGACTTCTTCTGCAATGGATAGAAGTCTCAATTCAGAATCCGTATCGAGGCCATAACCGGATTTTGCCTCTAGATGTGTTGTCCCATTTCGTAATGCTTCTCGCATACGTTCAATTCCCAAATGAGCCAACTCCGAATCTGTAGCATTTCGAGTGGGATTAACCGTGGCAGCAATACCTCCNCCCAATTGTGCGATTTCACGGTAACTGAGTCCTTGCTGTTTCCAAGTAACCTCCCTACTTCTATCTCCGCTCCACAATAGATGTGTGTGTGAATCAACTAATCCGGGAACTACTGCCTTACCTTCCAAATCGAGAATTTCTGCCTGTGAAAATTCNGAAATAAGTTCCTCGGTTGGACCAATTTTTTGTATGGTAAAACCATCCACTAAAATCGATAANCCAGACTCNGATACATGCGCACNTTCATCTTCAANATTACCAATAATTGGGCCATCGCCAGCCATGTGGGCGATTGGGCCAGCATTGATTAGAAGCCTTTGCATATATTGGCGAGTATGTAACCGTTAGATAGTATATGCGACAGGACAAGNCCATGGCAGGTGATTGGATACTCGGCATTGAGTCGACCGCACACACCTTCTCTTTCGGGTTGGTGGATGGAAGCGGAAGCCCAAAGCCGTCCGCTTCAGATACACTGAGGCCGACTGAAGGTGGTATTCATCCAAGAGAAGCCGCAGACCACCATGTCGAATTGTCATCTGTCCTCTTAAAGCGAGTTCTTGATGAGAATAATTTACAACCATCNGATCTAGGAGCNGTCGCATATTCGCAAGGNCCTGGAATGGGAGCTTGCTTGCGAACAGGCGCTGCTGCAGCAAGGGCNATTTCCACACACCTCGAGATTCCTATGATCGGAGTAAACCACTGTGTTGCTCACATTGAAATCGGTAGAGAGCAATGTGGATGCGACGACCCAATTCTGCTATACGTTAGCGGAGGCAACACTCAAGTTATTGCAAGATTAGATGGCAGATACCGTGTATTAGGTGAAACTCTAGACATAGGCATTGGAAATATGCTTGATAAGTTTGCAAGAAACCATGGAATACCATTCCCTGGTGGCCCNGTAATTGAAAAGAAAGCACTTGAATGGTTGTCTAAAAACCCTGAGCCCTCACTTCAAGGCTTGGAATTACCATATGCGGTTCATGGAATGGATTTAGCATTCTCAGGTTTGATGAGTTCTGCAAACAAATTAGTTAGNCAAGGCAAGCCATTTGAAGCAGTTTGCTGGAGTTTGCAAGAGCATGCTTTTGCAGCGTGCATCGAAGTCGCTGAAAGAGCCCTTGCACATACGGGGAAAACTGAGATTTTACTTGGAGGAGGCGTAGCATGCAACCAAAGATTGCGCGATATGTCTAGCATAATGTGTGATGAGAGAGGTGCGAGTAGTCACTGCCCACCACGTATGTATTGTATCGATAATGGAACTATGATTGCAAGACTCGGATGGCTTGAAATTAATAGTGGAAGAGTGACATCACTGGCAGAATCTGGTATTGACCAAGAAATGCGTACTGACCAAACACCCATTTCGTGGGCTTGAGNGGATGCCAAGGGTTATGAGAGGCGGATAAGCCGCAACATTATGAACGGGCGAAGGCGCAAGGATGAGCCATTCAATCCATTTGCACCAAACGCTAGTCAAAAATCCCGTGAAAGGAAAGAAAGGGCCCCTCGTCCTACATCACGTCCAAAGACTCCTGAGCCGGTTAAACAATCGGATGACCATGCTGCAAAGCAAAGAGCGGCGGTTGAAGCACTAAAGAGAAAGAAGGAACTCGAAGAAAAGAAAACTGCTGAAAAGGTTGCGCAGAATGTTGCTCCTGTGGTACGAAAAAATCCTTCGCCTCAGCCCAAACCTGCTCCGAAGACATCTATCAAGAAACCCGATAGCAGAGAAGACAGACTAGCCTCACTGCGTGCTAAATCTGCTGCTACTGCGCAATTTGCTAAGGATGCAAAAGATGCAAAGAAGGTAGATACCACTGAAGAACTTGTAGCGGAAGTTGAAATTTTAGAAACAGCTACTGTGGTGGAAAAAGAAGTAGCGCCGGCAGCCGTAGTCACGCCTGAGGTAGTTGTTGAAAATACATCTTCCAATGTATTCAAGACAATCAAAACCGAAAAGAAAAAGGTTGACCGAAGGCCGAAAAGGCGTCGTGGCGACAAAAAGGGTGGCGGTAGACAACCAACTTCTCGAAAACTAGATCGCCGCAAATATCTAGAGTACAAATACGTCGCTAGAGAGTTGCTTGAAAATGACGCTATCAGCGAAGAGCATAGGTCAAATGTGCTAGGACAAATATGGGCCAAAGGCGAACGCATCGGTGTTTCAGAAGCAATCGAATTCATTACTCAAAAAGAAGAAGAATTAATTCTACCTGCAGAAGTTGCAGACGAATTTAGAAAAATTGTCAAACGATATACGACTAAGAGATGATTAATATGACGGAAATTGCAGAGAATAAAGTTGCTAGAGTACACTATACAGGAACATTACCTGATAGTGGTGAAGTATTTGATTCAAGTGAAGGAAGAGACCCTCTGACCTTCTTGGTTGGGCACAAGCAAATGATACCTGGTTTTGAAAGAGAATTAATGGGTTCTAAGCAAGGTGACAAAGTCGAGTTTACACTTTCAGCTGAAGATGCATATGGGGAACACATGCCTGAGGCAGTTCAAGAAGTTCCTTCTGATATGTTTGGAGAAATAACTCCTGAAGTCGGAATGACATTAATGAGCGATATGGGACCATTTAGAGTAACTGCAGTTAATGCTGAAACTATTACAGTAGATTTCAATCATGCACTGGCTGGACATTCATTGACATTCAATGTAGAAGTAATTGAAGTTAGAGATGCTTCTGAAGATGAATTATCCCATGGGCATGCTCATGGACCCGGTGGAATAGACCACTGATGGTGAAATCATATGTCTGGCCAGCGAAGAGATGACTGGCGGACTCTCGGTGGTATCGAGATTCCGAAAATCGCAGGACCTGATGTAGCTGGAAAACCACCGTACACAAGAGGTATTCACGATACGATGTATCGCTCCAGATTGTGGACAATGAGGCAATACGCTGGATTTAGCAGTGCCGAAGCAACTAATGAGAGATTCAAGTTGTTACTAGAGAGGGGTCAAAAAGGCCTTTCAGTGGCTTTTGACCTACCTACACAACTTGGCCTAGATGCTGATGATGAAATGAGTGAAGGCGAAGTGGGTAAGGTTGGAGTTTCTATTTCGTGTTTGGACGACATGAGAATTTTACTATCAGGTATTCCTTTGGACAAAGTGTCGACATCAATGACCATCAATGCACCTGCAATGGTTTTGCTGGCGATGTATGTAGCAGTAGCTGAAGAAAACGGAGTTAGTAAATCACAAGTTAAAGGTACTATTCAAAATGATATATTGAAAGAATATATCGCAAGGGGGACTCATATTTTCCCACCTGAACCTTCAATGAGACTAATTACTGATATCTTCGAGTATTGTGCTGAAGAAATCCCTGCTTGGAATACAATTTCAATTTCAGGATACCACATTAGAGAAGCGGGTTCAACCGCTGTTCAAGAAGTCGCATTTACAATCGCAAATGCATTGGCATATGTCGAGGCTGCAGTAGAAAAAGGACTCGACATCGATACATTCGGGCCTAGACTTTCATTCTTTTTCAATTGCCATAATGACTTCTTTGAGGAAGCAAGTAAATTTAGAGCAGCAAGGAAACTGTGGTATGACTTGATCACCGAGAGATATGCGCCTAAAAACCCCAAAAGTGCAATGCTGAGATTCCATACTCAAGTTGCAGGGGTTTCATTGACCGCTCAGCAACCAATGAACAACATAGCACGCGTAACAATCCAAGCACTAGCCGCAGTCTGTGGAGGGACTCAGAGCCTACACACAAACTCATACGATGAGGCGTTAGGTCTACCTACTGAAGAAAGCGCTACTGTGGCACTCAGGACTCAACAAATTATTGCAGAGGAAAGTGGAGCTGCTAATGTAGTCGACCCGCTCGGTGGCTCTCATCTTGTTGAGATGTTGACTGATGAAATATATGAGAAATCCAAATCTAAGATTTTGGAAATCGAAAAGATGGGTGGAGCAATGAAGTCTATTGAAGCTGGATTCCAACAAAGAGAAATTCATGAAGCGGCTTGGGAACATTTGAACCAAGTTGAATCGGGTGACAGGAAAATCGTAGGTGTAAATCACGGTGTTCTTGAAGAAGAAAAAATGCCACCAGTGTTGAAACCAGACGCAGATTTAGGCGTCCGACAAAAAGAGAAATTAGCAAATGTGCGCAATAATAGAAATGATGAGGCCGTAGAGGCATCACTCACAGCAATTAGAGTTGAGGCTGCTAATGACACCAACTTATTCCCATTAGTCATTGAGGCTTTGAAGCACGATTGTACTCTGGGTGAAATTATTTCTGCCATGAAAGAAGAATTTGGAACTTACATGGCGCCAAGCGGTTTTTAGGTGATTTGATGAAGATATATCTTGACCATATTGGAATTGCATGCAACAACTTGGATGAATCATCACCATTCTGGAAACTAATTGGTTTAATCCAAGGTGAATCAGATGAGGTTGTTGAAGAACAGGGTGTTAAGACGCGGTTTTTCTCTACTAGCGAAGATGACCCTAGCAATCCGATGATAGAACTACTAGAGCCAACTGGTAATGATACACCCATTGGTAGATTTTTGGACAAAAGAGGACCTGGAGTCCAACAGATATGTTTTCGAGTTGAAGATTTAGAATCTATGATTGCATTATTGCTCGAAAATGGTGTTACTATGATAGATAAAATCCCAAGAAAAGGTTCGCATGGTGCATTGATCGCTTTCGTACATCCCAAGAGTACAGGTGGAGTACTTGTGGAACTGGCTCAAAAGTGATACTTGGTTAGGTTCTAATCATTTGATTATGACTTATTTAGTAATCCTACTTGGACAATACTGTTCAATCAGAACATTGAGCCACTGTTATGGGCGGACCACTGTTGACACTGTCTGGCGTCGCAAAGAGGTTCGGTGAAGTTGAAGCACTAACCCATGTCGACTTAGACATTAATGCAGGCCAAGTCATTGGATTAGTAGGAGGAAATGGTGCAGGTAAGACAACATTACTTCGGTTGATGGCTGGAGTGATGGAGCCTACTAATGGCTCGATCTTATTCGGAACAGAACCTGTTTCGACCATGAGAGCAAAATTGGGAGTCGTGCCTGAATCAACTGGTCTGTATTCAAGGTTAACAGCCTGGGAGAATATACGATACCATTCACGCATGTATGGGATATCTGATGAAGTTGCATGGAACAGAGTATCGCATTTTGCAAATCGTCTAGAGATTACTGATTCATTATCAAGGCATACCAAGGGATTTAGCCGTGGGATGCGCCAGAAAACGGCATTATTGCGGGCTTTAGCCCACGGGCCAGATATTCTGCTCCTAGATGAGCCAACAGCCGGATTGGACGTCACTAGCGCTCGAACAGTGCGTTCACTTGTTGGTCAATTAAGGGACGAAGGTGGAACTGTAATTTACAGTACACATCATTTGGCGGAAGCACAACAAGTGTGTGACAGAATAATAATTGTACACAATGGCACAATTAGGGCAGATGGTTCACCTTCTGAATTACTCGAAATGACCGGAGACACTAATCTGGAGAATGCATATGTTTCTTTGACATCCGACAAGGCTAGACCTAGAAATGAAGACAATTCTAAGGATGGCAGATTATCTAAATGGTGGAGGAAGTTCCTGACTGGAAGCACTCCACAAATCAAGGAGGTGGGCGAAGATGAATAATTCATGGCGCTTCATATCCACTATCGCAAAGAAGGAAATA
>PAEE01000044.1 GCA_002701145.1 Methanobacteriota archaeon
AGCTATCTTCAGATAACTTACTCCGGTGGAAGCGATACAACATCGCCAACTGATGAGTTCGTTCCTTACACAGGAATTACTTCCTACAAGGAAGGAGAGAGAACTTTCTTCACCACCTTGAAGGATAACTCTGGAATTGATACAACTACCTCCGGTGCACCTCACTTGCACTACTCGATTGACAACGGTTCTTACACCGCAGTTAAGGCGACAACCCTCGGAACCTGCAATTCGTCTTCGACCGATTGTAAATTCCGTGCAACAACAAGTGATATCTCAACCGATGAATATGTCAAGTACTTCTGGGCATTCCAGGATCTTGCAGCTACTCCCAACGCTGCAACTTCCCCATCTGGTGGATCCGGTACTCCTAGTACCGCAACTGCTCCATCGAGCCCATACTGGTTCTATGTTGGAGATGTCGAAGACGCTGGTGATGACAAGAAGATGACAATTTCAACTACTGATGTTCGTGCATACACGACCACAAGTACTGCAAAGACCTTCGATCGCCAGATGACTTACTATGAGGATTCTGACGAATATGTCTTCGAGTTTGATACATCCGAATGTGGAACAGGAAGTAACTCCTGTTTCTACACATCGAGCTATTACTTCTACGCACAGTGGAAGATGATGTGGACAACCGCACCTTCCTCTGGATACAACGGTCTAGGTGGAACAACATCCGGTGTCATGAATATGCACCAAACAGATGGTGGTTACCTAACTCTAACTGCTGATGATGGACCAGGTATGAACCTGATTTACCTATACGACAGTTCCTCTAACGAGTGGGCAATGGTCGGACTGGGTACAGATACTGGTATCGATGAAGCTCTAAGCTCTGGATCAAATGCACCTAAGCGCACAACCTATGGTTACACAGCAGCACACCTAGTCGATATCCCTGGTGATATCACAGGTACATTCGGAAAGTTTGACTTTAACGCTACTTACAGTAGCTCCAAGGCAAACTGGATGTGTGTCGGTACTAACGGATGGTACTACTTCTTCCGTTCAACCAGTTCCAACCCATCCTGTACCTCTGGATACTACTACGTTTACAGTTCATCTTACCGATGGTCTGGATTCGCATTAGCAACAGGGTACTACGGTCCTCAAGCATCTAGTGGTTCTGTAGTTTACAAGGTTGCTAACGTAGCACCTGAGCCAGATACCACTAAGCCTGAAGTCGATCACTTGCCTATGCGCGATTCTCACTCGAGAGACCGTACATTCACTTTCACCATCGCTGATGGTGGAGAGCCTCCTTCCGGAATCAACGTAAGTTCCTCAGCAGGTGTTGGACCAACAATGTACTATCGTATCACAGATGCTGATGGTACAGTCAACTCCTGGACCAGCAAGGTACTATCTCCTGTAGGTAAGACTCGTGCTGCTTGTGAGCTGGCAACTTGTGACTGGTCTTCCTCATTGGAAGACTTAGAGCGCGGTTCATCTGTCGAATATTACTTGACAGTAACTGACGTAAGCATAGCGTCCACTGGAACAAACACTAACACAACTACAACCAATTCATTCGAAGTAGGAGACCCGAACAAGGTCTTCGTAGTTGAGTGGCACGACCTCGGTTACACAAGTTCATACCAATGCAGTTTCCAAGTATTGATGTATGACGTAACNAACGAGATTGAGTTCCANTACGACACNAACTGTCAGGCAACTTACGATTACGCAACAGTCGGATACCAAGACCAAACAAGAACTAAGGGTGCTACNCTAAGATCTTCAACTGGTTACGTCAATGGTGCAAATCCTCACTCCTCGAACTACCGAATCGGTACTGACAGCAGTGGNCACGGATACGAATCATTCGATCTAGGTATGACTGAACTTCCAACCTATGACACAGCAATCGCTGGTTCTAGCAATGGATACCCATACGGNTACTACTGTGTCTCTTCCTACTACTGGAACAGCTACAAGGCCGGATGTAANGCTAACGTAGACTTGCCAGACGGATTTACCTTCGATTACTTCGGAACCGAATACAATGGTTCTGATTCGAAGAACCGTGTTCACATTGGACGCATGGGTAACATGTACCTCAAAGACGATGGATCTACATCTCTAGAGCGTTCGATTACAACTTGGTACAGCAACATGCCNGACATGCCATACAATGGNAACTCAATGTCTAAGGCTGGTAACATCGCTCCTTGGTGGGGTTACTACTCAAGTTACTACTGCTATGACAACTCGAACATCGATTGTTCAGTAAGAACTCGTGTAATACCATTCGAAGGNAAGGGTACNGANGTAAGCGCTGATATTACNCAGCCNACTACATGGNCTGCGATTGATTCACCAATTAGAATNAATCCAAGTTCTTCGACTGGCTACCTATCAATTGGTGACGACCTCACCATTGAACCTGGTGTNGTNATNCAAGTNGCNAGCGGNAAGGGNCTATCNTTCGATGGNNCNTGNAGNGAATTCTCCGCAGTTGGTAACTCAACAGACCATATCCTCTTCGAGGGTATGCAAGGCGCAGAATGGAAGGGACTAGCTTTCACTGGTGCATGTAGCACTGGTACTGATGACCGCCACGAAATGTCGTATGTTGATTTCGCTAACACTAGCGATGCAGCAATTGCAGCAGGAAGCCGCCACGGCGCTTCCCCTTCAAGCAACGCTAACGTTGGTAACTTCACAATGGACCACGTGACTTTCACCAATGTTGGAACTGCATTCAAGCACGGCTCTGGACAAGGAACANTCCTTACTATGGCCGACTTCGAGATTAATGATGCAAGCGATTCTTGTTTCGATCTTGCTGAAGATTCAGATGTAACACTACGTGATGGTGAAATGAATGATTGTAACTCCGGCGGTAACAGTTGGGGTGGCGCAGTCATCAACTACCCAGGTAGTTCAACAGGTTCTCTAATCATTGAGAACGTTGACATCGATGAGTCACTTGTTAACCTAGTGAATGTTGACTTCGCAAACGTGTGGATCAGCAACGTCTCCGCAACCACAACTTCCACTCAGACTGGAACTGTGTTGGGAGCAGAGGGCTCAGGAACTGGTTCAAGTGTATACATCTACAACATGGATGCTAGCGGATATTCATCTGCAAAGATCTACGCACTAGATTCTATCAAGATGGAAACTGTTGATTGGGGAAGTGCAGATGTTNCAATGTCNCCNGGTGGANCAACTTCCACAGCAGCAGGACCATCTGGATTATCCAGNGCATCCCTTGATGACTTCACCGCAGGTGNCNTCACAATGGCNCGTATGGCTCCAGCAATGGATGACATTGACATCGGNGCATTANTCATAATGGGTAATTCNCCTGGTGGCGATGCAATTGTNGGTGAGAACTGGGATACTGANGGAATTNCANTANNTGGNTGTGGNTANNNNGTNGTTGCAGACACAGTAACAAGTGACTATATTTCTGGTTCTTGTTCCAACTCTGCATCTCCAAACAACATTCAGTTGTCAAATCTTGATGCAACATACACAGGTACAATGAACGCAGTTTACGCACGTAACTCTCAAATCACCATCGGTGAAGGAGAAATTACAATGCCGACAACNTTTGACAAGATGTCAAAGGCTTCCACAAACGGCCGCATCATTCTAATCGATGTTGCTCAAGATGGTACAACCTGTGACGGTTCCAGTGGCTGTGATGTTTCATCCAGTTCATCTGGTGCAATCTACTTCGGTGGACTTGCAACTGTTAAGGTGTTCAAGTTACTTGGCGATGGTTCCAAGGATTACAGGGAAGGTCACACTGTTCAAGCAACAGTTGTTGATGCAGGATCCGCATTGTTTACAATCGGTACACACACTACTGACTCCAGCGGAGAAGCTAGTGTATGGGTACTAACCAGTAACGATGCAGGTGATTCATTCACTGACCACAACCTTGCAGCATGGGGTCCATCCGGTCAGAACGAGACCATGACCACAGACTCATGGTATCCTGGAAGTTTCGAAGTTGGAGATTCAATTGAGTTGCGCCTTGAGCCTGCTCCAGTATCTCTTAACGGAACCAACATGGATTGTTCTTACCTTGAGACAAACACAGAAGCAGCACTCGGTATGAGTACTGAAGCTGATGGAACCAAGACTTTCACTTGGGAAGGTAAGGTTACTATGACTGGAGATATGAACATCGATACATGTAACATCATAATGCGTAACGTATTCACTGTTGCATCCGATGCTACAAACAGCCCAACGCTAACAGTATCACCTGGCGGAACTCTAACATTCGAGTCAACCAGTACATCTACTGGTACTCTGAAGGCAACCTCCAGCACATACCCACTAGATTTGGATATGGATGGAGGAGCATTAATTCTTGATGGCGGTGTAATCCGTGACGTTGCAGGTGGAATCAACCTTGATTCTGGTACTATGACTGTCGGAAACTCTGCTATGATCTACGGTAATGCAAACGCTGCAGCAACTGAAGCAACAGTGTATGTTAACGGTGGAACACTCGATTGGGACGACTCAACCATCATGAACTCTGGACAGACCGGAATTGGTCTAATGTTCGAAGAGACAGGTGGCGCAGTTGACAACATCGTAGTCAAGAACGCAGCAGTAGGAATTTATTCCTACAACGCAGTTCCAACTATCAATGGATTCACATTAACAGACAACGATGTCGGTGTGGATGTATATGGTGGAATGACTCTGCCTACAATTTACCGTAGTACTCTTCTCTCCGGAGAAAGCACAGGATGGAAAACCTACGCTATCGATATGTCTCCATATCTAGCAGGTGGCGAAGACTACATGCAGGTCGGATTTAACTCCGTATATGCAGGTGGTAACGCTCATCCAAGGTACAATTATGCAACATCTAAGTATTACATGATGACCGATCGTATGAATATCGAGTTAACCGATAACGCAGGTAACTCCTGGAACGTAACCCGATCTTCCGATGAAGGTTTCTACCAGAACGCACCTTCACACGATTGTAACACATATGGATACAGTTACAACCCATGGTANGGATACAGTTACAACAAACCATCTGGATTTAACTGGGAGTCTACAGACAGTACTCCAAGTACNTATTANCCAATGCATTACTGGGGATACTACTACACCTCCTACCACGCCTATGGTCAGGCACAATACACGCCTCCTGAAGGATTCCAAGGAAGTTACAACGTCTGTTTGCATTACGCTTACAGTTACTACAACANCCCAGGTGACAGCATNCGCNTAACCTACCCAACTGTTGATGTATCTGCAAACAACATTACTGGCGTTACAATGTACATCGATGTCTTGCACAACCGTGCNGACAACTANCAAGACCGCTTGGAAGTTATAGCTCGCGTCAGTGACGACCCATCTGATATGGGAAGTTACGTGCGTGAATCTGGAACTCCATCATTCAGCACAGGTACAATTACCGGTGCAGAAAACGGTGTAGAAATCGGTGGCGCAGCAGCTGCTGGAGAATTCAATGACATTACAGTAACCAACCCGGTTAACGCNGGTCTTGNAATTACAGGATCTGCATCATCATCAGTNGATGGTCTAACCGTATCCGGTGGTAACTATGGAATAGTTGCAGGTGCAGCAGCATCTGGAAATGTTGGATTATCTAACGTAGATATTTCTGGAACTTCTTTGNCCGGTGTTTACTACATCAAGGACCTTGCAGGTGACCTTGAGGGAACAATCTCAGGTTCAGCAGGTTCTGGAATTCAGTTTGGAAGCGCAACTAGCAAGGACATTACATGGTCTGGCATGGATCTAACCACAAACGCTGTAGGAATAGAAACTGCAGGTTCAGGTAAAATTACCATGATAGACAGTGACTTTGGTAACGGAAAAGATTTCGTAATCACTGGCTCTGCAGTAGTTGACTTCGTTGAAGGAACAATTGACACAACAAGTGTTGATGTTACTGGAACCGGAATTCTAAACCGAATGCGTCAGATAGATGTTTCAGTTGAAGCAGANACTTCNGCAGTNTCCGGAGCAAACGTNGTNNTGAAGAACTCNGAAGGAGCAATAACTGGTTCATCAGTTACTGATTCATCTGGAGATGCAATGGANATCAACTTCGTGACACAAACTGTCGATTCCACTGGTTTGACTACAATGAACCTGGCTGGATATGAAGCGGTTACAGTTGCTCAAGTTGGAAGTTACTTCTACNCTAGNAGNAGTTCTAACAATGGAGATTTCAGATATGCATTTGACTCACTATCTCTGTCNGATGCATCTGGAAACTCACACACTATTGATCTAGTNGATTCAGTTGANGNACGTATNTGTTACAGTTNCANCNNCGTCCNCATACGNNGTNGTNNCACNGTGTGCTAGTGGNCTATCNACNGGTGGAACACGAACATACAGTTCTGGATTAGTTGANTATGGATACTATGGAGCAACACCACGAAGTCTTGACAACAAGGTTGTCATGGTAGACGTTGGTGTTTGGTACATGGANGGTAATACTGACAACTCAGTGAATGGTNCAACTGTTCTAAGCACTGGTTCATACAAAAACTATGATGCAATGAGNNTTTACTCAACATNCCCNTATGGNNCAAACATNTACTCTCANGGGTCTGATTGGACNTCTCTAGCAATGGATGGCGATGATGCACAAGGTATCAAGATTGGATACACAAATTGGAACGATATCGTCCCAAGTATTGAAGACACCACAATTACTGGTCTGTCTACAATTGTAACCTCNAAGGGTACATCCAGTGCTATCAANGGTNACGGTAAGCAAGCAGATATGTTCCACATAGTGAACAACACATTTACGCACTTTAGAACAACTGGACCTCAGAGTTCANTCCAGGGTGCAGATATCTGTCTAGATACAGCTGCTTTCAACACAACCATTACTGNCAACACAATGACCAACTGTGGTGTAGACGTTATGCTTCGAAGAGAAGCATTCTACTACTACTATCAGAGCAGTCAGTGGGGTTCAGATAACGCTATNGTTGATAACAACACTTTCATCAACACTGAATCATTAGGAGTTTGGCTCNNNCTAAACACTAATTCAGATGGCGTAGAAATCACCAACAATGAGTTCTATGGTTCTAACATCGCAAACTATGGTGTTTATGCACAGGACAGAACAACTACCAATATTCTGATTGAAGGAAACACAATTTCCTCTGCAAAGAACCCGATCTTNATGCGTGGTGCATTGGACTGGGATATCAGTGACAACACAATTACCGGAATTGGTGNCTCTGCATATGCAGGAATCCTGGTTCGTGATGGTAATGGTGTCATAGATGGAAACACTCTAANTGATGCTGATGGTGGAATTCAAGTTGATGGAATTAGGTATGGTTACACTGCTAACCTAACCGATAACACAATCGGACAGTCNGCTGGACGTGTAGCACCTTCTGCTGTTGGACTTTGGGCTGAAGACTGTGGTTCATCAGTTGTTAACTCCGTAGGAAACACAGTTTCTGTAATGGAGAATGCACTAGTTACTGATGGCTGTGATGTAGTCGATACCGGCTCTTCACTAAATGCAATTGGTGGAGCAGGTGGATCATTGTACAATGTGCAAATCAACGCAAATGCGTTCGCACCATCTACAATTACCATCAATGAAGGAGACACAGTTCGCTGGAGATCTAACGAATACCAGAACTCGACCAACCCGTACCACAATGTTGAATCCAATGCAACAGATGCAGGTGGAATGCCACTTTGGGCTTCCCCTAACGTCATGAACTTGGGTACAACATATACCAAGACCTTCAACACAGCTGGAACTTACGAGTATCACTGCAGTAACCACCCAACAACAATGTGGGGTACAGTAACTGTAACTACTGGTTCTAGCGGAGGATTCACATCTGTGGGTGTCAACGTAGTTGGCTCAAACGATGAGATTACTCTTGATGGTACATCCGTATCCGGATTCAGTGCATCTGTCGAACAGTACGGTGGAGCTCTAACCCTAGAAGGTGGAGCAATACTAACTGGTGGAGCATACGGTGCATACGTCGAAGATACTGATGTAGTAGTTGATGGAGCAANTTTGATTGCAAACTCAGNAACAGGATCTGCAATGTACATTACAGGAACATCTTCAATGGATGCAACTGACATGGACACATCTGGTCTATACGGACTTTACACCGATGCAGTGGACTTCCGCTGGAACGGTGGAGATTCTGACGCAGGAACTGCTCTTATGGCAGACGGTGGCGCAGAAGGGTCTGTAGAGAATGTAACATGGGCTGACGCAACAACTCAGATTGATGCTGGTTCCTATGTAACTGTAACTTCAGTCGGAAACACAGTTGACNNNNCTAAGTTGATTGTTGACTCGACAGCAGTTATCCACGAAGGTAACCTACTAGACTTGGACATCACTCACTTAGGTGGTTCCACAACCGATGTAGGATTGCTTATCCAATCTACTGACGGAGCTCAAGCAGCATACGTTTCACCAGCATACCGTGCACCATACATGACTGCTGATGGAGANANNTCTGAATGGTTTGGAAACACNAAGAACCCATCTGACGATGCAATGCCTGGTGTAATGTCTAGTGACGATGCAGGCGAGGATTTCCTTGCTACATGGGATGCTAACAACTTGTACCTAGCACTAACTGGTGTTGACATGGGATCTGCTGACTTGCAGATTTACATCGATTCGAGCACAGGTGGAGACACAACTGGTGACAGTTGGTATGTCTCTCACTCTCTGCCATTTGCAGCGGACTATGTCTTCTGGGCAGAGGATGATTCATCCAACGGCCTGAAGGTCAACGGATTCACCGGCTGGTCTGCTACAACATGTAGCGCTCTATCGTCTACCATTGGTGACACATCTGACACAGACACCGAAATTGCAATCCCATGGGATTGTATCGGTCAACCTGACAGCACAGTTCGCATGCTAGTAGTCGTACAGGATGAATCAACAGGCGCAGTAGCATCTGTTCACCCTGANCAGACAATCGCAACAGGCGCAGTCGGCCAGACCTTCAATGATGAGCTAACACTCCTCATGGGTCACGGTGACCTTGCTGAAGGCGATGATCTACGCAACCACTTGCTAATCTACCGCAGTTACGTCGGTTCTAACACACCTAGTGATGCTAAGACCTACGATATTGCAGTCAAGGTAGACGCAACTTGTGAAGAAGACTGGGGCAACATCAACTCAGTCGANATGAGCACAAACGTTGCTGAGAGCATTGACATCAAGCGTGCATGTCCAGTAATCACCAGTCTAGTTGACGTAACAGTCGATGAAGACAGTGGTTCCTACACACTAACTCTGACCGATAAGGCAGATGACGTGCAGGATGAAGAGTCAACTCTAACCTGGACTGTTGCAGACGACGCTGACCCATCAAGAAGCCCAACTATGCTACTTGACAGCGGACTATCTGGACAGACCATGACAATAACCCCTGACCACGACCAATTCGGTTCCTATGTGTTCCACTTTGGTGTCGAGGATAGTCATGGATTAACTGACAGTGCAACAATCACTTTCAGTGTAACCAATGTTAACGATGCACCAATCATCTGTAACGACGAGCGTGCAGACTGTATGCCAGTCTTCGCAGATGACGGAGCAGGTAACTTGAACGTTCTCGATGAAGGATTCGGAAGTGTAAGCAAGGTCCTAGGATCTGCTGCTAACGCAACTGGTTCCTACGTAATTGACATGGCAAGCAATGACATGGCAAACGAGCAACCTCAGACCTACACATGGGCTGCATCAATCAAGGGCGACGAAGTAACTGTTGACCCATACTGGGTACAAAAGAAGTACAGTACAGTAGCAGCAATGTTCGCTGAAGTTGGCGGCGCAATCGTCGGAGACTCTGGATGGAATGACATTGAAATGACAGGTGATCCTTCAGACCCGAGTATAACACCTAACGGCACATACACTCTACCTACTCTGAATGATGTACCGCTTCTGACCTATCTGCTTGCGCAGAACGGTTGTGGATCGGTATGGTACATGGAATACATGGACTCAAGCGCTAACAAGGTAACAGCAGTTCGCTCAGATGATGGCTGTGACAGTTCAATCGATACCAACGCTAAGGTGTACAACGGTCTGAACTACACAGACTTCTGGATGGAAGCATACGGTGTTGACACTGAAGCTGGATGGGATGACTGGGACACAGTCTTCCCAGATGGTTACAGTCTAACAACTGGATATGACCCATGTCCTGCATACTCCGTAGTAGTCAGCAACAATGAGTTGACAATTATCGAGAACGCAGCCAACGAACTTGGTGGCGAATGTACAATCGTACTATCTCTACAAGACGATGGTGGATACTGTGCTAACACCTTCCTAGGTCGCACCACAGATATCAAAGCAAGTTGTGTATCTTACACATGGTTGGTCAACTACCCAGTTAACCACCCAGTGTATGGACCAATCACAGTTACCGGTTGTTACAACCTGTACCTTGGTCTTGCATCTTTCATCCCTGAGTACTTAGCGGATGGAACACCAACTGGAATGTCAGAAACAATTTGTCTGGCATACTCTTGGGTTGCAGAGAATGTAGATGCGGTTGACTACGAAGTTAACTTCTCAGTTACTCCGGTTAACGATGCACCTGAAGTTCTAGATTGGGATCGCCAGGATAACGTCGTAATCATGGACGGAAATGGCGAAGTTCCAAACTTCCCATGGAAGGTTACTCTAACTGAGGACGATGAGAACGTCGACAACTTGACCTACGATCTGTCTGCTATGAAGCACGATAACGATCATCTGGATGAAGACCTAGACTGGACAATTGTTAAGTCAGATACTTGTGACTATGAGGATTACTTCTCAGCCACAATTAATGGTGACGATATCGCCTTTGACTTGATCAAGGATGCAACAACCAATGCACCAGAGTGGGAAGTAGACTACCTGAACAACGGTGGTATACACCAGAAGAACCCACTATCTGGTGAGTTCTGTCCGATCACTCTGTACCTGCATGACACTGCAACTGCACCAAGCTACGTGCCAAACTACGGCATGAGCACTGCTAACTATCAGCAGGGTGAAGACAGTGTAACATTGTACGTCCGTGTTGACAACGTCGCAGAGAATGTACCTGATTACTTCCTAGATTCAACATCAGGATTTGATTACAACCAAGTCTCCAACATTATGCCTAAGACCTATGTGCCAACAACTGTCACAATCGGTCACGGTGGAGATGAAGGTCCGTACAACTACGACCACATGTTGGAAGTAACATTCCACAGCAACGGATACAACAATGATGATGCAACTGGAGATGACTACGTCACACTCGGTACTCAATACGTAACCCCACCGGCTTACGGAGAGACAATCGATGTAACTGACTACGTCTACATCACTGGTACAAGCAGCAGAATTTGGGTCGAAGTTGATGTCCTAACATGTGTTGCAGAAACTTGTGACATGACAGCATCACCAGCAGACCGTTACTTCGGTTACTCCTTCCCATACGCACACAAGTGTGTGAACTTGGGAGAGCAGTCTGAAGTCGCATGGAGCTGTCCTGGTGAAGTAGGAAGTTCAACAGTTGACGCAAATGGTAACCCATCTGCTGTAACATTGGAAAGCAAGCGCCGACCAATGCTAGAAGACCAAGATTGGTGTAACAACCTCATGAGTACTGATGACAATGGTACAGAATGTGACCAGCCACGTACTTTCGGAAAGGTAACTGAAGCAACAGGACAAAACCTACCGACAGTCGTACGCTTGATTGGAACTGCAGACGTTCCGTCATTCGCACCTACAATCATTGCGATCAGCGCTGCTGGTCTCTTTGTCAGTGCACTGGTACTACAGAGTCGACGTGACGAGGAAGAGGAAGCCCTAGAGGACCTAATCCTTGAAGATGACGAACAAGCTGTGAGCCCAGTTATCGCTACCATTCTAATGGTCGCAATTACTGTGGTTCTTTCAGGTGTTATCTATGTCTGGGCATCTAGCCTTGC
>PAEE01000045.1 GCA_002701145.1 Methanobacteriota archaeon
ATCGTGAAATTGTAAACAAATGAGTCATTATATTTCAGATTAAAATCTTAAAAATTAAACTAAATTTGTATTCAAATAAAAGTTAGAACACTCTTGAAATCATCGACGATTATTTTGACGATTTGAACGATTTCCGCCTTGTGAAGTGCGATTATTACCTTCACGCGGTTTACGATTATTGCCACCTCGAGAATTATTATTAGAACGGCGCTTATACTGATTCGGCTTTTTATCCGCTCCACTGCGAGGCTTTTTGTTGTCGAAACTCTTCTTCTTCTTTTGAGATTTGTTTTCCTTAATCTTACCCGGCCTTTGACCAGGCTTAGGAATCGCACCGGGGAAATGGAAGTCATGAGAATCATCCACAGTAATTTCAGCCTCGATCAGTTGTTGAATTCCAACTAAATAACCAGATTCAGAATTATCACAGAAACCGTAAGCAATACCTGAACGACCCGCTCTTGCAGTACGGCCTATTCGATGAACATAACTTTCCGGCTCATTAGGTAAATCATAATTGAAAACGTGAGTGATACCATCAACATCAATGCCTCGACTTGCTATGTCTGTAGCAACTAATATTGGAATACGACCGGCTTTGAACCCAGCCAATGCTTTTGTTCTTGCACCTTGACTTTTGTTACCATGGATTGCTGCAGCGCTGATACCACTTTGATCTAATTGTTTGACCAATCGATTCGCTCCGTGCTTAGTTCTAGTGAACACAATTCCACACTTTACTTTCTGAGACTTTATTATTTGGACCAATAATCGTCGTTTGTCAGCTTTGCGAACAAACATAATTTTCTGTTCAATACGGTCGACTGTAATCTCTTTCGGACTGACATCAATCATTACAGCGTTATTGAGAAATGAACCTGCTAAATCAGCAATTGAGCTTGGCATAGTAGCACTAAACAACAGATTTTGTCGCCTCTTTGGGAGTAGTTTCAGGACCTTGTTTATGTCCCTGATGAATCCCATATCCAGCATTCTGTCTGCTTCATCTAAAACGAAAAACTCAACCCTAGAGAGGTCGATATGCCTCTGTCCAATTAGATCGAGTAAGCGTCCCGGTGTTGCAACAAGAATGTCAAGACCTTTCTGTAAAGCACGTACCTGTGGATTCTGATTTACTCCTCCAAAGATTACTTTGTGATTTAAGTTGAGATTTTCACTATATGCGGAGAACCTCTCTCCAATTTGGGCTGCTAATTCACGAGTAGGAGAGAGAATTAGAGCACGAATGTACCTTTTACCCTGAGGAATAGAACGACTCATTACCTGAAGAACAGGTAATGCAAAAGCCGCTGTTTTACCAGTTCCTGTTTGCGCAACCCCTAGAACATCTCTACCTGCAAGCAATGGCGGAATAGATTGTTCCTGAACTGGAGTGGGAGTTGTATATCCTTCCGACTCCACCGCTTGGAGTAGCTTCTTGGAAAGACCAAGCGATTCAAAATTGTTCATTCTNATTCCTCAATTNTTGTTGACCAATAAATGACTATTGGCAGTCACAACATTACACGTTTTTCCTTCTGGNCTTAAACAGCATGGGTCACTTTGAACNAAAGCAATCGCATTANAGCAAGTTAATCTNGAAGCGGAGTGAGTNTAATGACTCAATCGTTGATTACTTCAGGAGATTTAGAAAGGTCNCTAGTGATGTTCTTTTGATGGGATTCGATTGTCCCTCCACCGATTTCAAGAAGTTTNGAATCTCTCCATAGNCTCTCTACTACATACTCTGCGACATAGCCGTAACCACCCATTACCTGAATGGCTGCATCTGCGATTTCTTTTGCAGCTGTTGTTGCGAATAGTTTGACACCATCTGAATCTAATCTTTGACCAGCATTTCCAAGACCCATATTATTGGCNGTATCATAAATGTAAGCACGCATGGCACGATACTTNGCCCAAGATTCNCCGATGTATCGCTGCATCTGTCCAAAGTCACGAATTTTACTTCCGAATGCGACTCTATCTGTTGCGTATCGATTCATTTCATCTAGTGAGCGCCTTGCTATTCCAAGAGACATTGCTGCTAAAGTAAGACGCTCAATCTCAAGATTGCGCATCATGTGTATCATGGAATCTCCTACNTCTCCAACTAAACTTTCAGCAGGAACAATACAATCCTCAAAGACTAGTTCTGCTGTATTCGATGCACGCATTCCAGTCTTATCGATAATCTTCTGACCCACACTGTAACCAGGCATTCCATTCTCAACNAGGAAAGTCGACAATTGTGCTTTGCCATTTTCATTGACGCCAGTTCTTGCGTAAACCCATACTACGTCAGCAGGAGTTCCATCATCATCCAGACAACCATTGGTAATCCACATCTTTCGACCATTGATAACCCATGAACCATCATCTCTCTGCTCTGCAGTAGTTGAAAGTCCCATAACATCTGTACCCGCATCAGGCTCACTCATTGCCATTGCTCCAATCCATTCTCCAGAGCAAACCTTTGGAAGAATACGGGAACGCTGAGAATCATTACCATTGAATTCAAGATTATTTACGAATAACATTGCATGTGCCAAGTAGGCTAAAGCAAAACCTGGGTCACTAGCAGACAACTCCTCATGGACGATCACGGTCGCTACTGCATCCAAACCGGCTCCGCCAAATTCTTCGCTAGCAGTTATCCCTAACAATCCAAGTTCTCCAAGCGATCTTAGTAGTTCGAGATTGAACTTCTCATCACGGTCGAATTCGAGAGCTTGCGGCTCTACGTGTTCCTTTACGAAATCACGAACCATGTCTCTTAACATCTGATGCTCTTCACTAGGATTTGCGATGTCCATGACTATCCCCAATTCAGACCGGGGGAGATTCTGCTTTTTTGTGTTCGTATCAAAGTGTGATTTTTCTTGCACGCTTTCTAGGACGGTTTTCNTGCCCCATTGCAGGTCGTGACTTTGCACGACGTACAGCCCTTCGAGTCTTTACTTTCCTCTCATTTTTGGCTATTTTCTTGGCTCGCTTACCAACATGCTTGAGATGGCCGGATTTGATTTCGGGTTCGGCTGGAAGGTGACTGTCAATTCCNGCACGGGAAAGTACGTCTTCTGCGATGCCGCGAGAAGTAACAACTGTGGCCTCTTCAACAATTCTTGAAGCCATATGCCTCAGGGTATCACCGTTGTGAACGATTGGCTGATTAGTAATTTCAACATTCACATGTTGCTGTATTTCCAACTGTTCTTCCATTANTGAAACTAAAAAATTCTTAGTTAAGTCAACCTGCTCTCGCTCTACCATACGCATCCCATCCAGTTATCAGGGACTCTGACGCAGTTATGAACTTTCGGCGTCAATTATACACTCAGGAGCCTGTTTCTCAAATAAAAAAAACTCTCCATTTTATNGAAATGGGGCCGTGACCGGGACTTGAACCCGGGCTGGCAGGACCACAACCTACCGTGCTAACCGCTACACCATCACAGCCATCGGTTGTTTTGGTCCACCGCCAAGCCGTATTTATCTCATTCCGTTAGGAATCATGACTTCTAACACCGCTCCATTGAAGTTAGATTGCAACTAGGGGGGGATATGCGCCGATTTGCCGTGCTTGTTATTTTTTTACTAGCCATGCCGATTACTTTGGCTGAAGCACGCAGTGTTCACTCAACTCAAACTATTGACATGTTCCCTCAGGGAGACATGGAGAATGAATCTGAATGGGACTTCAAACGTCATCTTGCATTCACAGCAGAAGACAGAATGGAAGACGGTCAGTATGTTCACGGAATGGTAGCTGATAATCGAATGACAATGGGAATAAACCTGCCTGAGCATCTCGACCAACAGAGGATCTGGGCTAGTACCACCTCTACAAATTCGAATGCCTCAATCGGAAGCCCTGATGGCGCCTACAGTTGGTCTACAGGACCAGACATTACAGTGGGTGGTTTCGATGTATCTGGACTATCTGAAAATAATATAGAGAATGTGGAACTGGTTGTTCACTTTGACATACCAAATCCATTACAGCAGGACAAAGCAAGGTTTTCAGTAGTGAACAACGGGATTCATGACTTGGTTAAGACCTGGAGTAATACTCAATCTCCATTATACTACATGACAAATGGCTGGTCTACTCCAATAACGAGCCCCAACAACTGGACTTGGCAAGACCTTGCAAACTTAGAGATCAATCTCGATTATGTATCGAATGGCGGAACGGATGATTCTGAACTTCAGGTCGATGCTGTTGCTTTAGAAATCACTATGAGAACACCTTGGTACGGAGCTGAGAGAGTAACCTCCACATCTATAAACCAGTTTACAGAATGGCCAATTATTGATTTAGACATTACTACTGGACAATTAACATCTGTATCAACTGCCCCTTGTGGCCTTAACTCAGACAGTGGCACTTGGACTACAGAAGTTTTAGAAAAACCTGCTGGCCAGTCATGGGGAAGAATACATACAGAGCACAATGATGAAAATGGAAGTGTAACAATAGAGTATGTCGACAATCAAGGTGCGTGGGTATCGATTGGAGAGGGGCTGATTCCTTCCGTATCTTCTGATTTACAATTGAGGTTCACGATTACTGATACTTGCCTGACCAAGGCATGGGTTGACATAAACGACCCACACCTGAGAGTGCAAGGAAGCATTGTCGGCGATGTTAGTGCAATGGTGCCTAGCGCCACACGATGGACCATTGTGGTGAACGGGGAAACTGTCTCCAATAACAATGGAACTAATTTAGGAGTTTTCGACTTACAGTTACCGATTGGACACGTCATGGACAGTTCAGATAGTGANTTAGANATNACTGTGAAATCNTGGTANAATTGGGGTAATGATGGNGCACCTGCATCNNTGAACCTCGTNATAAACAACCTCGAAGTAATNGGCGCCTATTCGATTGAATATGATGAAGACCCAACATGTGCAGTNATTGGATCACAAGACCTTGTGGAAGATGGNGGAGGCATAATTNTNCCACTTCTATCACGATGTAGTGATGACAGAACAGATACNGAAGATTTGACNGTTCANTTCCAAAACTCAAATACNGACGTTGTTGAAGTAGATTTGACAGAAGGACAAATTAGAATCAAACTAGTNCCTGAAGCATCAGGAACTGCGCAAATTACCACTACAGTGACCGATTCTGCAGGTAATTACTGGAGAGAAGTATCTACAATCAATGTNGCAAATGTCGATGACAAGCCGNTTCTTGCAGAATTCCCTGCAGTGGTTCCGGTCGAGCATGGATATGTTCACACAGTNGAGTTTACATTAACTGATTCTGATACATTCGCTGAAGATTTGACNGTCACCACAAACCGGTCTTGGGCAACAGTAGATATGTCAACAAGAGAGATTGTAATCGATGCACCTACTCCTGGATTTACATCAGTACTTATCACAGCATGNGATGAGAATGATTGTGTAGAGAGAATTCTTGACTTAGAAGTCAGGGCACTTGCAGAATTGTTTGTCGAAGAAATTCGAATCGATGATGACATTCGAGCAGGTGATTTGTTTGAAGTAAAGGCATTCGTTCGTAATTCAGGACAGGTNACTGCAACNATGGTTGGAGTTAGATGCTCCGCTGACGGCCAGTCNTTTGGTTCAGGAGTGATTCAAGTNCTNGCNCCNGGACAATTAGGTTCAGTGACATGNGACATGCAAGCTCCNGANGATGATTCAAGTGTAATTATCGATGTTGAGGTTGACAGGGGAACAANTGTAGATGAAGTTGATGAAACTAACAACCTNGAATCTAAAGTCATCTCAATAGGCGAAGCTGTTGAAGATACTACCAGCGCTGATGAGGATGATAGTTTCGAAATAGGCCAAGGCACAATTTACATTGCAGCAGCAGGTGCACTTTTGCTACTTTTGGCTGTATTTGGACTCTTGGCACCGGCCAAAATAAAGAAGATCGAATAAGGGTTCAAAAAACGCTCCGTTTGACGGATAACCACAAAATGTGGGTGAATCTTCATATGCTNATGTACTCAGAATTGGTTACTTCGTATGGGCTGTGGGGGCTCTTCACCAACTGGTGACGAAGTTGAGTGTGGAACACATGAGTGAATTGAAAATTAGAATTGAAACAGATGAATGGGTCTATGAAGAGTACGTCGAAGCGTGATTACGCTTTCTTCCAACTACGAGGATATGTATCCTCCTTCATCAGAACACAGTTGGGCTTCGCCACTTCTCCCTGAGTCATTTCAGGAATTACTTTGCTAGGTTGAACCAAGGTAGCGAGAGCAACTGCTTCTCCCTTAATCGTAACCAAAAGGACTTCACTTCCAACTCCTAAGTCTTCAGGAATGCTAACTACTCCTGGCCTAAGAAGAGGAGCACCGTGAGATAAGGCAGCTGCTGCACCATCTTTGATCACAATCCTAGGTACACCGCCTAGCATATCTTCAACTGGATGTAAAATACGCTGAATAGCGCTTGAGTCGTCTTTCTCTTTCCACAACCAGTATGCATCCGCTAATTGTTGCATTGTGACCGCTTGCTTTAGAGAGAATTCGCCTGATGAAGGACGTCGTAACTCTTTGAGTTCAACTGGTGAATCGAGTAAAAGCCCCAAATCTCTAGCCATAGTNCGGACATAAGTCCCAGCTTCACATTCAATGTGTGTAAGAGCAGTTGTTCCATCGAAATCAAGTATCTCAAAACGGGAAATCTTGCGTGTTCTAACTTGGACTCTTACAGCAGATATCTCCGGTGGGACATTGTAGACCTTACCAGTAAGTTTAGCCATATTTTCTTCTAACTCAGTTTTCTCAACTTCACGGCCTATCTTTAGAATAGCAAGATACGACTTGTCATGAGTCAATATTCTACCAGTTAAGCGCATAGCCTTTCCAGAAAGAAGCGGTAGTAGTCCAGTTGCAAACGGGTCGAGAGTTCCTCCATGACCCAATTTCTCCAAGCCAATCATGTCTCTAGCCCAAGCGCTAACTTGGTGTGATGAAGGGCCAGGTGCTTTGTCAAGCAAAATAAATCCCGAGTCAAATAATTGGTCTATGGTCCTGTCTTCAGGAGAAACACCATGGTCTGGAGAGGTCACTGCTTCGGCATCAAGTACTATCATTGAACTTCCTCCAAAATTTTCAAAGTCGAGGCGATTACCTCTTCCTTAGTTAGTCCTGAAGCATCTATGACATGAGTGTATGGGGTGCTATCCTCTGGATTTAATCCGTACATTTCTTCATATCTTGCCAAATCTTTAGCAGTTCTTNTGCTATTTTCTNATAGAGCAGATTCGAAACTAATGNCTTCTCTATCTACGACTCTGNTNGCTCTAACAGTTTCATTAACATCAATCCAAATACGAACACANTCNAATTCCAATAAGTGAGCCCACCAGCCACTAAGGCGACTTTCCATTACATCGGGACCNTTCANATCAGTCATGTTTGACTTTAGNATCTCATCAAGNGATTTATCCACTGAAAANTCATTAGCGCACAAGTCNCCAAATTCACTNANTGAAAGNCCACGATTCTTTGCNTCCATACGGAAAATTTCNCCACCNTTGAGAGATGACCAACTCTTGATTTCACAAATAGCGTCGACGAGAGTGCTGGTNCCNCTTCCNGGATGNCCTGAAATTGTAATTTTAACCAATGTCTCACCGCCATTCATGNCGACATATCTTGCACACATTGGTATTAGGACCATCACGTTCAATCATTGTGCTACCACACTGAGGNCANGCAGNAGANTTAGTNCCCTTGGTTTTAGTTTTAGATTCNGTATCNGATACTNCNGNTGCTNCNTTCTTTCTTGGTCCATTGCGTCTTTGCTCAGAGCGTCGACGNCGGGATGATGCTTGAGCATTCTTCTGNCCCTTAGGAGCACTNACTAAGTGCAATAGAGGCTCTTTTAGACGCTGACCTTCNGCTACTATTGGNTGAGTTCGATATCGTATCAATTTTATGTGGCGGTCAACAACTCTGCCCAAAGGTGCAGACATGCAAATGTAGACNGCAATCCATGCTGGGAAGAATAGGAATTTGTCAGTCATCAAGTTCCATTCTGCAGACCATGGTAATGAGACGTAGTTCACACGGAACACCTCTACAGTGTTACCCATCCAGGCAAAAATAGCGATAATGAAAACCATAGTGAACATCATTGGCTTCATAGCCCCCATCTGAACACTCATCTGTTCCGGCATCATGTGCTGTTGTAGCGTTTGGGCCTTGTCCATCAGAATAGGATCTCTTCCGACTCTTGCTTCATTCATCATCTTGCGGACTTGTCCTTGGCGGTGTGCAATGTGTGCTTGGGAGATTGGGTCCATGAAGACATTTCGTAATGCAGTGTTCACAAACATCGATATTGAACCAAGAATTAGTACTGTGATTACGAACCAATGTTCATTCGGTAACCATGANGATAGGAANGGGTCTGCATANTCACCCATGCTTGTTCTTATGTCACTTGACATCAGCATGAATGTCATTACTACCATGAACAATAGCATGAACATCATTGAACCACCCGGCGGGGTTGGTGGAGGTGCAGACTGTCCGCTCATGCCCCAAGGGGGCATAACCCATCGCTTGAACGTTGCCACGCATTTGGACAACTGGGCGAAGGTCTCAAACATGCAAGCCCTACACGCTAATCTCATGGACGACGACGGGAAGACTTGGCAACACACGCAACCAATGCCAATGCGAGGCTCTCCTTGCGTAGTTACTGAAGCAAACGCTCTATCCTTTATCGAGAAGATGGAGTCGAAGAATAGAATCTTCTTGTTTTCAGATTCAGAGAGAGCTGTTCCCGGAGACTGGGGCTATCTTGCTAGTGTCAGGCCAGGAGTTCCACCAGAAGGAATCATGGCTGAAGTCGATGCTTGGCTACGACAATATCCGGATGCTTGGTTGGCCGTTGACATGCGTGTTGGTGTTATACCACCTGCAGTTCCGGGACTAGAGGATACACTTCGAACATTTCCTAGAGTAGTAATAGTGATCGTCTCAGACGATACCCGAGACTACACTTGGCCTCGCTGGGAATATCCGCTCTAATCAGTATGCAAATCCACAAGATTCGCAAGTAGTAGCGTCAGCTGAATTGGTTGCACCACAGATAGGACAGTCCTTTTCTGATGCTTCTTCAGCAGGTGCTTCTTCTTCTGCAACTTCTTCAGCAGGTGCTTCTTCTTCTGCAACTTCTTCAGCAGGTGCTTCTTCAGTAGGCGCTTCTTCAGCAGGTGCTTCTTCTTCTGCAGTTTCTTCAGCAGGTGAATCGTTAGCAACCCATGCTTCAGCAGCATTTTCGATTTCGACCTTCTTAAGATACATATTGTCATCATTGTCGAAGCCGACAGCGTGCCTTACGAAATCATCACGTAGGGATTCTTCAATACCATGTGAAGCCATTACTCTTAGCAGAACATCTTCTCTCCACTTGTATCCAGCACCAGGTTCATCATCCGAGCCTTCATCTGATTCGTCTGGAGTTTCAGCTGTAGGAGTTGGCGGCATATCTTCATCCAATTCGTCTCCGAATGTCACACCATGGAACTGATTTAGAACTTCAGCATCGACTTCGCCATCGCCCTTAATCTCGAAGGAAACTTCGAGGCGCTCTCCCTTGTCTACTACAGGAATTGACCAAACATTTGTGCTACCTAATTCAGAATCAGTAGTCTCGATTGTGACATCGTCTCTCTTGTTTCCACCAGCACCACGTACCGACCAATCCTTCAAATCAAAGTTTGATGGGAGAATATCGTTGATGCAAACGTCTTGTAGAGCAGTGTCTCCATTGTTCTCGAATAAGATCAATACTTCATATCGACCCTTACCGCCCATAGGCATTACAGACTTACCTGCAGAGAAGTTTCGGCGATTGTGCCTTACACGTATAATTGGAACTTCATTGACTTCCCTGTCACAAGGTGGGCCATACTGCTCTGCGCTAAATTCACAGCGAGCAGGACCGGCTATTGCCTCATTACCTGGACTTGGGTCTGGAGCGACTAGTGGGTAAGTGATTACAATACTCTTTCCAGGTGCTAAACCAATTGGCTTACCTGTTCCTATCTTCATTACCATAGTGTGTCCAGGACCATCTGGGCTCTTCATTTCCTTCTCGATAGTTACACCTTGTGAAATTTCAGCCTTGAATTGGTCTTCAGTCAAATCGCTATTACCCACCTTGACTGAGATGTCCTCAATGGCTGGAGCTTCAAACAATCCAGGTATATCATCTGTAAGATAGAACCTGTTAATTGCAGATGAACCTTCATTCTTGATTGTAATTGTTGCAGATAAGTCATTCCTTCTATAGGATGGAAGAACATTCCTGCTGTATGATTTCTCCATGCTGGCATCCAATACTTCAAAGGTTGATGGTTGCAACTCAATCTTACCTTCTGTGGTATGTGTTGCACGAGGTAGAACTGTGTATCCTAAGTCCCATGTGAAATCTGGCTTACCATTACTTTCAACAGTAACGGTGTCGGATTCCCAACGTCCTTCTGGAAGTACATCCTCTGAAACATCGTTTACATCGAATAATAGACCGTCTTCTCCTTTCATTCTAACTTGCAATTTCACAAGATCGACTGTGAATGATGAACGGTTTTCGAATATTGTCTTACATTCCCAATTATCTGGTCTCTCAGACTCTACAGAGTTGATGTAAGCGAAACCTCGACAGAAAGCATCTAGTTCTCTGAATGACAGAGTAGACAATGTCGCATCTGCGTTGTAAGTTGCCTTAGCAACACCAGCCTTTACTGGCTTAATTCCATCAATATGTATGGTGCCTGACAAGGATAGAGTCTTGGATTCTCCGGCAGTTAGGTGTCCTACATCCCAAGTAAGTTCACCATCTTCAATTTCAGCTCCACCGGTAACAACCATGTTTAGTTGAGATGGTATATCTCTAGTTACTGTAACATTGTTTAGAGATACTCCTGAAACATTCTGAACTTCGAGTTCCATATCCAATGGACCGCCTTCGCCGCCTTTAGCGACAGACAATGAGCGTGCTTGGTCTCGTGCAGGATTGGTGTCTAATCTTTCACTGAGAATTAGCATTCGACTATTCTTAACCTTGTATTTGGTAGAGAATTCCTTACGAGATTCAAGTTCATCAACTTGTACATGGTCACCTGCTAAGTCTGTATTTAGGGTGTTATTCAACATTACATCGATATCATAAATCCTATCTGATTCAGAAGGATTTCTTACAGTTAGAACTCCCTTGACATCTTGCTTTACAATTTCTCCGTCGGAATTAAGAGTTGATACTTCCTTCTCATGCAATGTTCCTTCCAACTTGTCACCAGGTACATCATCAACTTCAGATGAGCGACGAATCTTTGCCCCTGCAGCGACGAAATCCTCGCCAACTGGGTTGATTGGGTCAAGTGGGTTAACAGCAGGAATATCTGATTCTTCCACTGCTACTTCACTAACAGGTGCTAGCAAATCTGCTGGTGGAGCCATTAGAGGGTCTGCTGCTGGTGGAGCCATTAGAGGGTCTGCCGGCGGAGCTGGAGGAGCCATCAAAGGATCAAATGCCGGTTCTGGAGGTGCGAGGAGTGCATCTGCCTCAACAGGCGGTGCAGGTGGTGCTTCCATTGGAGGCATCTCTGGTGGAGCCGGTGGCATCTCAGGAGGTGCAGGTGGCATCTCTGGAGGAGGTGCTGGCATTCCAGGTGGAGCTGCAGGCATACCAGGAGGAGCCGGTGGCATCTCTGGTGGAGCCGGAGGCATCTCTGGAGGAGGTGCTGGCATACCAGGAGGTGCCGGAGGCATACCTGGCGGTGCTGGTGGCATCTCTGGTGGAGCCGGAGGCATCTCTGGTGGAGCCGGTGGCATCTCTGGAGGAGGTGCTGGCATACCAGGAGGTGCCGGAGGCATACCTGGCGGTGCAGGTGGCATCTCTGCAGGAGGTGCAGGCATACCCGGTGGAGCAGGAGGTGCTTCCATTGAAGGTAGACCTGGAGGTGCAGGAGGCATACCAGGAGGTGCAGGTGGCATTTCAGGAGGAGGAGCTGGCATACCCGGTGGGGCTGGCGGCATACCCGGTGGAGCAGGTGGCATTCCAGGTGGTGCTGGAGGCATTCCAGGAGGTGCAGGTGGCATTCCGGGTGGCATTGGTGGTTCATTTGGGTTTTCGTCGCTCATAATTAGACCTCCTTCATATGCCGCATGGCGGCAATCTCTCCATCATTGCTTAGCGTATAACCATTGTGCGGACATTATCATAGGTGGAATAGTCAATGTTTAGCAAACGGTAGGTTGATGAAGGGAGGACTGAGCCCACAAAATATGGTCGGATTAGATACTTCGTCGCCTCCTGTAATATTTGTCGTTGGAACCGCTGGTGCAGGCAAGTCTTCACTTGTCACCTCTTTTCAGAGATGGAGCCGATTTTTAGAGACTGAAGCAATAGCAGTAAATCTCGACCCTGGTGCTGAAAGAGTACACTATGATGCTGAGTTTGACGTAAGAGATATTATTTCTCTTACTGAAGTCATGAACGAGTACGATCTAGGACCAAACGGTGCACAGATTCTAGCCGCAGATTTAGTAGCAGCACAAGCTCTTGATGTTGCTGATGAATTACATGCACTCTCTGGAGAATTGATTATCGTTGATACTCCAGGTCAGGTTGAGTTATTCGCATTCCGTGAGGCATCTTCTCACTTAATCGAGGTTTTGGGTCAAGACCAAGCTGCAATCATTTACTTATTCGACCCAATGCTTTCAAGAAGCCCATCTGGATTCGTATCTCAGATGCTATTATCCAGTATCGTTGAATTTAGACTAGGGTTGCCAACCAAGAACTTCCTTTCAAAGTCAGATCTTCTTGAAGAAGAAGAACTTGAGAAGATTCTAGAATGGTCTGAAAGACTTGAAATCCTAGAATTAGCATTGTATGACGAGGCTGGCGGACAAAGAACTGAATTCGCTATCAATCAACTTAGAATGATGCAACAGTTCTCACAATCACCTGGACTAACTCCTCTCTCTAGCGAAACCGAAGACGGAATGGCTGACGTACTGACATTCGCACAAGCGTTATTCGGTGGTATGAGCGATGCAAGAGACGGATTTGCGTCAGATATCGAACACGAAAAGAACTGATTTTTGACCGATGTGTCTTTCAACCGTCCTCTAAGGGCAGTAGGCATGGCTGACCATCTATTGGCTATTGATGACGTAGCAGAAGATTTTGAAGACATCCTAAATTGGGCTATTGAGTTCAAGAAAATGTGGAAATCAGGAGATGAAATAGCTCTGAACTTTTTCCCACTAGCGGATATGGCTGTTGGAAGTATCTATGAGAAACCAAGTACGAGAACTCGTGTCTCTTTCGAAGTTGGAATAAACAGACTGGGTGGATACCCTTTGACATTACTGAAAAATGACATTCAACTTGGTAAATCTGAAACCGTTGCAGACACAGCAAACGTGCTCTCTAGGTTTTTGGGTGCTATTACTTACCGATGTTTCGCACATGCCGACGTTGCAGAATTGGCTGCTAACTCAAGCGTACCAGTTCTAAACGCACTATCTGACAAGCATCATCCTTGCCAAGCGGCTGCAGACTTAATGACAGTACTAGAGCACTTCAGTGACCGTAATGGACTCAAGGTTTCATGGGTTGGAGACGGTAACAATGTCTTGCATGACCTAATGCTAGCCTGTGGAATGTTGGGTATTGATTTCCACTATGCTTTCCCTAAGGGATTCGAGCCGGATAAAGGAATTGTTGCAAGAGCTGAAGACTTTGCCAAGGAGAATGGCTCAGAAATGGTTGGTACCAACGATCCAAAAGAAGCAGTAAAGGATACAAACGTAATCTACACAGATGTATTCATTTCAATGGGAGAGGAAGACATGAAGGACAAGTTAGCGGCATTTGATGGATTCCAAGTCAACATGGATTTAGTTTCAGGAGCAAATGATAACTGGGCATTCATGCACTGTTTACCAGCTCACCGTGGTGATGAGGTTACTGATGCAGTAATGGACCACGCCAACAGTATTGTTTTCGACCAAGCAGAAAACAGAATGTGGGCACAGATGAGTCTTCTCGCATACTTAGTAGACAATGCTGCATGGGGAGCCATGGGCGAAATGATGGGCGTCGGCTTCTAAGTCAGAGGACGCTTACTTGTACTGCGAAAGCGACTAAACCAAGAAGCATACCTATTCGCACACTTTGTTGTGCACTGTGGTCTTCGCCTCTGAATAATGGTCCATTCAATGAGAATAGAATGAATATTGCCGGTGCATGAAATACAATTTGGTGATATTCAAAAGGACCATACAAGTGTGCTAAGCCAAGAGTTACCATCGATGCTAGAATGAAGACATACGCTACAGCCCTGGCATTCATCAATCCAATTCTCATAGGTAGAGTATTCCTACCTTCATCAGACTCCATATCTTCACAATCTTTGATTATCTCTCTTGCAAGGTTAGCAAAGAAAGCGACCCCAGCCGCAAACAGTACGATTGGAGTTGAAGCCAAGGAAACAGCAGATGCACCGTAAACTATCACTGCACCAACCATTAGAGATATTGACACATTCCCCGTCAAACCAAGTCTCTTAGTTTGTGGCCCGGCATCATAAGTATACATCAGAATAGCTGCAATCGACCATATTCCAATCAATGGATATGGTTGATCTGTAAAGGGAATTGCAGAGGCCATACAAAGGGCACTAAGCAGTGTGAAAGCATATGCAACC
>PAEE01000046.1 GCA_002701145.1 Methanobacteriota archaeon
ACAGAGATTCTGGACCCGGGTAGTCTAGCAACTCTTTCTACTGGTGAGGCATTGTCTGCAACCTTTGATGCTGCCTTAATCACAGGGACCTGGACCCTTTCGGCTAGGGTTATTTTCAACGGAACCGGTTGGACAAACACAGTGATTACTAGCGTCGAGACGGTGACATTCTCTAATTTCATCATTTCAGTTTCTGAGCCTATCGACCGTTCTACAGAACCTGGTGCTACAACTTCACTAACTTGGCTAATCAATAATTTGGGCAGTACTGATTCATTGACAGTTCAGCACGGCTCAGACCAAGGGTGGCATACTTACTCCGGAAATAATCCACTAGTGATTCCGGCAGGCCAATCCACAAGTTTGGTTATTTCAGTAGATGTCCCTTCTAATGCAGCTAAGCCCACTCTCGAAAATGTATATCTCAATTTGTCTAGTACATCTTCAGACCCTTACACAATAAGCACTGTTGGCCATGTTCTAGTGGGCGACACATATCAGGCCCAAGTAATCGCGAAGGTTTCCGCCCCGGTGAATGTCACTCCGGCTAATACTACATCCGTCAGTTACGACATTCAGAACGACGGTACAATGCCTTCAGCATTCAAGATCGCAGCAGGCCTTACAATGCCTGCAGATAACTGGCAATGGCAAGTTTCTACAGATGAAACCGCTGTTATACCAGTTGGAGAGTCAAGAACAGTAACTGTTTTTGTCACACCTGCTCCAATCTCATCTCCGCTTTTAATTAGTGAAAGAAATGCTGCTGGTGACACTTTGTCTACATGGCTATCGGCAACTCCAGTTAGCGGTGGAATGCCGTCCTTCAACTCAACACAGTTGGTGGTAGAGGCAATCATCACAGTTGACCCTGGGCCTGAAACAGAAGATATCGTACTAACTGAAGAGGAAATTCTTGATGCAAACGCTTCGGGCGGCATCGATAGAATACTGTCGTTATCAGTTGAAGTCCGACATAATCTAGGTAGTTCGATTTCTAGTGGCGTGGATGCAGAGATTTCAGTTTCAACTCCTGTATTTACTCCTCTAAATGCAGGTGGACTAAATGAGCCCGCTAGATGGTTGACTTCAGTAACCCCTTCTTCGGTTAGTAATTTACAAATGGATGAAGTGTTCCAATCATGGCTCGCCATAGACGGGCCTAGTGATGAATTACCTATGGCTGGAGAATTGATTATCCCAGTTACAGCTTACCCTGTATTGTCTCAGACTCAAATTGATAGTGGGGTCAAAAATAGTAGCGTTACTAGAAATATCGTAATCACAGTTCCTAGTATTACCAACGGAACGTTCTCGATAACGAATCAATCCACTGCAGGTAACATAATTTCTGCAGACGTTGGGAATACAACAACTCATTCGCTTAATTTCTCAAATACGGGTAACGACCTGTCATCATACCGTTTGGAAATAGAAGATGACCTCCCTCCTCTCTGGTCTGTGACTCTAGCAACTTCCAATCAGCAAAACCCTTCGATAGTGGAAAACCTTCCACCATCGATGTCGGACCATCCCTTATTGACTACAAACCACATTTCTCAAGTGACTTTGGATGTCACAACTGACCCTCAAGCGGGTGCCGATACACTTCAGCCGGTAACTTTGATTGTCGAAGATAGGGATACAGGGGATGTATTGAACCGGTACATCTTACAAATTAGAGTTGAGGAATCTATCAACTTCGAATTGTTACCTTCAACCAATGAAACAATCACTCTCTCCCCTCAAGAGGAGCGTCTGACTTACATTTATGTCAACAATACTGGAAATATTGCAACTACTTTCAACATCTGGATGGATGATAGTTTACAGAATGATGTGAATTTCAACATTGAATCCTCTTCTGAACTGATTGTCGGTCCCGGTTATAACAAATCGATTAAGATCCGATTGATACCAGATTCTGAAGCTAGCGCTGATGAATTCCATATGGTTACTATTTGGGTTGCGGCATCGAACGGCATGAATCTCTCTGCTACCGTTAATGCAAACATTTCTGCAGACCACCATCTTGCGATTAATGTTCAAGATTTAATCGAGGTTACACCAGGTGTGAATGAAACCATCGATGTTACCTTTGGTAATACTGGTAATTTGGAAGAATCTCTTGATGTAGTTGCTGTGGTTGAAGGAAATTGGAGTGCAAGTTGGGAGCAAGACCAAATTGTGTTGCCAATAAATAGCACACTCGACAATGACCTAACGGTAGCGATTCCTGCTTTAGGTGGGGAATTTGCGATGTCGAATGGCGACACATACAATGTGACAATATCACTCTATCACTCAGCCAATGGTGACTTCCTAGCATCACGTACCATTGTACTTCAGGTGTCCCCTATATTCGTGGTCGAAGTTGAGGATTGGCCTGAAGAGATGTTTTACTACCGCTATGCTTCAAGAGATTGGAGTGTAAATGTNACAAATGTTGGAAATAAAGATGTCAACGTAGATTTACAGTATGACATATTACAACCAGGTCTTGAAATTAATTCAGTTTCTTGGGAAATCGAATCTTCAGCACCTAATATTCTACTTCTTCCTGTCGGCAAATCCGTTCAATTGGATTTCACAGTTGAAGCCAAAGAGTTCGAACCGGACCTCTACTTAGAGGCATTACTNAGACTGACTATGTCTCCAAGCGACATTGATGTNACCGGTTCTGCAATACAGGAGACCGAATTGAAGATGTCTAGGTTATTCTCTTACCAAGATTTCCAATTAGAGCCTNCTGAAGATAGTGTAAACCTCACACGTAGTATTACTTGGTCTCACATCCCAGAGGGTTCAGATCCGCCTGAAGTATCTTACTTGATTGAACTCTGTAANGCAGAACGTAGAGTTAACTTAACCGCAATTGAAGGTGTTGACGAATCTAATTACCCTTGGAGTTTCGGCATCGNTGTAGATGGGTCAACCAAGGCTCTTGACCTAGGNAATAATTGTGATGATGGCACACATTCGGTTATTACATTNCCACCAAGGGCTGCATGGGANACTATTGACCCATTACAAATTGTAATTGATACTCCAGACCGCCCTTACATATTGAAGAATGATGGCTATAATCTGACATTCAGACTTTACCATCCTGACGACAATGCTGGCTTTACNGAATANACTGAGGCTACATTTGCGTTCTACTTTGCTGCAAAAGCAATACCTGTAATCGATGATCTATCATTCTCAGGAGATAGTTTGGAAGAAGGTCAAATTTCGGATGTAACTGCCAATCTTAGGAACGATGGTACATCGATCGCATTGTGGGTGACTGCAGAGCTAACCTGCGTTGGTATCGAGGTTAATGACCCGGTAATCACCAAGTTCGTATTACAGCCAGGGGNAGAATACCCACTAACATGGGAAGTAGAATCCGATCATCTTGATTGGTGGGTCCAATCAAGTGATGTCAGTTGTATAGTAGAATTAAACTCAAGATCAACATCCAATCAGCAACTCGCTTCAAAGACCTACTCATTGTCAGGCCAAGTAGAATCTTGGTCACCTAGTATCGGATTTTCGTTCATAGCAACACTAGCACTAATNGGTGCGTCGATTGGATTACTCAGACTAGTGGGNCAAAACGACAAGTTCCGACTTGCAGCAATCTACTCAGGAGTTCTTGCCCTTGGATTCTCGTTCCACCTCTTAGATTTAGTTTGGTGGGGCCCTGTTGTCCTTTTGGGTGCAGCATTGTGGCTTTGGTTTATGACTTGGCGCTCCTCTGTGGAATTCCAATTAATCCATGAGGATTATCAGAGAGCACGTAAGGGCATCAGCACATTGTACAGCGACCACTTTGATGTGTTATCTAATGCGAAGAGGCAATTATCCATCATCTTAGCAATGCCAGTATTGGGTATGATTGGAGTAATTCTCGGACTTCCTCCTCAAATGGAGCCAGACTCTACAAACATGGTTTCACTAGTTGGATACTTGGTATTGGTAATCGGCGGTGTNATCTTCATAATTTGGAACTCCAATNGAATGTATGGCTCNCTTTATGGAAGGCTGACTGAAGTTGAAGTTCAGGCTAGCCGCATTGAACGAGANCTNGGNGACCCNGCNCGNNTNCTAACNGAATTAGCAAGNGACGGACTCGACCTNTCNTCNATAATNTCTCANCCNCGNCCNAACGTNGCNGCNGCNGGNGANGCNTCATCNNCTGATGTAGCNAANTGGGATGANGAGGTAGGAGTNCTNTTAGATGAGGAATCTAATGATGGCGAAGATTCGGGCGCTTCCGAGTCTATTGAAATCGATATTGATGATTTGTTGGCAGACGAATCCACTGATTCAGAAGAGGAGGTGAAGGAAGATGCCTGATGGAGATGATGTCGGAGTTACTGACCTCGAAGATGCTCGTAGAGTGATAAGAGANTCACAGACGAGTGCGGACAGGTTGATTCGCGCAAGTCGTGAACTCGAGCACATNGTTTACGGCGTATCGGCAGGAGATACTTCNCTTTCAGCCACTGAATACGATATCATTGACGCAAGAAGTAGTCTTGAGCAACATAAATTATTCAGNGCNCGNAGATCTGTNAGNAGGGCTGAAAAAGCACTCNNNACGGTCGAAGAAGATGTTGTAGAACTTCGTCGTAACATAGCGATGCTCCACCGTCTTCTAAAGGAAAAAACCCTTACAGAAGCGGAATTAGAAATCATTCTACGCCGACTGCGCAATGCTACTGGTGCTGCCGAAATTGGTGAAGTTGGCTATGCGGCTGATGAAGTTGAGCAATTAATCGGCGACCTTGTAGTTGATTCTGCAGTAGCCCTCAATCCATTCCTATTCCGTAACTTTTGGATGGGAGTGGATACTAGGTGGCCAGCAGGTGGCGATACTGGAGTNATGATTGTTAGAATCTGTAATGATGGCACTCGTCCAATTCCAGAGATGCGCCTTGCACCACCTATACCTTCTGGCTGGCAATGTGTACCNTCGAATATCGATTTGCCAATTCTTCGACCAGGTGACGTAGTTCTAATTCGTTTTGAAATCAAGCCAGGTTTAAGATTTGGTCTTGATGAAATACCACTGTCTAGGAAACTATCTATTCAAACAGGATACGAAGTAAATGCTGGCCAAGTCAGTGTCGTAATGCGTATTCAAAATCTAAGTATGGAAACAATTCGAGATATTCTTCTCCAACCCTGGATGCCTCCAGGGTATAGGTCAGATGCTCTCCCACTTGTGGAGAAACTCTCACCAGATGAAATTGGAGTGGTGAAGATGCCACTCGTAATAGACATGGGCGCCGGAGGTGAAACCGACGCCTAATCATTTTCCACCCTGCATTGTGGTTTGCCACTGGTCAGGGAGGATGTAGAGATACGAAAAAAAGGAGTGAAACAAATGCAGAATAGAAAAAATGAACGAAACGAAATGAATGACGATTGGGGTTCAATCGGCATCGGTGCGATGATTGTTTTCATCGCTCTGATTCTGGTAGCCGCTGTGGCTTCCGCTGTAATCATCCAAACGGGTGAAAAATTACAGCAGAATGCACAACAATCTGGGTCTGACACACAGCAAGAAATCTCGGGTAAAATCTCGATAATCACNGTATGGGTTGGAGACCAGACTGCTGGTGTAGAAGAGATCACTATGGTCTTTGAATTGGCACCCGGTTCTGAACCAATTGCTGCTGACGGTGTACACTGGTCAGTACTTTGTGATGACGGAGCAGGAACTCCTGCNNTGAAGACTNACGATATGGCTGCAGCCACCGAACTGGATGGGGCAACCGTAGTAGCAGAATTCGATCCTGGTGAAACATACATGATCGACTTAATTGTAGGTGGCGGTGCTCAAGACACATGTGCTCCTGCACTTAATGAAGAGCATCAGATGACAATTGCAGCTGATGGCGGTGGCTCAACTTATGAGACACTGTTTTACAAGAGTATTACACAGGGAGACAACGTAGTTTGAGGTGATTATCATGAAGAATAATAGTATTAAAAATGACGAAATAGGTTCTATCGGTATCGGTGCAATGATTGTATTCATTGCTCTAATCTTAGTGGCAGCAGTTGCTTCTGCTGTAATCATCCAAACCGGTGAAAAATTACAACAGAATGCACAGCAGACAGGTTCTGAAACCCAACAAGAAATTTCTGGAAAGATTACGGTCACTTCAGTATTCGTTTGGGACAACACAGCATCTTACCTAGTATACTTTGAAACAGCACCAGGTTCTAACATTATAGACGAAACAACTGTTCAATATCAAATGACATGTGAGGATGATGCTACCAATACCTATCAGTATGTTTCTGATGATTTTACAACAGCAACAGAGTTTGACGAAACAGCACTTACAAATAACCTTGAACCAGGAATTGCTTATGCAATACAAATGGATGCAACGGCTGGTGGCGATTGTTCAGCAACTTCTGTTGGTATCAATTCACAGGTAACCCTATGGATACACGTAGAGAATGGTGGCTCAACATATGAGACACTTTCAATTACTGACACGTCCAGAGGCGCACAAGTTATCTGATTCTAACTGAGCCTCTAAGTAATATTCTTACGGAATATTTGAGGCTCATAAGAATCAGGAGGTACTGATATGGCTTGGCCATTCGGTAACAGCGACAGGTCTGGTGAAAAATCAGGCGATCTCTCAGAAGAGCGCTTGCGCGTCATGGCAAATATTGCCATCGAGCAAGTGCCTATGCCCGAAGAGGGCTCAATGACTGAAGAGGACGCTTGGACAATTACACCNGGNCCTACTAGAGCACGACTCAACAGTACGGGTTCTTTGCCTGCTGCAGCTCCTGCTGCAAGTCCGGCACAAGTACAGGCGAATGTCGATACATCGGGTNTAGAGAGACTNATCTCTACCCGAATGGACATGGTCGAAGACGTTCTTAGAATGGTCGAGAACCGACTTGANGAAGGCGCTCATGTGAGCGTTTCTCCATCAGGTGAAAGCGATAACCTCGAACTTAGTGATGGCGATACTATCGTCACTGCTAGCGGAGAGGTCATCNCTGGTTCTTCATCANANCGTCTGANNGCNGAAGANGCCGCCCCTCTACTAGAGTTGTATGAAGCTCAAGCTTTGGCATCTAANCCATTCCTAATCGCTCCGGCGCATTTAGGCGATGGAGCAGATGGNACGGTCGGTGCGCCGACCGTAGCAGCACTTCTGCTTGACAATCTGTCTGGCATGGCAGCAGTTTCCTTCACACAGAAGGCNATGAGTTCTGGCATGCTTTTGGCAGATGAAGGAAAGCAGGTGTTAGCAATTGTCCAAATGGCCGCTCCNGGTGATACAGAGAGCGCTCTTGAGGACCATTTGCAGCACAGAGAGTTGCTAACATTCTCGGCTCTAATCTCCAATTGGAGAAGAGCACGAGCACTCAGAGGTGGTGAGTGAAATGGGTAGCGTAGCAGTTGGAGCCATGGTTGTAGGAACTTCCATGCTCGTAGTTTTCGCATTAGCGATGGCTACACTCGATGCGCAGGTGGATGATTCCATCGCGCAAATAGAGGCNGCTGCTGAACCCATTTCTCTCTTCACTATTGAGGATGCGACCAACGTTGAGGGAGCAGTAGTATCATTCACAATAAATAACGGCGGAACCGGCTATTCAGCTGGGCAAGTCGAAGTGAATNNTAGTGNNGGCTCCTTCCTCGCGGATCTCGTGATCTCCAGTGGTACAGTTACAGGATTAAACATCCTTGACCACGGTTCATCGTATCTCTACGCCTCCACGTACTTCTTGGAGGTCACGGGTCCTAACACNGGCACTAACCTGAATATAACAGCAAATCTAGGGAATCTTGTATATCTNAACGTTACCAANGATGGTGCNACAGATATCGATACTGATTTNGCATGGCTGTTTACAGATGGTGGTGCTCCAATAAATCTCTCTGACGGNCATGAAGGANATAATCCAACAACNATTTTCCCAGGNGAGACTTTTGAATTCTATTATGACAGCGGAGCNCAGGCTACAGTTAGCCGAGTCGCTGTNACTATTGACGGCNTGACCTTATCNTCAGCCGTTGCATGAGGTGATTTTATGGCTGATGGTGGANCAAGTACAATGATTATGCTTGTCACATCATTATTGCTTAGCGGTGCTGCATCCGTAGTANTGCTNGAATCNTGGGGTAGCGTTGCNGAATCTAGCAGCAACAATACATCCAGNCGAGTTGCTGACGCTGAAACCGATGTTTCATTCGGTGGCGATCGCAGTGATATTCTCCTCGATACTTCAGGCGCAAATCAAGAAATTACNCTTTACTTCCAAAATNCAGGAATACGCCCTCTAGATAAATCATCATTCACTATCTTTGTTGATGGTGTNTCTTCTTCAACTACTGGCGCTGCAACGCTATATCCTGCAAATGGAGTTTGGGCTCCNGATTATATTCTCGAAGTCACAGTNACTGATGCTAGTTTCAACTACGCAGATGGCGATATTGCCACAGTCACNATTATCGCACAATCGACAATTAGCGAAGGTGTCAAAGGTACCGATTCCGAAACAGCAGAGGTGAGATTAAGTGTTTGATGANCCACCTAANCCAGTTGAAGATGGTTACGAATTTACCCTCGAGCAAGACAGTTTGTCCAATGCAATGGGTGCAAGGCTNCCNAATCGTAGCCTTTGGATGATTCAGGGCGAAGTGGGTAGTGGTAAATCATTAGTCAGTCAGAGATTGATTTTTGGATTACTTGAAAANGGCTCAAAAATCCTTGTAGTTACTACNGAATTAACTACACGNGGNTGGATTGAGCAAATGGAATCAATCGGCTATCCAGTTACAGANCATATCGCAAGTGGNATGTTGCTTGTATTTTCACANTTCGGAGTTATTGCNGAATCCAAAGAAGGTGTCGANATGTTNGATGTCTTAGAATCTGAAGCTATCGATAAAGCAGATGTTGTAGTTGTTGACTCGGCTTCAGCATTACTGCCTACTGGGCTAGAAACTTCTGAACAGATGCAGGTNTTACAAAGACTGCGAAGAGTATGNAGTGAATCACGNTCCTTATTATTGACAGTAGACCCTACTGAGATGGATGAAAAATTACTCCATAAANTACGTACATCTTGNGAAGTGCTGCTCGACATGAGNGCCGGTTTCGTAGGCGGAGAGATCAAGAGAACGATTGTTGTTACAAGATTTTTACGTGCTGCTGGCCCTGTCCAGGCGAGTGTTGGATGGCGTGTTGAGCCATACATGGGNTTCATCGTAGATATTACGGCGGTGAGCTGATATGGNTGATGAAGAACTCAAATTTCAGCGTGGNGACCTTGAGTCAGTCATGGCNGCTCATCCCCATGTAGCGCTTTGGGTCAAAGATTTCGAAGCAAAATATGGCAGTAGGCCTTACTATTACGGACCTCTTGANAGAGACGCTAGAAAAATTGAGCCGATGAATCTGATTTACATTACTAAGGAGCCAATTTTCGTTCANATGTACCGTCCAGTNTCTGACGATGGCGCAGAAGGTCAAACTCTCTGGTTTGGNNTAGAGCCTCAATTGACAGATGAAGAAGAGAATATTCGTAGAACACTAATNGAGGTCCTACTGCAAGAGGCTCCAAGCGCCCCTACNTTTACTACAGATGATGAGTTTGAAAACATNCTTTCTGGAATGATTGATAGATATACGGTNTTAGATTCTGAAGTNAGAANNGCNACACGCCGTCAAGGNCGAATGTGGGAAGTNTTNGGAATGGATGACAAGCGAATAATTGTCACCAAAGAACAGCGTGACAGATTACGCTATATNATNATNAGAGATTTAATTCGCAANGGACCNTTAGANCCNNTACTTTCNGATGAGATGCTGGAAGATATACACTCAGTTGGTCTGAAGCATGTCCACATGGATCACAAAGTGTTTGGAATGGTAACCTCCAACATAAGATTCCGNGAAAGAGACCTTCTAGCNCGCTATTTGAGGGCTATGTCTGANCGTATTGGCCGNCCAGTTTCTGATAACAAACCGATTATTGATGGAGCATTACTCGANGGNTCTCGTATCAACATCATATTCTCNGATGACGTTTCTATGCTTGGTCCATCNTTCACTATTCGAAAGTTCGCNGAAGAAACNATCTCGATTACTCAANTAATNAAATGGGGTACNATGAGTTCTCAAGTNGCNGCTTACATTTGGATNTGNCTTGAATATGGAATGTCTGTACTGGTNAGTGGTGAAACNGCTTCAGGAAAAACCACAACACTGAATGCAATATTNCCTTTNATTGACCACAATGTCAAGATTTACTCTGCNGAAGATACTCCTGAAGTNAAAGTACGCCACAAGATTTGGCAGCGATTGGTAACTCGTGATTCTAAGAATGAAGAAAGCCGAGTNGAAATGTTCGACTTGCTAAAGGCCGCTTTGCGTTCAAGACCTCGATATATCATCATTGGAGAAATACGTGGTGTGGAAGGNGCNACNGCTTTCCAGGCTATGCAGACCGGTCACCCAGTAATTGCAACNTTCCACGCATCATCTATCGTAAAGATGATTCAGAGATTTACTGGTGACCCAATCAATGTTCCAATTCGTTTCTTCGATAACTTGAANTTCGCAATTTTCCAAGANGTNGTNGAAGCACCNGGNGGCGGAATTGCTNGNCGTNTTACTGGNATNGACGANGTNATNGGNTACAATAANCACAGNGATGGTGTNCTNACNNGNGGNATGTTCGAATGGGACCCTGTAAAGGATAAGCACTACTTCCGTGGTATGTTCCAATCCCATTTGTTGGAGAACAAGATTGCTGCTCAAATGGGATTCGAAAACAAGAGAGATGCATATGATGAATTGACTCGCCGTGCTGAAGCTATTCAGATTATGGCGGATAGAGATTTGACTCATTATGACGATGTTTTCGATTTATTGAACTTATACTATAATGGCGGATGGGATGCTTTCCGTTCAGCAGTAGACACTTGGGTCAGCATCACTGAGCGCTGAATATTGGAGATGATTTAGATGGAACGTATGGCGACTTGGGAGATCGCCTTGCGCCGTCTGGAGATGCCAGTTGCTAGATTCTTATTCGCATTCATTTTACCTGCTGCATTCGCAGGTTTTGCTAGTGCTGCTCTAATGATTTGGTTAACAGGAGGTTTCTCCGAAGGAGGACTCTTTGCAGGANTNACTGGAATACTTCTGTTAATTATTATGCCACTTCTATCGGGTGGTGCAGCNATTTATTTCCCAATTTTGGAAGTCAATCGTTCTGCAATTAAAATTGAGAAAGAGATGCACATGTTCATCACAAGGATGGGTATTCTTTCATTGGGCGAAGTTGGGGCAGATACGATTTTCGATATTCTAAGNCAGATGAAAGATTATGGTGANTTAGCNCAGGAAGTNAAGAGAATTGAAACNCTTGTAGACAAATGGCACACCTCACTTCCTGAAGCNGCTCGAATCGTTGCGCAACAATCNCCTTCNCCTTTGTGGTCTGATTTCCTAGACCGTATGGCTTTCTCAATCGAAGCNGGTCAGCCTATNGATGCGTTNATGCGTGCTGAACAGGAAACTGTNGCNGANCAATACAATACTCTCTANGANACTAGNCTCGAAAGCGTAGACACAATGAAAGAAATTTACGTNTCTCTTGTTTCTGCNGGNTTATTTGGTTTNGTAGTNGCAGGAATTCACCTAGTNTTGTTNGAAATTGGTANTGGAGCNGANGANACTCCTATGGCAGTTGCAACTAGAATCCGCTGGCTTCTANTGGCTGGTTTCATGTTTGTANTAATCCAAGTNGGTGCGATTTTTGCATTCAGGGCGACNATTCCTGATGACCAAACATTTGCAAGAGATGAGTTTTCGACACCTTTCNGAATACTNTTCAGNCAAACTTTGTTGGGTGCTGGATTGGTCAGCATACTTCTGNTAATNGTCACAATTTCAGTTGTTATAGCTAATTGGGACGGACTAACAACCAGTTGGGACAAGTATGGACTCTTACTTCTAGCAATACCTCTTACTCCACTCATGATTCCTTCAACATTAGTTCAGCGTGAAGAGAAAAAGGTTCTGCGTAGAGATGAAGCATATCCTGATTTCGTTAGNGCACTTGGTGGTACTGCTCAGGCTAGAAGTGCTGAGCCAAGCGCTACNGTTCGTGCATTNAGNGGAATTGATTTCGGTACACTTGATTCNTCCATCGATAGGCTAGAAAAGCGNCTTTCTACCAGAATTGACAGTGAAAGGGCTTGGGATTATTTCGCAGCAGATACAAACTCNGCNGTNATTTCTAGATACAACAGAATCTACATTGAGGGTTCACAATCTTCTGGAGAACCTGCTGCAACCGCAGACATGGTTTCCAAGTCGGTAACCAATTTGTTATCTCTAAGANGGCGTCGAAGTTTGTCTGCTTCAACAATGTGGGGAGTAGCGTTAGGNTTGCTNATCTCATCNGTNNTNTCTCTNAANGTAACNATATCCATTGTTTTGCAGTTAGGTGAAACTATCGCAGGAGTGGCGACAAGCATTGCTGAATCCACAGACATNGGCTCAATCACCAGTGCAGCCGGAGGTTTCGTNCTGCCAGTAATGGAAGACCCTAGNGCTGTTGAAGACAATATTACTCTGTTCAAAATTATTGTTTCAATACTGATTTTNATTCAGGTTCTTGCAGTNTCNNTGATCGCTACACGTCTGCGTGGAGGNGGCTTCACCAGCGCNGTTGGACAGATGATACAATTACTCTGGGTTGCAGCCCTTGCCAGTTTAATTTCCGCATTCATACTAGATGGAGCATCAATGATGTTCACCGCTTGAATATAATATATGGTGCAATATATATCCTATCAAGGGATTATCCATGGACATNATATCTAACGCAGGTTCATGACAAGTATTGCAGATGCAGTGGCTTTAACGATCGAACTCTTTGTTTCAGGATTACTCATAATATGGGGTTTAAGTTTAATGAAAAAAAGTTGGATTCAACATAAAGAGNTGATTTGAATGGCTACGAATGCCCCTTATACAAGATCCTGGAGCGAAATCGAATGGATGTTAGCTGAGGCTCAAGAGCAAATGTTGGAACAAAAAATGAAATTCCATAACCGTAAAAGATTACGTGATAAGGAGGGTTGTAGAAGAGCAGCCGCAAAATTTGCTAGGGCAAAAGGAATGGCCGATGTACTCACATGGGTNATCGGAGGATTAGGTGTNCCTGACCCAATGAGTGGATTCGAAGATATCAACGATTTGCCTCTTCAGCAATCCGNTTCTTAGTAGCAGTCCATGAACAGATTGGACACTTCGTCAAGTCATGGTTTCTTGCTGGACAGTATTCACGTCCAAAGAATATTATTTGCAGATGCAATTTATTCCATGATTCCCTTGGAAANATCGCCTTCAAGTCCTTTTCAGTCTTCACAACATTCGCTCCATTAGACAAACCCCATCTTGCAGCAAGACGGTGAATGTGCGTATCTATGGGAAATGCTGGTACTCCAAATGATTGGGCCATAACTACTCCCGCTGTTTTGTGCCCTACGCCCGGTAAATCCTCTAATTGCTCAAAAGTTTGAGGTACTGCTCCATCATACAAGTCACAAAGCATCTGTGATAACTTTGCAATATTGCGAGCCTTTGTGGGAGCTAGGCCAACCTCTCTGATTATTCCTTGAATTGTTTCAGGAGATAATTTGGCCATAGCATAAGCATCTGGGCCTTGCCTGAATAGTTCAGGAGTTACTTGATTCACTTTTTTGTCNGTAGTCTGAGCACTCATCAAGACNGCNATCANTAATTGNAATGGNGANTCGTTATCNAGTGGNACAGGGGTTTCNGGGTAGAGTTCTTCTAGCATCATCAANATTTTAGATGCNTTTTCAGAACGTTTCATNCTCTCACCCTTGGTAGTCTACAGCATACTCTGCNCCGTTCTTCCAAGACCAAATGAATCCTAGAACGATAAAGCCGAATGGAATCAAATTACAAAAGAANACAACTTCTAGTGAATAATTATCNTTCGAAGAACCTGTTGCAAGCCAGCCAAGATATCCNACAATTGTNCCNGGNAANATCGANAGNAAACCGATTANTAGTGAACGAAGAAACCTCATTNAATCACCCNATGAGCCTTCCACTCATNTCTTCTGCGGTTAGAGAATTCAAAATATCGTTTCTTTCCAACCATCCCTTACGTGCAATCATGACNCCNTAGTCAATATCNCCAAGTCCNTTGACAGAGTGTGCGTCAGGATTAATCACAACAGGAACTCCTAGCTCTTTGGCCCTCTTACAGAACCTCCAATCAAGATCTAGCCTGTAAGGAGATGCATTCAGTTCAATAGCCTTCAGCGTGCCGTTTTTATTTTCCTCAGACATGTATTCTAGAACTGTGTGTAAATCAACTTCATAACCATCTCTGCCCTGAAGTATTCTACCGGTAGGGTGGCCTAATACCGTAGTAGCAGGGTGGTCAATACACTTCAACAAATCTTCNGTATTTTGTGATTCATCTCTACTTCTCCAACGTCCCATAGCNTGGACACTTGCTACTACGTAGTCGATTTGTGACAGAACATCATCTGGATGGTCNAGTTTACCATCTTCGAGAATATCAGATTCGACTCCACTAAATAATTTGAAATCAACGCCTTCATTTTTCCATTGAGAATTATACTCTTGCATNGTAGCATGCTGTGAAAGTAAATCTTCAGCGCTGGCTCCNTTTGCAACTGTTAAGGTAGGGGAATGGTCTGCAATNCCTAACCAATTCCAGCCTAATCGTCGTGCNGCATCTGCCATTTGTTCTAGACTTGCATCTCCGTCTGAAAGAGTAGTGTGATTGTGTAATGCNCCTTTAATTTCTGAAAGAGTAATCAATTCTGGCAAACTTTCAGCGGCTGATGCNTCGATTTCACCTATGTCTTCACGCAATTCAGGAACAACATACTGCAANCCTAAGTGCGAGTATATTTCCGCTTCATCAAATGCGGGAAGCGATGTNGCAGCAGCATCCAAACCAGTCAGTTCAGTTTCAGGCATTAGTCCGAACTCATTTAATTTCAAACCCTTATCTTGAGCAACTTGTCTCATCCTTATGTTGTGTTCTTTTGAACCGGTGAAGTAGGCTAAAGTGAATGGGAATACGTGCGGAGGNACTAGTCTAACTTGNGCGTCAATCGTGCCACCNGATTCTAATTGCTCGTAACTNTCNCCTCCNATTGCATCCAANACGTTNGGGTCNAGATGTCCTAGGCTGAATCCACCTTCGAATATNGATGTGTCAAGAATAACTGAGACCTTCGAATCACCTGCGCCTTTGACATCTGCAATTCCATTCAATGACAGTATTGCATTTGTAACCATTTCAACATCGGATGGNTGCACAGCNGCGACTATATCTAAATCGCCAATCGTTTCTCTTCTTCTTCTTGCAGAACCTGCTAGTTCTGCTCTTTCTACCCCGTCTAGTTTGNTTATCATNCCGAGGAATGTCTGACCATATCGCAANCCAATATCAAGGCGCCTTCTAGCCGANAACCTAGCGAGTAAGTCTATTCCGTCTAATATTCGCTGTTGGCTCTTAGCACCAAATCCTTTCATTGGGGCCACTTCATTTTTGACACAAGCTTCCTGTAAATCAGCGACCGAAAGAACGCCTAATTCGTCATGTAGAACTTTGATTTTCTTAGGACCAACACCAGGTATCCCTAGCATTTCAATTAATCCAGCAGGAGTATTTTCGTGTAAATCCGCCCAATCCTCTGGCCATTTCCCCTCACCAACTGCTTGTGAAATTGCAGAGCCAAGTCCTTTTCCTATCCCTTTCAATTCAAACAATTCTCCACTGGCTACGAGTTCACCAAGGTCTTGAGATAGTGAGCCGATGAGTCTAGAACCATTTTGGTAGGAACGTGTCCGAAACATATTGGCGCCAGATAATTCCAACAGTACAGCCATTTGATGCAATGCGGTACTAATTTGGTTTCGGCTGAAGTATGGCGGACCGCTCATCCGGGCCTTAGGTAACTTCCAAGATGCTCCTGCCATGGCTATTCCAGTGCGTGCGGGTTGAAGAACCCCTGCTTACTGGCAGGTGCATGGTCGAGACGGAGATGATCGAGTTTTTCGCCCAATCGATGTGTTTCATCTCTCTTACAGCATTCATATTCATCGCTACTTTCTCGCGCAGTGAGAAGTTAGAACTCATGGCTCAAAACTTCATCATGACATCACTTCTAATTACTGCTGCAACACTATGGTGGCTATCTCTTTCCGGTGGTGAATTATGGGGCTCAAACTACTTGCCTAAGCCGCTATCAGTATTGTGCGTAGTCATTGCTATTGCCGCACGCTTGAACATCAAGGGGCAGAATGTTTCGTTTGGAGCAAACCCGCACAGTATTGGCAAGAAAAATGAGGAAGAGTAACTAGATAATCTCGCCTTCATTCTTTGCTTCATCTGCCATTTTCTGGTCGATAAAGGTCCGCATGTATTCAGGTAATTCTCCATTGACGAATATGACATCACTCACGGCATCAAGTTGCTTTAGTGAATAATAGATCTGCATGGCAGTCATCGGTGTAGAAGAGCAACCGACACAACCTCCATCCAGTGAAAGCATTACATTTCCGTCAGCAGTATCTATTACAGTCACTACTCCATCATGCGCATCTAGGATTTCTTGGACGGGTCCTATTTCTTTTAGGACCTCTTCCGCTGTTATTGCCACAAAACATGGGACCCGCCACTCATCTATCAACCATCGCATTCAAATGCAGATTCGTATACGATTGGTTATGGGACTTTTTTCACGTGCGGAACAGTTTGAATTCAAGGTGACTGGAATGGATTGCGGTGGATGTGAACGAAAAATCACCTATGCTCTCACCGGCATACGTGGGGTAAAGAAAGTTACAGCATCCACATCTCAATCCTCAGTTTCAGTTACCGCCAAAGGTGTCGATTCCGGCGTATTAACTAGCGCCATTGAGGACCTCGGCTTCAAAGTGGAATGACCCGAAAACGCCTCATGGCGTTGATTTCCATAGGGATGTCCTTATGAAGGGGACTTTGGTCGGCGGCTAAGAAGGTGTAATTATGATGGACATTGCATTAATCGCCGTGATAGCATCCCTAGTAGGGCTAGCTATTGCTGCTTTGTTATACAAGAAAGTAACTGACGTAGAAATTGACAACCCAACTGTTGCAGATATAACTCAACAGATACAAGATGGAGCAATGGCTTTCCTTAAAGCCGAATACAAGTATCTGTCTATATTTGTTGGATTAGTAGCAGTGCTGCTGTTCTTCGTAACTGAAGATGACGGCCATTTGACCGCACTGGCATTCCTTGGTGGAGCCGTAGCAAGCGTACTTGCTGGCCTATCTGGAATGAAGGCCGCAACTGCTGCTAATGGTCGAACAGCCATGGCTGCTCAGAAAGATGGCCAAGCAGGTGCTCTCGCAATATCTTACAATGGTGGAGCGGTAATGGGACTTTCAGTAGGTGGCCTAGGATTACTTGGTATCTCTTTAGTCGCTTACTTCTTAGGAGCAGGAGACGATGGTACTACCAATATCACTCACGCTGCAGGATTCGGAATGGGTGCTTCTTCTATCGCACTATTCGCTCGTGTAGGTGGCGGTATTTACACTAAGGCTGCAGACGTAGGTGCAGATCTTGTAGGAAAGGTCGAAGCAGGAATCCCTGAGGACGACCCTCGTAACCCAGGTGTTATCGCAGATAACGTCGGAGACAACGTAGGTGACGTCGCTGGAATGGGTGCTGATATCTTCGAGTCTTTCGTTGGTTCAATTATTGCTGCAATGGTTATTGCAGACTCTAGTGCTAACATGAANGCAGATTATGTCATTCTACCTATCTTCCTAGGATTGGTTGGATATCTAGCCTCTCTAGTAGGTGTGTTCTCNATGGAGATNTTGAAGAACGGCGAACCNGGAGCTGCACTACGAAATACTACTTTCATCGGCGCAGGATTATTCTGGGTNGTNGGATGGTTCGGAATNGGATTCATGGACCTAGATACAGGTACAGAGCCAATGATTGCAGTAATNATTGGTTCAATNGTTGGTATTCTAATCGGTCTAGTNACAGAGTACTANACTGGAATTGAAGACGTATTTGGTCTGAAGCCAAAAGCAATNCCNCACATTGGACAAATGTCCAAGACAGGTCCTGCNACAAACGCAATCGCAGGATTATCCGTTGGAATGATGTCTACATTCATNCCAATNATNCTGATTTGTTTCGGTATCTTNGGTGCTAACCACTTCATGATGGATGGNCACTNTCGNNAGNAGCGNTGGCGGATTCATGCCNGAATTCGGNCTNTACGGTATCGCAATGGCTGCTATGGGAATGCTGGCTACNGTTGGTGTTACAATGACAGTTGACGCATACGGTCCAGTTGCAGACAANGCTGGTGGAATCGCAGAGATGAGCGGTCTTGGAAAGGAAGTCCGTGAAATCACAGACGGTCTTGATTCAATTGGTAACACTACCGCAGCAATCGGTAAAGGATTCGCAATTGGTAGTGCTGCTTTAACCGCTTTAGCACTATTCGCAGCATATTCTGCAGCAGCAGGTTTGAGTCTTTCTCAACTAGCACTATCTGACCCTAAGGTCGTTATCGGACTATTGATTGGTGGTGCTCTACCATTCGTTGTTGCAGCAATGACAATGACTTCAGTTGGTAAAGCTGCCAATGAAATGGTAACCGAGATCCGCCGTCAATTTGGTGTAATGAGGGAAGCACTGACTGCAGACACTCCAGAAGGCGTCGATCTTGAGGATGTGTCCTCATGGCCAACTAAGATTGAACACAAAGGAACAATGTATCCCGACAGCGCAAGGTGTGTTGAGATTTCAACAGATGCTGCATTGAAGGAGATGGTTGGTCCTGGTGTAGTTGCAATCGTTGCTCCAGTAGTCGTTGGATTCGCATTAGGTGCTCCTGCACTTGGTGGTCTTCTTGCTGGTTCTCTAGTCACTGGAGTTCTCATGGCACTATTCATGGCTAACGCTGGTGGTGCTTGGGACAATGCAAAGAAAGCGATCGAGCAAGGCCACATTGAAGGTGCAGAAAAGGGCGATGATGCCCACGAAGCAGCTGTTATTGGTGACACAATCGGTGACCCGTTCAAGGACACAAGTGGACCTTCTCTAAACATCCTGATCAAGTTGATGAGTATTGTTGCGGTTGTTATCGCTCCAAGCCTTACAATCACAGGATTGTTGTGAACAGGGTATCCATTACACTGAAAAATAACATGGCCGTGGGCCGTAACATGCGTGCTTACTTGTTGTCGTTATTGATGGTGACAGTTTGTCTTACAGGTTGTATCAGTGATGATGCCAATTCAGAATCTGGTATTGGTGATACTACCGAAGATGAATTAGTTTTACCCGAATGGCAAATCGGCGAGCAGTGGCTGTACACGTTCATCACTCCTGAGTTTGGAGAAGATAGTGCTCGTTTAGTAGTAGCAGACATACGTATGGATGATGGATTATACATGCTAGGTATATCCTCGGAAGTCGAGGCTCAAAGACATGCTGTAATCAATCATAATCCATTCTTAGGCAGAGTAACAATCGATGGCTTGTCTGTTTATGAGAACGGAGATCCTCAACCAGTCTTTAATTTCCCTTGGGAAGTTGGCAACACTTGGCAATTTAGGCTCTTAGGCCAAGATTGGAGTGCAAAAACGAACAATATCTACAATGGGGAAGTTACAGTTTCTGCAACATCAAGCGAAGGTCACTCTCTGAGCTATGTTTTTAGTGGCCGTGAGGGTTTCATCAAGAGCGTTCTTTGGACTGATAATGAAGGAGTAGATAACTTACAAATGAATCTCGTTCAAAAGCAAACTGGCTATTCTGGCGATGTTTTCTTCTACCGTGCTGGTGATCTACACGATAATCTGTATGAAGAAAATGATCAAGAAATATATGATTCATTCTTCGATGAAGGATACTCATCCAATGAAGCATGGGATACACTAGTTTGGTATTTGGATGTAGAAATTGATGACAAGGGCGGGTCTGGAACTTTGACTATCAGTGACCAGCAAGATGGCTCATCCCCGTTATCCAGGGCTTGGGGTAACGGAGCAACCGAAAAAGGCTCATTTGGTACTATTCCATCAAAGACAGGTGAGCATAGAATTACTCTAACACTACAAGGTGATACTTCATTTGTTCACCTCAAAGTTGCCGGTGCCCTTGTTCGCTCTTGGACATTGTGAGGCCGCAACATGCCTACGCTAGTGATGATGCACGGCATGACTGGTACTGCTGAAATGATGAGGCCATTCGCTGAGAAGATTCTACCACTTGACTGGGAACTTATCGTACCNGAAGCAAGTTTCGAGCATCCCAATCGTGGTTTCACTTGGTGGCGTTATGAGAATGGTGACCAACCNGGTCGCCGTATTCTAACAGCAACCGAATTATCAGATGTTGACTCTTCTCTCCTCAAACTTTCAAATCTGATGCCAGATGATGATTTAGTTCTCGGAGGATTTAGTCAAGGCGGGGCGATGGCTCAAGAGNTGTTGCAATTTGACCACCGGGTAATCGGGGTGATNGCCATGGGCACTAGGGCAGTAAGACCGCTAGAACTTCGTCAAAGGTTGATGGATATACCAGCTGCTAAGATGTTGTGGATGCATGGCGAGGGCGACCATCGAGTTTCCCTCGAGGCTGGTCTGGAAGTACCTCAATTATTCGAGGATTCAGGATGGGACGTTACAAGAATTCAGCATTCCAAAGGCCACATGATTCCAATTGAATTTCATTTTTCAGTCAAAGAATGGCTTGAAACTTTATGACGAATATTCCAATTGGATTTTCAATTTTTCAATTGGAGTTTAATTTTTATTTTAGTTGATGTTGTTCAAAATAGGTAGTTGACATAAACCCCACCTCCTTCCGCACAATATGGTTACAGCAAGAGCTCCAGTTAGAATCGACCTCGCAGGAGGATGGTCAGATGCACCACCCTTCTGTGAACAGGTTGGAGGGGATGTTGTAAACATCGCAATCAATCATTACGCACATGCTAAATTAGAAACAGATGAATCCGGAAAATTAAGCGTTTCATATTCTTGTGACATTCCAATGGGGAGTGGTCTAGGTACTTCGGGCGCTATCAATGTAGCATTGATGGCAGTGATTAACGGAGCGGAAAATTCTGAAGAGTTAGCTTTCCAATTTGAGAAATTGCTTGGTAATACCGGTGGTCGACAAGACCAGTGGGCATCACGATTTGGTGGAATGCAACATCTCAAATTTATTGGCAAAGAAGTTGAAAGGGTACATTTGGTACCACCACCATCATTCAACAGATGGTTAGAGAAACATTTGATATTAGCAGATACAGGTATCCGTCATTCTTCTGGAGAACTCCACGACAGTGTATGGTCTCGTTATGAAGAAGTTTTACCGCATCTTATGTCGATTAGACAAACAGGTAGAGATATGGCTTCTGCAGTTCAAAGAGATGACAGATTCAACCTCTGTGAGGCTATGAAAGCATATACAGCGGCAGTAGGAATGCTAGATCCCAAATTGAATGAGCCATATCAGATATTGGAAGGCATGTCAGATGTTCTTGCATGGAAAGGTATGGGCGCTGCTGCTGGTGGTTTTGTTGGCATAATCTCTCGTAACCCGGATGCGACCAAAGAAGCAATACCCTGGGAAATACTAGATTGGCAAATCGATGCTGATGGATTAGTACTTTCACAAGAATGAGATACACACATTCAAGAACAGGCATCGGTACGTTGCAACATGAGTAGAGTAGTTGCAGATGCAAAATCTTCAGATGCTGATTTCATTTTCTACACTTCGAACTTCTGCCCTTACTGTGTCGCAGCAAAGCGTTTGTTCGAGTCTAAGGGTTTGAGTTATCTCGAGATCAATTTTGCCAATGACCCCGAGCTTAGGAGTATAGTAGTTGCAGAAACTGGCCACAGGACAGTACCTGTAATAATCGATAATAGAGGAGACAATCCCATGTTCATCGGTGGATTTGATGAAACTCACAGGTATCTCAGATGACCCCATTGCGTTAATTTAGAATGTCATATATCCCAATTTAATTGGTACCCTTTACTATCCATCATTAACCGGATGAAGATTTATAGGTAAGAATTCATAATTGATAGAACATGCCTCACCCATCCTCAAAACAGCCGGAAGGGGAATCTTACGCTCCTCCGCAGTCGATGGGAACAAACCTCAAACAAAACAGCGGTCAAAAACGTTCTTTTCGGCTTGATATGTTTGACTTTTTGGTCTTTGGAGCCATCATCGCCATTTACCAATTTTTCAACGAACTAGAACATTTCTGCTTCAACATACCCATCGGTGAACCCTGCAATTATCCGCCGGAATACCGCTATCCGGCCATACTCCTCTTAATCTTGGTATTCTCATCCCTGTCATACAGTCTTGTTCAGTTAATTCGTGGAGAATGGAGGCACGGCGCCGGTATTTTTCTGGGTGGGTGTATCTCTATTGCTATGTTCACCATCTCNANTNTNATNGTNTTTTTCATGAATTAATTTGNATATGTCATACNTCCCAATTTAATTGNTATCCTCTGACAAAGAATGAAATCACAACTATTGGTATTCCAATGNCCAATAATTCCGCANGGNATNANANTCGCTNCATANNNGNNNNATGNNCCNCNNNCNNCATNNTNAANAATCNNNANTNCGATGNATGTAATTACGCNTATNNCNATAATNGCNAGTCCAATNTTCATNCCCNTGCTCATAAAAAGTTGTGAACGACGAAATAGNGTNGGAGCANCTANTATCATNATCACNANATGAGANNTCNTNNTCACAATNNGGNCAATCAAATAATCCTGAANNTCCGTCNTCTAATTCAACATCTTCTCCACAATGGGNGCATTGAATTNCNACCATGNTGNTTCCAAAAANTGTGGTGCGATAAGGTTTGAGCAGTTTTCCATGCAAAGGGCNNCNTTCNTACANCCGTCGATACANANGGTACNATTTGTATCAACTTATGACCACTTATCATCGCCATTATTGCCATTTCTACTNGCTCTNATGAAGGCAACAATCAGCAAGAACACTANGGNNAGGAAGGCGATTTGCATTGTTGTCGAAGAGACCTCTGAAGAGNTTTCGTCATCGTTGCCATNATTGTCAGAAGGGGTGTCGNCATCGTCGTTATTNCCGGTATTATCATTGTTGGTCGAAGCNCCAANATNNACGGTGAACTCGATTGTTGAGGCATTGNAATTGNCTGATGCATCAGCNCTTGTTANGACTAACGTGTAATCACCATCGGAAAGAATTGTGGTAATGTGTTCGTGATTTTTCTTAGTAGCAAACTCGTCGGTGTGAATTACTGTACCATCAAGGCTAATCGATTCTGTAGAACTTTCTGAGGTATACCAAGAGATTCTTGCTCGTCCATCCTCAAGTACTTCCACTGCTAAATTGAGTAGTTCTGGAGCCTCATTATCAATCTCAGTTGAGGTTGTGNAATTCACCATCTCTGACGTAATATCTCCAATTGAGACTATACATTCGTATTCTGTACCGGCTGTTAATCCGGTTGCAGTTACAGTATTGGTAAGCTCTTCACTACTCCATGATTGATTGACTACTACTGCAGTTTGTCCTGCCTCATTACAAGACAAATCGCCTGATGCGGCCTGAGTTGTTGACCATTCTAAGATAGCAGAGTCAGCGGTACTGCTAACATACTTGAAGCCGTAAATTTGCTGTGCAATCGCTGGCATTTCAAAGCCAGTTAGCTGCGCATAAACGTGTCCTGCAACATCATAAGAAGATAGCATTGCTTGTTGACCTTCGCCCTCAAGTATGATATCGACAATGTTTGGATCGTAATCTATTCCATCATCATCTGCTGGGTCAGCACCACCACCAAGTCGCCAAGTCTTGGCTGTTGCATCAACATCACGCCACTTACCGGTTCCAAAACCGTCTTGACTACCAATTACAATGATGTAGCGATAATTAGAAACATCACTACCAATCACATCTTTGCTGACTGTGAAAATGATGGTTTTATCTTCAACACTGCCAGTCACGTCAATGCCTCTTGCTGAGGTACTACCGGTCTCGGCTTGTACTGATTGTACTGCGCCTGGCTCACCTGTGCCACTGATGGCAACTTCCCACGCCCAATCTGGATGAACTTCAGCATTAGCGCCTGTAAGCATCTCAGTTTCTCCGTAAGTGGTCTCACCTTGGTCGACATAAATTTGGACTATTTGATGACTAAAACCGTTGGCTAGCCCCCAAATATCAGTCATCTCATCCATTTCAATAATAAATTGGGCATTCCATGCACTTTGACGTACTGTGACTTTCTTAGCATCCCATAAGCCACCACCACTATCAGTTGCAAAATCGCTGGCCAGCGGATAGGTATAGTCGCCATCGCCATTCTCATCACCAACTGCATCCTCTAATTCCAGTAGTGTAACCCACTCTTCCAAATCTGGTAAGACTAGTTCTGCCGGCGCGGGTGGAGCAATTTCCATGTCTTCACCATCGCCATAAGATAGTGATGCTGCCCATGATGAAACCACCTTAATTCNTGTAGTATATCTTGGAGCAAGGCCGATATCAGCCCATGGTATTACAAATTCATACACATCATCTACCGCACAATCGCCAAGCGATGAAGTACTGGTCAGTACCCATTGTTCAGAGTCGCCAGATTTGCCTTTTGCCGTGAAAAGGTTCCATTTCGCTTTCCCATCCTCTCTCACAGTATCAAAATCGATTGCTACCATGTATTTTGCTGGGAAACCAAGGATCTGATTGCCGTAATAAGTGCGGAAATTAGTTTCAACCTCATTGAAATTTACCGCGTTTGGCTGCATGAAATATATAGCCAAATCTGGCTCATCATACTGAGAATTACGTGAAATATTTGCCAGTTCATCAGCTGTTACTGAATCAATACGCATGAAGACATTACTTGAATCGTAACCAACATAGAAATTCTCGATATTAAAATCGCCGCCATCAACTGATGCNTCGTATTTAGCGGCACCATCCCATTCACCAGGCAAGGCGATCCCGTCAATCATCGGCTCGATAATGCCGCCATATGGCACAACCGGGGTTGCCGCCCCAGTCCACAAATCCTGTAGATAAGGTGGTAAATCTAGATTGATTGCTCGATAGATATTGGACAAATGAACCTTAAACAATACATCCCAGTTCTCATCATAGCCACTATCTTGGTCTAATCCATACCACCAAAACCAGTCACTACCTTCTGCAATGTACAGCGATTCCCAAGCATTTGACAAACCTGGNTGAGTTGGGTTTTCCGCTTCAAATCCGACTAATGCTTGGCGCGCCTCAACTAACCTTTGCCAGCCTAAACTCTCTTCTGGCTCGCCAGCCCAGGTTCGCAAAGTACCGTCAATCCAAGACCCTGTACCAATAGTTTCGATTTCAGGTAATGTCGGTTCTGTTGCTAAAAATTCACTTGGAGTGGTAGTTACGATAGTTGGATGAGATGCTAGGCGTGAATACCACTCATGCATGAAAGGGCGAGCGTTGTCTTGATGTTGGAATTCAGACATAAACATCCAATTTTCTCCGTCAAGCGCAACCGTCAATAAATGCTCTGACGGGTCCTCTCCTGCATCNAGTAATTGTTGGCGAATATTATCGAGGTAGGCAATGAAATCTGACACTGCGGCTTCTGGAGTCATAGTCCCATACTGGAAAGCAATTCTGTCAGATATGACTCGGTCACGAAATACCACCGCAACCTCGCCACCATCTTCACCAGTAACCTTCCATGGCGTCGCTAAATTACTTGCATCATCTACATCGATTAAATTACCAGAGANATCAGTAGATTGAAGCAAGATTTCTTCATCACTAACCATCCATTCTATTCCCACATCGGAAACTGGTTCAACCATTGCTGGAGAAACCGCTTGCTCACTTGGCCACATACCAGTTGGTCTGAAGCCAAGTTTCGCCTCAAACAAGTCCATGCCGTTGACTAGATGGTCTTCAACATCTACTGGCCAAGAGTCTTTGTTAACTCTAATACCATCTTCCATAGTCCATCCATCCATCATTAGCAGTGGCATAATTGGATGATAGTATGGTGTTGTAGTCAGTTCAATTTGGCCTTCAGCAGCCAGTTGACTATACATCGGTAACACATTTGCCATGTGTTGGTGTTGCCTATCAATAACGTACATCAAATCAGTATGAGTATACTGACCGTTTTGCATAAATAAATCAATCAATCCTTGATCTCGATGGGATAAATTATACTCTCCCAAGACATAATCAGGTGAAAATTGATACAAGTACCAAAGTACTTGTAAATCTAAATAATCTTGTGGAGATAGTAAGGTATCATCCATGATTGTTGCTGGCTTTAGATTATGCAGCGTCATATCATATAGCTCGGAATACCTTGCACTGGATGGATAAAGCCATGATTGAATGTGGTCTGACTCTGAAACATTGTAAATCCACCCACTATTCCAAAATGATTGGAATTGCATGGTGTGTAATTCTAANGCGGTAGCATTAGGATAACTTCCNTCCGGCCATGGTCGCTTTGCCATATCGGNATGGTCATCGAGTGTTTCATTTTCATAATAATCAACTAATTGTTCGATAAATGAAGGAACGAGATTGTAGGTTACTTTGGTGCCGGTTTGTGCAAGTATTCCAGGGGAGTCAACATATTCAGTCATAGCGTGAACTCTTACCCACGGCATTTCGTAAGTATTGGTCAGTTTATTCTTGTAATATGGTTGATGTTGGTGGAAGATAATCGCTAAGTTAAG
>PAEE01000047.1 GCA_002701145.1 Methanobacteriota archaeon
CCGATTGAAAAATTACGCAACGGTGACCTCGATGGCGCCATTGCAGAACTTGATGATTTGATGTCGACTCACAAAACAAATGCACAAGTTCACCACATGTACGCCGAATTTGCTAACATGAAAAACACCGAAGCTCAGGATGATGTAATCCCTGGTGGAAAGATCATGATGGCTTACAAAAAGGCCATGCAAATGGATGAAGAAAACGTCGAATACATCGGTGATTTTGCCACATTCGCTCTCGAGTGTAGAAGGATCCCAGTTGCTGTTAAAGAATTCCAACGCTATGCTCGTAGATTGGAGATAGAAGATATTCCTGTTGACGAAGTACTGTTTAACGCAAGTCGAAATATTGTTGATGCAATTGAAGTGATGGACCCTACCAAGCAAAATCCTATGGTTCAACCATGGCTCAAACAAGCACTCATTTGGTCTGTTGGAGGATTGGGTTACAGTCCAGAAGATGCAATTGAAATGCTTTCACGTGAAGATTGAGGTGAAACGAAATGGATAAGGCGCGAATCGCCTTTCGTTTCGGTCATTATGGTGATTGCTATCATGGTAGTCAAGTTCAACCAGACGTCCCAACTGTTCAAGGGGAGTTCATGCACATTTTCAAGAAGAAGTTGAAATGGACAAAAGAAAGAATGCCAGTTCCTATGGCAAGTCGGACCGATTCAGGAGTTCATGTCCGTCAAAATGGTGGATTCATTGACATTGACCAAAATCGCTGGGATGCGATGGGTGAAATCGGATTTATGAAGGCCGTTGGCCATCAAATCCCAGATAGTATTACACTAATTGATGCTATGCAAGTCGATGGCGAATGGAGTCCAAGGCGAGCATTACATCGAACATACAGATATCGTTTGGAGTGCATGGAAGGCTGGGTAGACCCAAACCCAGAAGATTTTGAACACCTATGCTCACTTTTCGAAGGAGAACACGAGTGGGATAACTTCTGCCGCAGGGAAACAAACCGTTCAACGACTAGAGTTGTTGAATCTTGTCGACCATGGGTAAACTCAGGACGTATTGTTGGGTTCGAGATCGTAGGTGAAGCTTTCATTTGGAACCAGGTTAGAAGAATTGCAAATGCGATTTTTGCAGTTACTACGAATTACGAAAGTATAGACAAAGTAATCGAGGCACGCGACAACCCTCATACCGAAATTGACCTCGGATTAGCTGAGCCAGATTGGCTCATTCTTTGGGCGGTTTCGTGGGAAGGTATTCCTGAACTGGAGTCTGTCGAGCCGGTCATTCCAAAGCCAGACCACTCAAGTTCTCGTTGGCAAGAATTATGTCGTCAGCAACAAAAAGAGATATTGATTAGACAATTTGACCTTATTCAAGGACAATACTAACTTCATCTCCATCGACCAAATCGCAAGATTCTCTCAAGAAGATCCCTGCAATCACTTCAACTACGTCTTCATGACGAGTTAAGTCTGGAATTAGAATTGCACAGTCATGTCTGCCATCACCGCAACTAATACTTCCAAGGAATGCAGTAGCTCCTCCAAAAGAAACACCGTCTCTGTCGAATCCCTTTATCCTATGAGAGTCTACATCACTAGCATTGCCTTCGTCAAGACCTGCTGTGACTCGTAATTTTTGATATTGAGTTAGAGATTCACCTTCTACTTTGACATTCAATGTACCTGGCCAAGCATTTTGGCCAATTATTTTTTTGAATTGTTCTTGATAGTGTTCTTGCGACATGAAGATGTGGGCTCGACCAAGTCCTGATGAGACGATACCATCGATGCGCATGACTCGCCGAAAGGCCTCTCATTGATGACTGTTCTGTAACTTGGGGAAACAACATGTAGAACTACCACTTGGGTCCAACATGGCAGGAGACCTATCTTGGATGGAAGAGCGATATTCGCATCTTGAAGAACAATCTTTGCTGTGGGAACCTCCAACCCTTGAAGGAGCGAATCAACCGCGCTGTATGATGGATGGAAAGCCTACAATCATGCTTTCGGCTAATAATTATCTTAACCTAACCACTCACCCTAAAGTGGTTGAAGCATCTATTGCAGCCATTAGGAAATATGGTGCGGGAAGCGGTTCGGTCAGAGCAATTGCTGGCACGATGGATATTCACTTGGAAGCAGAGGATAAAGTAGCAGAATTCAAAGGGGTTGAATCATCGCTAATCTATTCTGCAGGATATACTGCAAATGTAGGATTAATTCCCTCACTGGTTCAAGGTAAGCAGGATGTAATTATTTCAGATGCATTGAATCATGGTTCAATTATCGATGGTGTACGATTAACAAAAGCACAACGTGCGGTATTCCCTCACAATGACATGGGTGCTTTCGAGCAAGTTCTCAAAGAGCATGAAAGTGCTGACCGTAAACTCGTAATTGTTGACGGTGTTTTCTCTATGGATGGAGATATTTGTCCTCTCGATGAATTAACCGCACTTGCGGAAGAGTACAATGCCATGGTGATGGTTGATGATTGTCATGGTGAAGGTGTTCTTGGGGATGGAGGCAGAGGAATTGTTGACCATTTCAAACTGCAGGGAAGAGTTGATTTTGAAGTAGGTTCATTCTCTAAAGCNCTTGGAGTGCAGGGTGGAATTCTAGCCGGCAAAGAAATCGTTAGGAAGCACGCACTGAATCATTCACGTTCATGGTTACTTTCCGGTTCGCAACCCCCGGGCGTTGCAGCTGCACAGAAAGCCGCTGTTGAAGTGTTGATGGATGAACCAGAGCATCACGCTAAATTATGGGAGAATACTGAATACTTCCGTGGTGAAATGCAATCACTAGGTTTCGACACTGGNGTTTCNACNACNCCNATNATNCCTGTAATGTGCGGAGANTCTTCAGTTGCTAAGGGNCTTTCAAATGAGATGCTAAAGCAAGGTGTAATGGCNGGAGCAATAGTGTTCCCNATGGTTGCTAGAGACAAAGCAAGAGTTAGAACACAAATGTCTGCTGGATTATCGAGAGATGATCTCGATGAAGTCCTTCGAATATTCGAGAGTGCAGGCAAAGAANTNGGTTTAATTTAATCCGGAANAAACTCTAAATGNGATTGACTGAATNTTCAAGCATGTTGNCNGATTGGGTTTTGCCCCAGAGAGCAAGGTTTGCTGTTTGGACACCAATCATTATGCTNCTTCTATTGATTCCTCTATCAATAACACCNTTCGCNGAAATAGAACGGAATAGTGTATTCACTGACACAAACGATGAACAATCCGAATCAAATAGAGTAGAGAATTTCTACCCNGAATACATCATTATCGAACTCACATCAGATGATTATGCATCAGATAACAATAGNCATNACTTTGGTGGNGAGGTAGAGGAAAAGCGCTCATACGAATATATCGATCAGCCTCTATCAGAAATAGAAAGGACTTCTGCAGATTTGGAGAGTGAAATAGGAGTTATCTCAACACTTACGATCATTTTGATTATATTCTGCTTAGTGAACCAGAAAGAAAGGTTGCAATTCAATAAATATCTAAATTATGAATCTTTTAAGGGATTAATTCTACTTGGGATTTCATTATACTGTATTTTTGCTTTCTTTTCGATAACATCTGGATTGTCTGACTTTTCTGATGATGTGAATAGAGATTACAGCATGTTTTTGGGAGAAAATGTTTCAGTTGACGAAGGGATATGGGGCAGCGCAGAATATGAATTTGAATTCCAAGGTCTCGGTTCGATTGAATCCAAAGAAGAGTGGGGCCCTGATTTCATGTTCCTAGTTCTAATCCCGTGTATTTTCTTTAGTCTGATTGGGAGTTTAGCAAATTTCTCTTACCTCAAAAGTGACCTGGAAATTAATGATGATGACCCATATTTTGGTTTTGAATCTCACTTATCAAAACCATTCAACCATGTTACATTAGCACTTTCTTGTTTGCTTATTTTATCAGTGATTGGCTCTATGATTATGCCATGGCATAGTATACAACAGACATGGGAAATGGAAAAAAATGAACAAGAGTATCAATTCGGTGGGAACGGATGGGTTACGACTGATACTACATCTCACACTGCAGAATTTTCTTGGAATCTAAACCCATTTTATCTTGACTTCAATAATGACACATCTCTGGACACTTACGATAATTTCGATGGTGAAAAAACCAGTTCCTTCGACTCATATTCAGAACATCCGGAATTATCCCAATCATCCAAACCGGTATTGGAACTAAGGTGGCCCCTCATTTGTATCGCTATTGTTGGATTATTTTTCTTAGCCAATAGATACATCGAAAAATTTGGCAACTATGTTGCTGGCGAAAATAAGAGTTGGACTATTCTAATTTTGATTTCACTCATGCTACTATATTCATTGGGAGGAATTGGCAGCTATGATGAACAAATCTCTAAAGAAATTGATGAAGACACTTCATCATTATCTCCATCCGTTGAACTATATCCACTCAATATCTCAAGCGACTCATCATCCTCAGGAAGTATATTGTCTACATACAATACTGTAGAATATAACTACAATTTCACCCCCTCTGGTTGGTTCCAGGAAAGTACCGATTACATTGTTCTAACAGAATGGAGTCCAAGTTCAGGATATTATTTTGCGCAAGTAGTTCCGATAGTAATAATTTCATTGCTTGCAATGATTCTAGGACCTGAGTTGTTTAGGCAATTAAACGACTACGAAGCAGGTTTTGAACTAGAATTCGATAGAAATAGTTGGGTTGCAAGGCCCACAATTCTCGCAGTTTGTGGAATATTGTTAACATCAATTCTGGGAACAGGATTAGGTGAATTGGTTGTTGATTCAAAATCTGCAGCCCCAAAAGCTCTCAAAATGTGGATATTAGATTGGGACAATTCCGATCTTGAAGACGGAGGACAATATACTATGTCTCATAACATGGAAATTGTTTTTGAATATAATCCAGATGACTTGGGTTACCTAAGCAGTGTAAGTATTGATTGCTTCTGTGAAGAAGGTAGTTCTCCACCAACCCTAGACGCAGTAGACCGTATTATTTGGGAACTTACACCTCCTGATGGCATAAATCGAAGCTCGTTAGGGGAATTAAGTGGTGAGATTGATTGCGATAACGAATTTATCTCTGTATGGTGGAATAACCAATTTAAAGTCGAAACCAGTTATGCTGCGAATGAGGAAGAATTCCTCGAAGGTTTAATTTTCGATGAAATAACAGGCCCTTGGGTGCTCGAGGTTAAGGCTGAAACAAACGGTGGACTTTCCGAATTTGATTCAGATGAAGATCTTTCCTTTACCTATGACTTTGATTTTAGAGGCAGAAACAATTTCTCGGCTATTTCAGCCTGACAAATCATTCTTCCTCGAATGATTCAACGACTTCCATTATTTCTGAATCATCGCCCGCTACTTCAAAGTCTTCATCTTGAGACATGATGCGCTCACTTTCAGTCACAGGTTCTCCTGCAAATGGATATTTCTTGTCCTCGATTAAGCATAGTATTCTCCAGCGTGGAGCCCAAGACAAATGGATGTAAAAAGGACCTGGAATCATCAGNAAACCCCATGAAAGGTATTGCGTATAGGTATTAGAGACCAACAAATCGGTGTGAATNAGTGTNAAAAGTGTGAATCCTATGAAGGGCATAGGGTAGAGCAACTTTCTGTTTACCGGCATCGGCATACGCTTTGTAAACGCATTAACAAAACGACTGAACATACCGAGGAAAGCTGTAGCAAATATCAGCAAACTTGCGTGAAGGATCCATAATGGAAACCAAAACTCCTCGGTCATATAGTATGGCAAAATCAGTGCAAGGGACACCAAAAATCCGTAAAATGCACCAATATTTGAAGGATGAGAAAGCCAAAGTGGAAGGCTAGAAAAACGCTTTGAAAGCCCTCCTCCAGATATCATTTCTTGTTGGGATTCAGTGAGCGAAGAGGTTCGTTCATCCCAGGCAACGTCTTCGCCCATAGCCTGTATGGCGATGAATTGCACATTTGAAGGTACGGTGAAAATTAGCCCAATATCGGGCAATTATCACTCGGATGAAAACATTCTAGAGATTGGACCTTGGATTTCTAATTCTTCTTCGGGCAACCATTCTCGATCCAACAAAGTTGATTCTTGAGACTCTCTTTCTCTAGCATCATCGAACTCATCTTTCGATTCATTTATGGCATTGTTCAAAGAAATCGCTTGATTGATAATTGCCAGTTGCTTTGTCAATAATTTTAGATTTTTATTCGTGTTCCATTCTGACAATACCGAGTGTTCATCATCATTCTTGTGAATCAANAAACCGCTNATTGGGTCCTTNACAANCTTCAGACGATGTACGCCTGGGTCAATCCATTCACTGGTAAATTTAACCATTANCTCNGAGTTGTCAACCGCTCCCGCTTCCATNAATGGATGATTCAGATTTACNGCTAANGGAATNGATGAAATNCCGTTAAANCTTAGGANAGCAAANANTGNANATAGTAGAGNNANANGTGCTACAAACATTAATTCCAAGTAAAATATACTGCCCACNAATGAGAGACATGTCAAAGCANAGAATATGATAATCTGNCTTTTATTTGAGAGATTAGCNTCTACNGAAACTGGAGTTTTCGAAAAGTGAATCAGCCCTTTCGGNTCGTCCATNCCCNCGCCACTCNCTTGAAGGACATGAAACCCTCGTCATAATGCTAATACTACCCCCATCATTCAAGAGGGGTGGAATTACCAACCACCCCGTAGGGGTGTCTATGGTCGAGTTGCCACAAGGTAATATCATCGAGGAAAGGCGCGGTGGTGCCGGTATCCTTGCGACCTTGGTTAATGAGATGATCAAGATTGGAACCGAGGGATACATTAGATGCGAAAGAACGCCTACTGAGGCTATGCCTAGAGTTGGGCAAGTCGTGGTCAGTAACGGTACTGTTGCCGCTGCGATTCACGAAAGTGAAGCTATTTTGGAATCGGTTGATGCCCTCATTGAGATTGAATCAGACTCGATTGAATTAGATTGTATTCTACAATTGATTGAAGATGTTGATACTTACAGGATTTTGGACTTGCACCCAAATGCAAGACTGAATATCGAAACACCAGAAGAAAGCCGTTCATCTAAATGGTGGGATGAAGTTAGCAACACTAGTACTGGATGGACCAAGGCTAGCAGATTGCCTAGTATCGAAGCATCGGTAGAAGCCCCCGAATTTATCCAGGCAAAAGCCGCTGCCATGGTTCAGCGACAAGTCGTTGGAGGTAAATTACTCAAACCTGGAAGCGTTTATTCTAATGAGAGTGATGAATTATTTTCATTAGCATCGAATCTGAAAAACCATGGCAGGCCGTTACTAGTCATAAGTCGCAGAATTAGAGAAGACTTAGTTGTGAATTACAATTTGCCAGCAGAGGATTGCCTATGGTTGTCTCAAAAGGAAGCAGAAGGTGTCCAATTTGTCGACATCGATGCGATAAAAGGCACAGTTTATGGATTCTTAGAAGGCAATTTACGAGCGGTACTATTGCTTGATGGTTTAGAGTACTTAGCAAATATATGCGGTTCAAAAGAAGTTATTGACATGGTTCGTGAATTAGCAGATAGAATGAGATTTGAGGATGATTGTTTGCTAATATCTTGTGATGAAAAAGCGTGGACTAAATCTGATGCGGCTCAAATTAAGCGTGCAGCACCACACATTGATACTGAAATAATCGAAGCGTGGAATAGTGACCCTGAATACTTGCTAGACCACCCATTGATGGCCCCTCCAACAGAAGAAGAATTACTCAAACTGGCTGAATACTTGGAAGCAAATACCCCTGAGACATTCGAAAAACCTGAAATTATCGAACCACCGGCTGAGGTAATAGAGTCTGAAGAAATAGTTATCGAGATTGTTGAAGAGGAAATCATCTTGACTGAGGACGAAGAAGAGATAGTTGAGGAGGAGGAAGTTTTGCCAGAAATTTCCAAAGGTCCAAGAACTCCTCAAACCGTGAAACGAAGGAAATCTAAGCACCCTGAAATCATGAGCCCAATGGCCGCTAAGAATGCAGGCCTAGCTGCAGCAAAAGACGGGACTATCGCTGGTGAAATCCCCGCAAACACTCAAATTCCAAAAACTGCAATCGGGCACGGAAGAGAAGGTAAATTGCCTAAGATCCCAGACATTATTCCAAATGAACTCAGCGATGTAGTTAGACAAGAAGTAACTCAAAGGAAAAGTAAACTTCCCGATACTAAATTAGCACCAAAGGTAATTGATGCTGCTGCTAAAGAGCATGATGCTAACAAAGAAGCGATCAGTCCAGTTGCAGCAAGGGGAGTTAAGGTTCAAAGGAATGCTTCGAAACGTTCGCGAGCATCTAGTGTTCCTCAGCGAAAACTCGACCTTGAAAAGGAATTAGATTCTTGGAAATTTNAGGAGGAGGAATCATGAGCACCTCTCGNCAAGAAAAATTGCAACTTGCTCTTGCAAATGCTCGAACTGTACTTGGCAAAGNNGCAACTGGTGGCAGNCCTGCCCTTTCAAAATTGAATAGATTACGAGGTGTAGAATCTGTTAGTGATACTCGTGATGGAAATTTAATCTCTCGAACGAGAGTNAAAANNCGGCCAGTTTTNGATATGGTNGCCGATGANATACTTGGAGAAACCGCTCCATGGATGCCCTAGTATTGACCTCGAAGAGGGAGANAGNAGTTTGGCACAAATTGCTGCTAAGCGAATCAACGAAATGAGAGAAAANCANGTTACCGAAGAAATTAGTGATGACCTACTNGGAGACTCTGTAGGNGTTTTGAAGGACGGGCGTCCNATTTGGGCAGAGGTTTTAGATTCACAGCGAGGCTACTCATCCAATGCTACAGATTACGGCATGAAGGATTTATCATTCAGACCAAAATGGCCACCGGTTCAGAATATGTCAGAACACAATACTTGGAAGTCATGGCATGTTGTAGAAGAAAATAGTAGGGCATCCATGGCTTGTGAAAAGGTAATTGCCAAACCGGGGATTACAATGAACCCATTATTGATACTGGGTGAAAGTGGCTGCGGTAAGTCTCACATTTTGAGTGCTGCAACGCAAGCGATGATTAGGAGAATGGACGGAAATGTACACTTGTTATCTGCCACTGCAATGCGTGGTTGGGAATCTTTACCGGATGGTTGGGAAGAAGCAGTCGCACATGCTAATTTGATTGCGATTGACGATTTACATCTTGCAGAAGAAAGAATTGCTACAGAGATCGGTTTAATGATTGACTATGCATTGAATTTAGGTGTTCAAGTAATTGCCACTTCTAGAGTTGATTCAAATGAATGGCAGGCGAGAAGATTGTGGGAAGTAATGCGTTCTGCAACTAGTATTTGGTTACGAAAACCAAGTGCACCCTCCTTGATGACACATTTGAGAAGAGAAGCGAGTGGTAGAGCTCTTTTGCTTGATGATAGCATGCTTGCTAAAATTGTAAAGCACGGAAATGGTGATTGGAGAAGTACAGATGCTGCCTTTGAGAAGGTCGCATTAGGAATCGAATCTGGTGAACAAATCATTTCTAGCGAAGATGTGACTCACATATTGGAAGATGTTCCAATAGCAATAACTGAACGGGAAAGATTCGCTGAAAGAGAAGACTTGGAAGATATAGCATCTAGGGTAATCAGTCAGACTCTGGACCATGTTTACACAGGCACAGACATAGGAGGTGTTGAGCTACACGCACCTTTGCCAACTATTAGCGATGACTGGGAAGTTCCCGAATTGACAATACAAGAGAAGGACGAACTTCATCAATTGTTAACCAGTGAAAATCTGATTCCTCATGTCACGACTACACTTACACTAGATGAAAGAGAAGAATTCTTAATTCAATCAGAACAAGAAATTAGGGGCTTAGATAATGTTAGAGCCCGCGAAACTGCAGCTAGTATCAGTAACATAACTGATGAAATGTTTGAAGAGATGAGTAGAGAACATTTGGACAAATCGAAACAGTTAGCAGAACTTGAAAGTGAAATGATGAGATTATCAGAAATCAGTAAAGACGCTGATGTTGATGAGTTGATTGAAATCGCCGACCGAGTAGGAGAGATAGAATCACTACTTGGAGACATTTCTGGAGACACACGATATGCTAGTTTGACTCCGATTACTAGGCTTACACCAATGGGTGAAGAAGAATGAGCAGACCTTGGTGGATGGCAGGAGTGCCTTTCACTTGCCAGCCAGATTGTGGAAAGTGCTGTGATGAGCCGGGTGGAATAGTTTACCTTAGACCTGAAGATGCGAAAATAATGGCATCCCATCATGAGATGGTTGTAGAAGAATGGCTGGAAAGAGATTGCAGGCAAACACTTGATGGAAGATGGGTCCTCAAATCAGATCCAGTTACTGAAGTGTGCATTTATTTGGATGAGGATAAGAAATGTACAACTTACCAAGCAAGACCTGCACAATGCAAATCATATCCATTCTGGGCTGAAAATGTGCGTTCGGATAGGTCATGGAAAAAGACAGTCAGCGAATGCCCAGGATTAGAATCTGAAGTGGCTTTTATCATCGATGGCGACACCATAAGAAGGAAAATTCTGGATGATAGAGATGCTTCGAGAGGATTCAGAGAATGGCCTCCTAAAAGAATGTGATTTTTGACTAAATTAGCAATAATTACTTGAGGTACACTAGGTATCTCCAGCAACACCTAATCTGGACATTTTTGAAAAAATTAGCGTCGCACTTATACAGAAGTTACCCGTCCCTATGCTTGGATGGTGATTTAATGAGTGAGGATAAGTCACTATTGGACTTGACCACCGCCCATCTCAATATTGGGCTAAGAGGAGTCCCTGTAGGCACCTGCAGAACATCCTATGTCACACCAGGAGAAGGAGTTCATTATTGTGGCTACCCTATCGGTGAATTGGCAATGATGTCACCTGAAGACATTGTGTTTTTATTATTCCACAAGGAACTTCCAACTCTTGAAGAATCGGTTGAATTCAGAAAGAACCTACAATCCAGAGGAGAACTCCCAGACGGTATCGAACAAGTTCTTGCAACATTACCCAAAAACGGACACCCGATGGACTGGCTTTCAGTCGGAATACACACATTAGGAATGTTAAGCGGAGTTGATGATTGGAAAGAAGATTCTTTGAATCTAATTGCCAAAATGCCAAGACTGATGGGTCTAATTTTCCGCTACCGTGAAGGAAGAGTATCGAATATTCCTGCAGACGACTTGTCTCTTCCATTAGTTGGTAGATTCACCAATACTCTCGACTTAGATGGAATCGATAAAGCTGTTATGAACCGAGTACTTTCGACCTACCTTGTACTTCACATGGACCATGGTGGAGGTAACCTTTCTACCTTTACAGGGAAAGCGGTGGCAAGTGGCCATGCAACAGTATACTCCTCGATGGCAGGGGCAATGAATGCTTTATCTGGCCCATTACATGGCAGAGCAAATCAGTCCTGCTTTGAATTTGTTCAGCGAATCGGGACATCCGATCCTGCGGAAGTAGAACGCTTTGTTCGTGGAGAGTTAGAAGCAAAGCGACCAGTTTTTGGTTTTGGTCATGCTGTTCTAAGAACTGAAGACCCACGTGCATCTGCTCAGTTTGCACTTGGTGAAGAAATATGTCCTGATGACGAATATTTCCGAATCATTAGAGTTCTAAGAGAAATCGCTCCAATGGTACTTTCTGAAAATCCTAAAATCAGTAATCCTAATGCAAATGTCGATATCGCTAGTGGCACTCTTCTCAACTTTGTTGGATTACAGGATGCAGAGTACTACACTACATTCTTCGGATGGGCAAGAGTTGCAGGAATCGGTGCGCAAATTGTTGATGAAAGAACGATTATGCGTGGAGGAAAAGGAATTCCTATCTACAGACCAAAGTACATTGCAGAAGAACAGACTTTACGTCATCTTGAATGAAAAATTGGCCTGGTTGTTTTGCCACAACCTCGATGACCAATCATTCTCACAGCATTCCATCCTAATTGTTCATCACTAATTTCATGCCAAGGTGTTACATCTTCGGGAGTGATTCCTTTTTCTAAATCCAACCATTGCTTATCCGACAATGGCATTGTAGCTGGTCTCAACCAACGACTACTTCCACATGGCAATTTCATTTCAGGGTCGGCAAAATCAGTAAGGATTGACAAACCTGCATTAAGTAAATCTCTTTCCAATTTAGGGTGGCCTGGCCATACGTAAACCGGGAAACCATCTCTGATTTTTGTCAACCGTTTCAGTTGTCTACCCTTGAGACCTACTGGTCTGCCAAAATGTANGAACCTCTTGATACCCTCGAAATAATCTACGGCACAAGGCATCATTGGAGCGCCAGATTTCTTTTGTGAATGCAACAATCTTCNAAANGAATTNGCGATGAATTCAGGNGCAGCNCGNAATCTCTTGCTGTTATGTGAACCAGTTCTAGGAACGATTGGNAATAGTCTAGACCATGGCCNCTTCGAGCCAGATAATTTNGCAACTTTGGCCATTGGCCTNTGGAANGCATAGAANACTGCCGCTTGGTCATGTATTCCTGCTTCATCAACCATTTCAGTTGCTAATTCCATTACTCGAGCCATGCGTTTAGTTGGGTCTTTAGCAATCTTAGGTAAACTTCGTTTAATCTCTAAGCATGCCACTTTGGAGTGTTCTTGCCAAGGAACAAGCCATTCCTTGTCGGACATCAACTTTTCAAAAGAACAAAAACCAACTTCTTCTAAATCCGCCATATCCCATTCTTCAACATATTTTGGACGCCCATCAAACATCTCTGCTGATATTGAAACCGTGTGGTCGTGATGGACTACTAATTGGTCGTCAGCAGTCAGGCGCAAGTCGAATTCGACGCCATCCATGCGTTGCATAGCCTCAACCAAAGAAGTATGAGTGTTTTCAGCAGGCTGGCTCCATCCCATCGATACGGCTTGGTATGATTTCATTATTGAATCATGTGCCGGTTAACTAATCCGGCCCAACCATCATAAGCAAACATGCAGGTCATCAATTATGGCAGAAGACCAACGCGTACGAGGATATTGTGCATATGATTGGGGAAAGAGTGCTTTTGAGACATCGGTAACTACTGCGGTATTCCCTGCATGGTTCGCATATTTATTCGCTGAAGCGAATGGAATTTCCACCAAATTCCTAGGATCGGAATGGACTGCAGATGCAATGTTTTCGGCGGCAGTAATGGCTGGGGCACTCTTCGTCGCTATATGCGCTCCATCTTTAGGAGTGATTGCTGATAGACGCATGATCAAATTGTGGTGGCTAAGGATACTGACAATTGTAGGTTCAGTATCTTGTATATTGCTAGCTCTATCTCCATATTTAGGAGTCTCGATGGGATGGGTTTGGGCCATGATAATGTTCATGATTGCCAATGTGGGATTAAATGGTGCAGGTGTATTCTACAATGCACTACTTCCACACATGGGTGATGAATCAGAAATGGATTCCATTTCAAACAAAGCGTTTGCAGCAGGATATCTTGGCGGTGGACTCCTACTAGTTGTCCACCTAATCATGGTGCTGAACTTGGATGGCGACTGGGTTATTCCTTTCGTTATGGCATCATCTGGTCTATGGTGGCTCGGATTTGCCCAAATGACTTTCAGAATGATTCCTGAACCCCATATTGAAAATGAGATGGAACCTATGGGTGTTATCGATTCAACTAAGATGGCACTTGGTGAAGTTAAATCCACATTAGGAGACATCAAGAGTTTCAAAACTCTATTCATCTACATGATTGCATATTTCTGTTTCATCGATGGAATCAATTCAGTCACTGCACTAGCGGGAGTGTTTGGAATTGTAGTATTGGGATTAACCACTACCGGACTAATCCTAACAATTCTAATCATTCAATTCGTTGCAGCACCAGCGGCAATCGGATTCACAAAGTTAGCAGAGAAATGGGGCACTAAGAGTGCTTTACAATTTTCACTNGTATGTTGGTGTNTCGTAATTGTAGGNGCTCTATCATTCGCACCACTAGAACTTGAGAAGCATGACGAATACGATGTTCAATANACCTGGGATGAAGATGCAAGCANATACNTTGCAGAAGCGAGAGAAGGNGTGAACAACATTGCAGCACTTCCNGATGATGANGAACAGAAGTGGGCACTNGAAAATGAAGATGTTTTNCCNGTTGAGGNAAATGATGATGTTACNAGACNGGGTTATGCTGTCAAATGGGCNTTTGATGANGATGGNAAAGCCGTACCNATTGNGGTTGNTTTGACTGAAGAAGCAATTGCTCAATTAGAAAAATCAATGGATGATTCAAGATTTTCATACAGTATTGAAGGAGGAGAATTTGATGGTCAAACCGGATTGGGAGTNAACCACCCATCTAGCTTAGGTGACGGAACATTNGACGTCATTCCTGAAACTGTTCGCTCNATGGTGTGGGCACCATTAGGAATTAGCGTATTCTTCCAATTCTTACTTCTTGGAGTATTTGCAGGNGCACTTCTTGGNGGATCTCAAGGANTAGCACGCTCAATGTTTGGACAGATGGTTCCTGAAACCCGTTCAGCNGAATTCTTCGGATTCTTCGGATTCTTTGGCAAGGTTGCTGCTTTACTGGGCCCTCTAATCTATGCTCTAATGACAGTCTGGTTTGATTCAAGAGTAGGTATTTTCGCACTATCNATTCTAATCATTGCTGGAGTAATNATACTGCGTAAGGTCGATGTTGAAGATGGAATCGCAGTCGCCAAAGCAGAGGACGAAAGAAACCGTTCAGCCTCTACAGAGTGAAAACGCTCATAGCCACAGGCCATGGGAGGGTGAAATATGAGTCCGTATTGGGTGATGATGGGGTTAATCCTAATCCTCACACCAATCATATGTTGGCTTTTCACTTTGGGAAGGGAGCACACACGTACTCCACTTGGCAAAGCTTTCGAAGTTATTCATGAGAAAAGGTACTACCTCCACGCTCTAGGATACCTTTTCATAATCAAGTGGAAATCGACCACAGATGAACTGAATGAACCAATAAAGCAGCGCACTGGTAACTGGACTGACTGGATTTATTCCCTTGAGGGAGAGACCACACTTTGGGTACAACAAACATTTGAAAATGCTTGGTTGACCGAATTCTTAAATTTCCATTATTTGTTTATTTACTTATTTTTGATATACATCACTACTGTTTATTTTGCCTATGTTGGCGAGAGAGATATGACAGACAAAGTAACCCTCAATTATTTGCTGATATATGCGATTGCTGTCCCTTACTACCTNTTCTTCAATGTCGAAGTCACATCTTCATGGATCCCTGGAATGAAGGCATTGCTCTATCATGATGGATGGTANACAGTATTCTATGCAACTCATGACCCATTAGACAATGCGGTTCCTTCGCTTCACGTAGCGATTCCATTTGGAATAATTCTCCTCAATTGGTTGCATTGTAAAGAGAAAGGAATCAAGATGCGTGAATGGACACACTGGCCTTATCACCTATTCATTGTATTCAACACAATCTTGTTCGTATTCACCATTGCTTATCTGGGAATACACTGGTTAGTAGATATCCCGTTAGGAATGATAGTGGGAGGAATCGGCGCATTATTCATTCATCACTTGCAACCAAGAATGNGNAATGATCACGGTAAGATGTTCGAAGGAGTNACCAAAAAGAAAGTTATCAATCATACTTTTTGGGAAGGTGCTGCNACTCTGNTNATACTCTTCCTAGTTCTTTCAGCGGTTTCATATCAAGAAAACAATGTTGATGAAAGAGTATCGATGAGATTGGGAGGAGGAGATTCTACTTACGAGATTCTAACCCCACTGANCTTTGGAGAAGANGTNACCACTACAATCACTAATTTAGATGATTCATTAACACTTCAATTCACAATTATTTGGGTTGAAGATTCTGTTACAGCAATGGACCAAGGTGTGATTGATTGGTCGATTATAGAAANGAATCGGACCATCTATGAAGTTGAACCAGGAGGTGAAACCTCGGTTACAGTCACAGACGAAAAGAAGTGGCATCTGGTAATTTTACATAATGCTGCAACCGATACTGACGAAGTAATCGAAGTTAGAATTATCAATGACTATGGCGATGACCAAATGGCCAAAGCNATCGCACTATCCCTNCCATCTATGTGGATGACTGGTTTCGTTTTACATCGTTTGAAGAGACTTAAGGTGGCTGGAAGGTCATTNATTGACTCGACTCCATCCCACCTGTGGGAGGAAGAGTAGATGGANGATTTGCCNCAAATAGATCCTGAAATAAAGAATCTATTCAACAAAATTTCCAATCATATTAGAAGCCGAATCAAATTGATTGTGGTTCTCTTCATTATTGGATTATCATTGGGTATTCCAATAGCCTACAGCGTCATAGATTGGTTACTAAATGCGGACTTACTTCCAGCGGATGTAAACATCATTGTGTTGACCCCTGTTGAATTCATAATGCTCCAGGTTAGAGTCGGTGCATGGCTTGGAGCAGGCCTAGCTCTATTGGCTCTGATAATTGATGGCGCTTGGAAAAGTGAACTTTCTTCAAAAGTTCCCAAGCCAGGAAGAATGGTCGTGCTAGCAGTAGTATCTTCAGTCATTTTATCGGTTTCGGGCTTGCTTTACTCTTGGCACCTTCTTACACCTATGCTGCTAGATTATTTGGCAACCGATGCACAAGCTGCCGGATTATCAACAGAATGGCGTCTTTCTTCATTCATCGGGTTCATCGTAAGTCTGTGTCTTGCTTGTGTAATAGGGTTTCAAGCCCCTCTTATCACATTGTTAGCATTGCATAGTGGAGCGATTGAAAGAGTAGATTTACTGGCTCATAGAAGACACATTTGGTTTACGACCTTTGTACTAGGCGCAGCGTTTTCACCGCCAGACCCACTATCTTTATTCCTAGTATCAGTACCAATTATCTTACTGTTTGAGGCAGCGATAATTTGGGATGGATTCATGGGCGGAAGCAAGCATGTAGATGCTTGATGGGAACTGCCATCTTACCAGGAGAAGGCCTTCTTTCGGTACCATGTGAGTCTCCACCTACGCTAATTGGCATGCCCTGTTGCATTAATTCCCAGCGATAAGAATCTGTATGTGAATTATGCACCGCCTCGATGCAGTCAACTCCTAATTTCAGTAATTTAGGAACTAGAATATCCATACTTATGCCGTAATATTTCGGATGTGCCAATGAAGTGATTCCACCTGCTTGATGAACTGCTTCAACAGCCTCTGAAATACTGGGCAATGGTCTCTCTCTAAATGCAGGGCAACCATCACCAATCCATTTTGCAAATGCTTCGTCAACTGATTCTACGACTCCACTCTCGACCATGGCTCTTGCCAAATGTGGCCTACCGAGAGAGCCTTCTGCATTTTTCTCAACGTCTTCAAGTGCAATATCATGACCATGTTCTTTGAGAGCCTTCAGCATTAATTTCATTCGAGGAACTCTGGCTTCGCTTAATTCCATAAGCCAACTAGTAAATTCATCAGATGCNCCATCNGGAAAATAGGCGAGTAAGTGCCACGATGTNGGATTATGAGTTTCACTNTTTATCTCAACTTCACANGTAATCTCAACTCCNGGNATGAATTTAATCCCNAATTTATCACATGCTTCTTGNGCTTCTTTCCAACCACTATTGGTGTCNTGATCAGTCAAAGACCACACACTTACTCCAGCTTCAAATGCTCTTTGAGCCATCTCACTAGGCGCCCATAGGCCATCACTATGCCATGAATGACAGTGGAGGTCTACACTTTCAGTCCACATTNCAACTCCTCAAAANTCGGGTAGTTCAGGTAAGTCAAGTGGNGCAGGTGCGGCAGCAACTGCATCTTCATTCAGTAAATCATCAAGGTCCGGCATCTCCGGCAAATTTGCAATTGCAGGTAAATCTGGAAGTTCAAGGGCCGGAACAGCCGGTAGAGGAATTGATGCAATACCTTGTGTTTGGAATCCTCTTGAATCAAAATTTTCTNCNTTCACTTTGATATCTTCAACATCATCGTGAACTACTGCTGCTGACGGNAGAGGAATTGATTCAATNCCTTGTGTTTCGNNTNCNCTTGATTCAAAATTGTCTACATTCACTTTNGTATGGTCAATATCATTGTGAACTACTGCTGCTGCCGAAGANGCACCAATNTCACCAGAGGTNAGAGTATTGATTGCNTTGGATACCGCCGCATCCTCTTGTGTGGACTCTGTTCCAATTATTGAGGCGATAACTGCNGCAGTNTTTGGGTTTACCAATTCNTGGTTATTATCGAGATTTACCATGGTCGGTAAATCTTCCATTGCTTCATATTGGTCCATTGAAGTACCGTGTGCATGNACNACTGGAATCTCATTTTCTCTTTTTGCCCAGTAGGATAAACCCCAACTGCCAACTATCAAAACTGCCAAAATAGTCTCAACAANNGCCCACCCAGTAGGTGTGCCAACAGGTAAAAACAGTGAGAATAGTAAACCGATTCCAAACACTAAAGCGCATGTATTCGCAGCAAAGGCGACATTAGGGTGTCTTGGGTCCACAGTGGGGTCTAGAGTGTCGAACTCAAGAATGTTGGCTTTCTGCAGAAGTAACTGTATTCGCCATCAACATAGCTACNGTCATTGGCCCAACACCNCCTGGAACTGGTGAAAGTAGTGATGCNGTGTTTGCAACATCGGGGTGTACATCACCCGCTAATCNCCACCCTCTNTCACGAGTATCATCATCAACNCGATTNATTCCAACATCAACCACTACCGCACCCGGTTTTACCCAATCTGGCATTACCATCTCAGGCCTTCCGACTGCTGCGATAATAATGTCCGCAGACAAACATTCAGCCTTTGCATCCTTTGTTCGAGAATGAACGATGGTNACTGTAGCATCTGCTCCTTTTGCNGCTAAAAGTAGAGCCTGAGGCATACCNACNTTGAATGAACGNCCAATTACTACNGCTTTCTTTCCTGACATTTCAACATCAGCCCATCGCAACATTTCCATTACTCCAGCNGGGGTGCAAGGAATCATTCCGTCNAGTCGNCCTTGTACAATACGACCTAAATTAGCAGGATGNAATCCATCTACATCCTTGCTAGGGTCNATTAAATCGGTAAGTGATTCTTCGTCCATATGCTTTGGAAGGGGAGATTGAATCAAGATACCATGTAGACTTGAATCATTGTTCAGAGAGATTATGGCNTCTCTAACATCANCTTCAGAAGCATCATCTGGNAATTCAATGTGNGTTGATTTNATTCCCAACCTTTCACAAGAACGGATCTTATTACGAACATAAACATGAGACGCAGGGTCATCTCCAACGATTACNACTGCAAGGTGAGGANTTACACCACACTCAGATATGCGTTGCTTTAGCCTTTCTTCGAGGTCTGCTGCACACGCTTTACCATCCAAGCGAACTGCTGTCATATCAACGGCGAGAAGACCTATGGTGATGAGACTTGNGNATTCACTGCAAANTGAAATCACTCTTCTTCAGNACACCATAATTGGCGATTGCATGCTGGGCAAGTGTATTCCTCTGGCTTTGAACCATCNACTGTTTCCAAATTTCCGCATGGCCCACACAAAATTGTCGATTTAATTGGCTCATCCATTGTAACGTCTACACGGTACATGAATCGCCCAGCGTCTGGAAGGCGTTCCATCGTTGGAGTCCATGCTGCAACCGCTTCTGGACTCATTCTCATATCGGTCGGAGTGGACATTCCAATGAAGAAACAAATAATTCCACTAAGTCCTGAAATTGCACCCATGACAATGTTTACCGCTAAAGACATCAATGCTCCCATAATAATCAAGACGATTCCTGATATCAGGAAATTCTCTCTCTTATTTTTCATCTTATCAACTCGATGCCTTTGCTAATGCTTCTGCTACTTTTGGCATATCTGCTTCAGAAAGTGCNCACAAACCAATACGAACCCCACCGGTTAATGGTACCAAATAGACATCCATCTCCGCACANGATTCAGCAAAGGTTTCAGGGTCATCTGTTTCAATCCATGCNAAGAAACCGTCCATTGTNGGATTCAAGTCAACATTCAATTTCTTGCATTCATCTNTGAGACTATTTCTNCGGTCATCAAGAAGTTTCTTCAAACGATCTCTCTCTTCACCCCAAGCNATTCCGCCTTCTTCTGTTGAGTGCATCTCNCTAACACAATACTGNGCCACACGAGGGGCNGCACTCCANGTTTGNCGTCCAGTAACACTCATCACNGTACTTAGNCNGTCANTAACTTCNTTCTCNGGATGAATGCTGACNAGCGCTCCTGTTCTAAGCCCATAAATNGTATGAGATTTGGAAAGAGAGATTGCAATACANATCAAAAGATTCTCCGGCCAAGGCATTCCTGAATTTACAGCATCGAGTATTGTATCTGCCCACGCATGNGGNTCNTCNGCATATAGNGANTATGCNGAATCTATCAANANTGTATGNCCNATNNCNNCATTATTTANNGCCGAAGTTACGAACGATGAAAGACATGCAGCACGCCCTTCNTCTCCTAAAGAAAGACCTGTAGGATTGTGCGCAGGGTCATTGAGCCANACCATTATTTTGTCTTGTTTGGAACATAATTGCTCAAGTTGAAACTCAAATTCATCAGCTGCAAAATAAGGGTGGTCATCATGTCCATTAGGAGGCAATAATGGCCAAGTCACGAAATCTATTCCATTATTCTGAAGGAAACCNTTGTACGGCCCCCAATGCCTATCTCTCAGCAAAGCAGTTTGACCACGTTCCANTAGATTATTTGCCGCTAAATACAACGCTCCACTACCACCTGGAGTTGCAGTCGAGGCTAAGTGGAAACCTGATTCTTCGAATATTTCTCTTGAATCACCGAGGGCTAATGTTTTCGATAAATCTAGGAAAGCAGGAAGACCTGCCAAAGGAGCGTATGCGGAGATNTCCACTTCAGGAGCAACNCTTACTGCGGCATCCACAACTTTGTTAATNGCCAAATTNCCATCATCTTCTAGCAGTGCGCCAATGGTTCCGTTTACNGCATCCCGACCTTCTGCCTTCGCATTTTGGTACCTAGCCCACCAACTGAAGATGGTGTCACTGCCTTGCTTAGCAATGCCTGCAGCATTCAACATGTGCTCTCCAGCCATACATCCCGCACCATGNCAGAGGATATTGTACTGCCGACGCATTCATGAATAGAATGTGGCTCGGGTGGTTTGCGCCAACGTAGCATAGCTGGTAGTGCTTCGGATTTGTAATCCGACGGTCGGGGGTTCGAGTCCCTCCGTTGGCTCCATCATTCCTAGTTTATTTGCCGTTCAGTCATCGCTTTTTGTATTCGCCAAATTATTTGATGNTACAAATTAGTTGCAAAAGGATTTACTTTGCCAAGGTATTCAAGACCTATTTCTTCCACGACAGGCCATGGCGGAGTTAACCAATCCCGAAAGGCGCATGCTCCGCACCTTACAAAANGACAACAAAAATTGGACATTGGACGAGGTATTGNTTGCCTGTGANTGGGATGACCAAGCGATTGCTGTAGCAGCGGGACATGGCTTGACAAATCACGGTCTGCTAAAGACATACGAGACCAGCAATAAGGACGTCATACTTGGAAGNGAAGGCGAGAAAGCAGTTGTTGATGGATTATTNGAAGCGAGACTTTGGGAATTTATNCAATCAAATCCAGAGGCTACAATGAAAGACTTATCCTCGCNCTTTGAACGACATGAAGCNGGACCNGGTATTGGATTACTCAAAGGACTAGGNGTCTCGATTCAAGGTGGGANATTTNCAACTGATAATCCAACTTCTGTTTCGAATAAAATCNCTGAGAGNANCGAATACATTCAATCTCCTTCAATCGACCATGAGTTGTTTGAACATTTCAAGGGACGTAAGAACTTGGTTGAAGTTGTCGAATTAGTTTCTAGAACATGGACGGTTACTAAAGCGGGNAGCAGCGTGTCACCTGAAGACTTGGAAGAAGTGGTTAAGATTGCCGAGATNACTCCTGAATTACTTCAAAGTGATGATTGGAAAGAGGCGCAATTCCGCCCATATGATGTNTCATTAGAAGCGTCTATGCCACGTTCAGGTAGAAGNCATCCNATGCAGGCATTGATTGAGAGAATCCGCTCNATNTTNTTNGAGATGGGNTTCTCAGAATTGGTAGATGATTATGTTCAAACCGCTGGTTGGAACATGGACTCGTTATTTATCCCACAAGACCACCCTGCCAGAGAAATGCAGGATACTTTCTATCTTGATGAACCAAAGAAGATTACACTTGACCCGAAATTATTAGCGGATTGGAAAGCAATTCATGAACATGGAGGAGACACAGAATCTACGGGATGGNGTGGACAATTTAGTGAAGACATTTCTCAAAAGGGATTACTTCGCACCCATACTACAGTGAACACAATCCAGTATTTGGCACAGAACCCTACCGACCCATGCAGGGTTTTTGCAATAGACAGAGTATTCCGTAAGGAAAGCATAGATAGAACGCACTTGCCTGAATTCCATCAAATCGAAGGGATAATCATGGAACCTGGAGCGAACCTTGGGATGCTAGTTAGCACTTTGAAAACATTCTATGCTAAAATGGGTTATCCTGAAGTCAGAGTTAGGCCGGCATATTTCCCTTACACAGAGCCTTCGCTTGAAGTTGAAGTCAAGTGGCGAGGGAAATGGTTAGAGCTTGGTGGAGCAGGTATTTTCCGACCTGAAGTAACTGAGCCCTTAGGAATTAAAGACCCAGTATGTGCTTGGGGCATGGGGTTAGAAAGGCTAGCAATGCTAGTTTTGGGATTAGATGACATCAGGCAATTGTACATCTCAGATTTAGAGTGGCTACGCAATCAACCAATCTTGTGATCATATGGACATTGATTCGATTAACAAACATAGCCCTTGGTGGGCTAGAATAATTGCAATAGTGTTTGGATTCATTGTCCTAGGCTCTGTTGTCAATGTATTCTATTTGGAGTATTTTGGGATTGCAGGCATCAATCATTACTCCTTTGATAATGAGCCTGAAAACCCAGGAGATTACCCCCTTAACGGGACAGACGATGAACAAAGAAATTACAATTGGTCACTTCAAGAATGGGAAGATTATCTTTCATATCAATCGATGGTTCAGGATTTAGAAGAATCCAATGTCAAAGAAATAACCCAAGCTTTTGCGGCTCTATCCATAATGATAGGAATACCTGCTATCGCAATGTTTTGGACACAAAATGAAAAAATGCTTCATTTTGGAATTGCATTTGGTACTGTTAAAGTCGTGGGGGATGTTTTGACTGCCTACATTTCATCGGGAATTGTTGCAAAATATATGGAGAGTGTCCCCGGAGGAGGGGATTATTCATGGATTGCAAAAACTTCAGTATTCTCATCAGCATGCTGTGGTTTGTTATTCATTGGTCTTGCAGTAGTTCTGTCCAATATGTATCATTCATCTAAACAAATACCGGATAGTGGATTTCACCTCAAAGTTAATCTGATTTCAAACTCTGAGGAGTAACATGGATACAATAATGACTTCCAATACTGAGACTATTCCCGGATTTACGATTAACCAATCTTTGGGGATTGTAACCGGTTCAACCGTACGTGCCAAGCACATAGGGAAAGATATCCTCGCGGGTCTAAAAAACATCGTAGGTGGAGAACTAAAAGCATATACTGAGTTGCTTATGGAAGCCCGTACTGAAGCGCTAGGACGAATGATGATGGATGCTTCACAGCGTGGTGCAAATGCTGTCGTTAATGTCAGATTCGCCACGAGCAGTGTAGCGGGTGGAGCTGCCGAATTATTCGCATATGGTACCGGCGTAGTTGTCACACAAGGGTGATCTCTTGACATCAGGTGAGATTGGTGAATTGATCGGTCTTGTGGCCATCGCTGTAAGTGTATTTTTGTTCATAGCATTCCCTACTCTGGCGTTTATTTATTCAATGATTTTTGCAAGATTTCATCAAGGCAAATACCAGAAGCAACTTTTAACTCGTGAAAAACTTGTTATGCAGCAATTAGGAAAAGACAATCTAAGCACACTTTCAACGCCAGTACCTGAGCGTAAAATCACTCAAACTGGACTAGTAATGTCCAATATTACGGTTTCACCTTCTTGGTGGCAATTATTCCTAGGATCTATCCGCTCTATTTTCGGAGGAAATATTGTCTCTTTCGATAAAGTTCTGGCTTACGGACGTAATGAAGTAATGCAGAGGCTGCGTGAACAGGCTATTGGCGATGGCTGGGAAGAAGTTGTCAATGTAAGAGTTGAGACCTCTATGGTAATGAACAAAGTCAGGGGTGGCAAACAAAACAAGATGGGCACCCTCGAGTTCCTCGCATATGGAACCGGAATACGCTGAAATAAGGAGATTACATAGAGAGTGCTTTAGTGCTCGGTGCTTTGGATTAGTGCATGAGAAGAACCCGTGTGGTCGCAACTATCGGCCCATCTTCGTGGGACTCTGATAATTTGAGTGCATTATTTGATGCAGGCGCGGATGTATTTCGGCTAAATTATTCACATGGAGAACCGGAACACAAAACTGAACTCTATGAAAAAATACGTTCACTCGAAACTAGTGAAAGAACAACTTGTATACTTGCAGATTTGCCTGGACCAAAACTTAGGTTAGGTGAATTTGATGGCGTGAGATTACTCAGAAATGGAGATATTGTTCGACTGATTTGTGGTAAAACCAGCCATGATGGTCCTGAACTACCAGTCGAGTATGATGGCCTTTCTGCCGAGTTGAAGGTAGGTGATGCTATTCTTTTAGCGGACGGATTAATTCGCTTATCAGTGAAAGAAACCAGTGGAGTTCGCGCATCTTTTGTCGATTGTTTGGTAGAAGATGGAGGCCCCTTAACAAGTCGTAAAGGAGTTAATGTCCCGGGAACTACAATCGATTTACCTGCTATCGGGCCCAAAGATGAGAAGGCTTTAGCGCATGCTATTGAGGCGGGAGCGGACTGGATTGCAGTATCCTATGTTCGAACTGCTGAAGATATTCGCCCCGCTAAAGATGCGGTAAAAGCAGCCGGNNTNCACACTCCTATTATTGCCAAAATCGAGCACCCATCTGCATTGAAGAATCTGCATTCGATATTAGAGGCTGCAGATGGAGTCATGGTTGCNAGAGGAGATTTAGGTGTTGAAATCCCTCTAGAGNTGGTNCCTCTAGCTCAACAGAATATNATTGATGCTGGTTTGATGAGAGGAATGATTGTCATAGTCGCNACTCAAATGTTAGANTCNATGACATTGAACCCCCGNCCAACNAGGGCCGAAGTNAGCGATGTTTCAACAGCTATTCGCCAAGGTGGAACCGCTGTAATGTTGTCNGGAGAGACTGCNTCAGGCGATCATCCAATCAAGGCNGTAGAGACGATGGTACGTATTGCCAAAGCGACCGAAGATGGNTTGGCCAATTCTGGAGGGACACCTGGTGCTCTTTCGAAATTCCGTTCAACACGAGCAGTCGCTCACGCAGGGGTTGAACTTGCAAGAACATCGGGTGCAAGACACATATTGGTCGCTACTCAACATGGCAATGCCCCTAGGTTAGTTTCAGGCTACAGACCAGATATGGTCGTCACCGCAGTTACTGACCGAATAAGAGCCGCAAGAAGAATGAACTTGCTCCCCGGAGTTAAATCCGTAATGGTAGATGAGTATGAGAGAGGNTCNCAAACNATGCAGGAAGCCATTCGCATACTTGCAGCGGAAGGTTCGATAAAATCGGGAGAGAGAATCGTTGCCATATCTGGCTCACCATTAGCGATGCGTGGCGCTACTAGCACTATTCGACTTTACAGATTAGAGCCCGATGGGACAATATCTGGTACAGAGTGAGATTGTAGCCCTTTTTTCTGCGCAAGGTTCAATGCTGAATGGTTCTCTCGAGAAGCATGGGTATCAAGCCACTTAACTTGACAATGGTAATTGCCGGCTTCATAATGGTCACATTAAACTTAGCAGTTTTGGGACCAATGGCGACTAGTGCCGTACCTGATGTGGTACGTGATGCGGTTGCTACAAAGGTGAAAGACGACATTTGTAATGACGTAATGTGTAGAGATGTCAATGAAGATTGGGCAGAATCAACAAGCGAGAGAAAATTCTATGCATGGGACATAGTCAATGTTGAAGATGTTGAAGCGAATTACTCGGAGCCAATATATGAGAAAATTGGCCCATTCACTTATGATGTCACTCTNAAAAGAACAGTAGATAATTATGACATCAAGAATGGTTTACTAACTTACAAGCAAACTACTTCTTACGCTTGTTCTGAAGATACAGTCATACCATGCTCGCATGAGATATCACAACTTAATATCGCATTCACGCCACAAGTTGTAGGAGCTACAGGGACTGCTATTGATGCAGTGATGGGAATTACGAAAGTTGGATTCGCTTCAGGAGTATTGGACATTCATTTCAAACAAGTTTCTGCAGCACATAATGTCTCAGATTACAATTTGTACAATGTTGAAAGCCTAGCCCAGGTTGAAGGAAATTACCCTGGAGCAGTAGTTAATACCGACCTAGGAAATACAGCAGAATCATACTTCCTCGACAACATGTTTGAACTTGTGGATGAAGCATACGGAGATGCTTTCCTCGANGATGAAACGAAAACATATCTTGGTGAAGGCGGAGTNGAACCTCAATGGGCAGANGGTACTTGGNACGANAACGGNAATGGAGTTCTAGATGAGGATGAAGTTTGGGTTTACAGTTCCAATGGCCAATATCTCAGTGGAGATACTAACAACAATTCGATTGAAGATTATTATGGGGAGGTCGACAGTTTTGAGCCTCTTCTAGATTTAGAATATGCGTTTAATGATGCAGTTGGACCAGATGGTGAAAATATATCTCTATTCAACTACATGGGGCCTCTAGTTTATGCAGCAATGGGAGAGCCTGAATCCATTGAAGAGATAGAAGCAGATCCTGAAAATTCAATTACTCTTGAGCGTGCTGAACTTTGGAACTTCACTCACCCTAGTGACCTGAACATCACACTATCACGCGATTGGACGCTGTATGCAGGAATGGGTAAATTGATGCTCGACAATGGAGCAGATGACGAAGATTACCTAACCAATGATGATGAAGATGCAGTGAATCTTTCAC
>PAEE01000048.1 GCA_002701145.1 Methanobacteriota archaeon
GGCAAAGATACCTCTGAGGAAGTAACAGCATCCGTCTTAGAAGCGGCAGAAAGAATGGGCAAAATCCCGTTGATGTGCAATGATTCTCCAGGTTTCGTGTCTAATAGAATTCTATGTCCGATGATTAATGAAGCGATTTTGACTCTCCAAGAAGGAGTTGCAGAGCCAGAAGCAATCGATGGAATAATGAAATTGGGAATGAATCACCCAATAGGGCCTCTTGCACTATCTGACTTAATCGGAAACGACACAGTGTTGCATATCATGAACGTTCTACATGAAGGCTTAGCTGATGACAAATATGCACCAGCACCTCTTCTAATCGAGATGGTTGAACAAGGTAAATTGGGTCGAAAATCAGGCCATGGTTTCTACGAATATTCGTAATCCTATATGCGCACTCAAGGCTAAGAGTTTAGTTAATGAGTGCATTCGCATAAACATGCGGAAGGCTGTTTTACTATCGGCTTTGATGTTCTGTGTCGTGCTTTCACCTTTCGTTCAAGCATCAGATACAGACAATGACGGCATCTTGGATGACACGGACTTGTGCATGTGGGCACCGGGTACTGCAAACTCTACTGCAGGTATGGGTTGTCCAGATAGGGATGGTAATGGCCTCGCAGATTTCGAAGAGGAAATCAGGCATAATTGGTTAGATTCAAAAGAAGAAAAGAGAATTAATAACGATCCACTTGGTGATGAGGCAGTCGCTCTTGAATGGTCCTTAGATGGTACAGTTTACTACGGTGGCGGACAAAGTGATTTCGTAGAAATGTATGATGCTCTTGGTAATTACGTATCAGCCTTGTATCAGATGCCAGGTGACATCAGGGATATCGAACGTTCACCAGATGGTACTATGCTCGCAGTTGCTAGTGGTGGAAGTGGTGCTGTAATAATTAATTCAACTACAGGTGCCTTGGTATCTAACCTCGTAAACAATAGCAACGGCTCCATACAGGGCTCAATTTATTCGATTGCTTGGTCCAATGACCAGAGCCGAGTGTTTGTTCACAATGGCACATCTGCCATAACCTGGTTCACTACAAATAATTGGTCCCAAGAGCGATTGATTCCAAACTTCCCTATTTTTTGGGGCTCAAGTTGGATGGGTGGAATTGATACAACACCTGATGATAGTTTGGTTATATTTTCAGCAATTAGTGAAATTAATGCATATTGGATAAATAATGGTACATTCGCATGGAAGATAGACAATCATACAGAGTATATTAGAGCTCTAAAGGTTAGTCCAGATGGAAGGTATCTTGCTTCAGGAAGTGATTCGAATAATATGTTAATTCATACCCTTGGCACAACACCTGTGCTAATCAAAACTCTAAACATAGGTTCAGATGTTTATGAGATTGATATTTCCAAAGATGGCGGAACTGTATTTGTTGCAAGTCATTCACGAACGGTCAAAACCTTTGATTCACTTTCTTGGAATAGTCTGGGTAATATATCTGGTTTCAACGGAAGCAGTAATAATAATCGCGGTACAGAATCTATTGCCGTAAGCCCTGATGGTGAACGTTTAGTTATCACTCACCGCAGAGGCAATATGTCGCTTTACTTCGCTCCTGATGCTTACATTAGATTACATGGCGAGCATTACACTTCCCTCTTGGAGGATTATTGGAGATTATCATACCCTTCAAATACGGAATCAGCAAGGTATTGGAATTTTGATAGGGTTACTTCAACAGTTGACGCTTGCGATACTAAACATTACATTGGTTCGAGTCCTATTGGTGTGAGCCCACAATATGCAACCAAGAACTCCAGTTATACAACAACAGGTTTGTGGGATTGTAAAAATACTGATGGCCAAATATTGGAAATACCATACGGTAGAGCTCCTGGTGCTTTAATGGTAAAATCAGGTAGCACTTCAGAGACTTGCATCGATACTATTGGAGGCCTTTCAATGGGCCAGGTGAGGTGGATAGTTTCCGGTTCCAACAAAGCATCACTGACAGGAGCAGGTGAGATGCCTGGACTTGTATGGTCTTCTGTAGTTCCAAACGATGATTCTGATGGTATAGTCGAATGGAAGGATTTAGATCCGTCATGCCCTGATACTGAAATTGTATTAGCACACCGATGGGAAAATCGTAGTGATATTAGGATATTAGAAGAAACCGTACTCTGTGAGAATTGTGCCTTTAAAGACAGTATTTACACTTCGTCAAGTGCCCGCTATCGTGCCTCAAACAGTGAATATGAGTCAGATGTTGTTGGCGGTGTTGCTGGACCTAGTGGCGCTGGTTCAATTGGATTCACCGAAATGGTATATGCAGTGAACAATGCACACTTAGTTCACATAATNCCGCTTGTNGACAATTACACTCACGGTGCGAGTGATGCACTCNTNGANGGNGGNGTTNTAGTNAATGCNACTCTCAATAATTCNCGTTCCGATGATTGGCCGTTACAAACCAACATGCGAGCATTCATTTCAACNGATTCTTTANCATCNAATCTNGATTTNTTGAAATNNCTTCTCACAGATGTTGGCCAAATGCGTTGGGAGCAAGCNGGNTTCACNGGATTGAATGCTTGGGATTTGTACCAATCNTGGGGCAAACTCGGTGTCAACATGATTCACCTTCTGCCCGACGCCGATGAAGATGGCGTTTGGGATGGCGAAGACCTTTGTCCTGAAACCATGATTGGAATCGTGGTCAATGAACTCGGTTGTGCTGAAAANCAGCTNGATGATGANNTAGACGGNTTCACTAACGATTTGGATGANTGTGACAATGTCNCAGGNACCTCNACTCTTGGTAGCGTTGGTTGTCCAGATTCAGANGGAGATCAGTGGGCTGATGACTTTGACAGCCACCCTGGTGACTCTTCAGAATGGAATGACACTGACATGGATGAATTTGGTGACAATTCTGATGATTGTATCGACACCTATGGTAACTCGACAGAAGACCTACTTGGTTGTGTAGATTCTGACGGGGATGGCTGGTCAGATTCAGGAGACACATTCCCTGATGACCCAACAGAATGGATTGATACTGATACTGATGGATATGGGGACAATAGCGACGCATTCCCGAATGAGATTTCTCAATGGCTAGATACTGATGCCGATGGTTTTGGTGATAACAATACTGGGCTGGAAGGCGATGATTGCGTGGAAGTAAGNGGTACTTCACATGAAGATGGTATCTTCGGTTGNNTCGATACAGATTCNGACGGTTGGGCTGATTCGATTGATGACCTACCATNCAATCCTGAACAGCACCGTGACGAAGATGGTGACGGCGTTGGTGATGATGCATCNGTCAATGACTATGATTGGTGTGTAGAGACACCTGCAGACGANANTAGCATGGTTGANTCNGTNGGTTGTGGNCCATCTGAAAGAGATGGTGATTATGATNCATTNACNGATGATATGGANCAGTGTCCAAACACNCCAATNTCGCAATCAACTCAGGTAAATACGACGATATATCTTGATTCTGAAAGAACAGANATCAATCCATATGTCGGCTGTGCACCTTCAGAAATCGACTCNGATGGTGATGGAATCTCTNTAGACAGTGATTGGGATGACAACAACCCTGACCAGTGGTTTGATTCTGATGGTGATGGGTATGGNGACAACTCNGATGGANTAAATGGTGATGATTGTCCAAACGATGCTGGTAATTCGATTTATGATAAGGTCGGNTGCTATGACTTAGATGGCGANGGCTGGTCATTTGATTCAGATTTCAATGACGGNGACCCTACTCAATGGAACGATACTGATGAAGATGGNTTTGGAGATAACTGGGANAATCCAGATTGGANTGAATCAAGAACNTTAGGAATTTACCTTGAAGGAGCNACTCAACCAGATAGATGCCCTGATGAATATTCACCTTATCTTTATTCAGAATACCAAGGATGTTTGACTGTAATTTCAGATTCTGATGAGAAGGAAATTATTGCATCTGATGATGAAACAGAAGATTCCAATCTGATTATGATAATTGCAATAGCNGGAACNGGAGTAGTATTCCTATTATTCGGGGCCATAGCAATGATTCTGAAAAAGAAACCAGCGCAAAACAANCGCCGTCCAAAGAAANCCGCTCCACAAGTTAAGGATGATACAGAGGAAGTATTGCAGTCTATGGACTCNGAGAAATCAGACAACTTCGTGTCTTCNTGGGAAGAGNTACCAGATGGNGACTGGATGGATACTGATGAAAACGGAGTCAATTGGTATCAAGACACTACTGGNCGTTATTGGTATTCGGACTCTGGTGGTTTCCGAGTTTGGGATAAGTGAGAAAGACTCAAACCANTTAGCCACTCATTACTNGGTATGTCAGAGGCATATTTGGTAACAGGTGCATCAAAAGGTATAGGTCGCTCTATCGCAATTTCTATTGCCAGTTCTGGCAAACCAGTAATCGCATTGGCAAGAAAGAGTNCTGAACTNGAAATGGTTGGCNCAGAATTATCAAAATTGCATCCTGATTGCATTACNGTCTCTTGTGATTTAGGCGAAAGTACNGATATTTNNGTTGCNGCAGAAANAATTCGTAATCGATTTNGTCATCTATCTGGGNTAATACACAATGCNGGAACAATTAANCCAATTGCAAACATGATGGAAGTTGAAAGAGTAGATTGGGCCCAATCTATCAATGTAAATTTGATAGGAGTTCAAGATCTTACAAGTAAATTAGATTCTATATTAGGTGGTGCTGCTCACTCAAGAATTACTACAATCTCNAGTGGTGCGGCAAAAAGGTCCATTCATGGTTGGAGTGCNTATTGTGTCGCTAAAGCNGGACTNGANATGTGGTCTATGTGCATGGCNGAAGAGGGTNNAACCAACAANATNTCTNCNTTATCNATNGCTCCNGGAATAGTNGATACNGGNATGCAAGAAGACATCAGNNCATCNGATATCAACTCGTTTCCCTCACTGCCAAATTTCATNGNTTATNATGAAAATGGTGAACTTTCAAACCCTGACGATGTCGCTGAAAAGTTATTGCCNTATTGNTTAGGTAATGCNGGTGAAAATGGACAAAGNCTGGACGTTCGTAACTTGTGAGTAGTGNCTCGATTCAATGNCAACGGTCATAAGCCCGAACTACCGCCTCGAAATGAGGGAGCCATATGCCAGGAACAACCCGTGTAGAAATCAGAACTCTGAAGGTAGGCCGTTACTGCTGTGTCGATGACAGAGCATACAAGATAAATTCCATTTCAACATCTAAACCTGGTAAGCACGGTTCTGCTAAGGCTCGAATAGAACTTGTAGACATTTTTACTGGTGCTAAAATCTCTCACGTAGGGAGCGTATCCTCTTCAATTAACGTACCACTTATCGAGAAGGGAACCGCATTGGTTACCCACGTCGAAGGCGCTGAAGTCCATGCAATGAACATGCGTGACCACTCGATGATGATTCTACCTTTGGAAGAAGATCTGGAAATTGAAGGTGGAAAAGAAATCATGTGGATGGAAGCTTTAGGTCTGTACAAGATTATTCGTGACCACTGATATTCGGCGTTAATCCGTCAAGGTGAAACATATGGGTGTCAAGAAGTCTGCCTACCGCCAACCAGTAACCCCTGAAGGCCTCAAGGCTATTGAGAACGGCACGTTGACTTGGCTAGACGACGAGATGTACAATAATCTCAACACTGGTGTCTTAGAACAATATCTCGAAGAAAAGAATCTTGAAGAAGCATTTGAAGTNTCACACTGGGATACAAGAAAGGTCCTTTTGGGTATTGCAATAGGTGCGGTATTCTCTGGAGTNACAGCATATATTGGTCTAAAACTTGGTCTTGCAATTTCTGCTGCATGGTATATTGCATATGTATTGGGAATGGCACTAAAGTGGTCGCCATCCGAAGTTAACATTGCAACTTCTGCAACCACTGGGGCAACACATGCTTCTACTGGATTCATCTTTACTTTCCCGGCAATCTTTTTGCTTGCTGCCGATCAACAATATTGGTTAGCAGATGGACCTCTGATAGTTCTTGGTTCAGGTGAAACATTGAGGCTTGCTTTCGTTGGAATCGTCGCATCAATGTTTGCAGGATTCCTTGGAGTTATGTATTTCATTATTTTCAGACGAGTATGGTTAGTCGAAGACCCACTACCATTGCCTGGTTTTGAAGCCACTCTGAAAATGCTTGACATTGCTAGTGATGTAAGTTCTGGCGCAGTTGAACACGCTCGTGAATCTTTGAAGACAATCGGATTATGGACTGGGATTACCATGATTGGTTTATTCCTCATAGAGTATCCATTAATCTACATCAAAGGTAAAACTCTTGCTTTGAGCGACTACTTAGCTGAATTGGGTACAGGTAGTGGTTTTGGTGTAGCATCTTTCTTCTCTCATGCTAAAGTTCACCAACCTGGTGAAGTGATTGATGGGGTTGCAAAGGGTCCTGCCCATTTTGATGCAGACCAATGGTATAACCCATTCATGTACACTTATGTTGGAGTTGCTCTAACTCCTTCCATGTTCGCTATCGGTTGGTTCATGAAAACCCGTGTTGCATTCTTGGTTAACCTTGGAACCATAGTAGGGTGGTTCTTCCTAGTGCCTCTTGCAGTTGCGTTCAATATTCCTGTTTACGAAGGCCAACTTGGTGCAAGTGTTCCACTACAAGACTTACCTGCAGCACTTCATGCAATCAATCCGAAAGACTACCCATTATCTACCGGTGCTGTACAAATGTTTGCCTTCTCTAAGGCAGTACGTTTCATTGCAATAGGTGCAATTGTAGGTGGTGGAATATTCGGTCTTCTCAAGATGTGGAAAACATTTGCAAACATATTCGTTGATATTGGTAAAGCGTTCAAAGGAGATAGTGGAAAAGAGTACATGGAAGGTAAGGGTTGGTATGAGTGGCCACTTGCTCACATACCAATATTCATGCTGATGACATTCGGTGCAATGATCATAATTTTCATGCTTGGAGATTTCCCAATTCTTGCCAGTGTAGTTTTCGCGCTGATACTTTTGATGACCACATTCCTGCTTGGAGCTATTGCTGTAAGAGTAATGGGTGAGACTGGTATCGAGCCTGTTTCAGGAACATCTTTCATTGTTTTACTGATGCTGTTTGGAGTCTTCCTCAATTTCGATGAAGCCCTTGGTTTGACTACTCAAGAAGCGGTTCTTTTGGGACTGGTAGGTACAACAGTATTCGGTTCTGCAATTTCTATGTCGGGTACTGTAATCGGTGATTACAAGAACAGTTTGTATATTGGAAATCGCCCTTACCACATCTCGAAGGGTAACATCATGGGTGTAGTGCCTGGTGCTGTAATCGGTGCAGGTGTCGCCATTTTCTTGGCCAATGAATTAGCACAGGGTAGGATTCAATTAATCGCACCACAAGCAAATGCATTCGCAACGTTTTCAGTAATTTTCGCTGAAGGTCAAGGTGACTTGATGTTGCTACTGCTTGGATTCATGCTTGGTGTATTCGTAGAATGGGCAACCGGAATGGGAACTTCATTCGGTCTTGGAATGTATCTAGATGTACCTCACACACTACCAATGCTGATCGGTGGTGTTGCTCGTGACAGATGGGAAGATAAGAAACTCAAACCTAGAATTGAAGCAATCAAGGAAAAAGAAGGAACTGTAATCGCTGAAAAGCAGAGGGCACTAATCCTACTTGGAACATTCATGGTCGCTGCAGGTCTTCTTACCGGCGAGGCATTCTTTGGTACAGAAAGCAGTATTCTTTCGTTCATCGATTCACTATGGGGTGGAAGCTTTGGCTCCAGCATAGAATGGCATTTCTTGAGATTAGCCAGTTTCATCATGCTTAACGTTATGATTGGATATCTAATCTATGCACTTTTCAAGAGAGCAGGAGTCATCGGTGGCTCTGGTTCACA
>PAEE01000049.1 GCA_002701145.1 Methanobacteriota archaeon
CGATTGCGTCTAACCTGTTTTCGAATTGCACGCAGTGCATCTTCACTGCCTCTCTTTTCGTACTTGTTTAGTACGACTAAGTCAGCTACATCAAGCATCTCGATTTTCTCTAACTGAGTGTGAGCACCGAACTCTGCAGTCATGACATACAGTGAGCGGTCAGAAACTGTAGTAATCGCATCACTACCTTGTCCAATTCCGCTTGTCTCACAGAATATCAAATCGAATCCAACAGCCTTTGCAGCCTCGATTGCTCTATCGAGGTTAGCGCTGATTTCTGAACCGCTTCCTCTACTCGCTAAAGAGCGCATGAAGAGGTTGTTATTGGAAAGTGAGTTCATTCTAATTCGGTCACCTAGTAGCGCACCGCCAGTTCGCTTTCTGGTTGGGTCAACACAGAGTAAGCATATTTTCTTGTCCGGATTATCACGAAGAATACGTAGCATTAATTCGTCCAACAAGCTGCTCTTACCAGCACCACCTGTGCCAGTAAAACCAATCACTGGGACATCATTACTGCTGGAGCGAACCTTGTCTAGTGTTGTTTGGAATTCGTCAGCAGTTGCAGATTCTGATAGAGTCATTAGAAGACCTACTTTGGCCATATCATCTGCCGTAATCGGGCCGTTGAGACTTGCGATTCTGCTGTCTGCAATCAAGTCGACCTCGCTTGCAGTACCCATCAAATCGTGAATCATTCCCATTAGTCCCATCTTTCGGCCATCATCTGGAGAATATATTTTCGAAATACCACTCTTGTGTAAATCTCTAATTTCAGGAGGAGTAATTGTTCCACCGCCGCCACCAAAGATGCGGATGTGTTCGCAACCTGCTTCGTCTAGCAATTGACGAATGTAGGTGAAGTACTCCATATGCCCACCTTGGTATGAAGTCAAGGCTACAGCATGTGCGTCTTCCTGAACTGCACAATCGACTACATCTTTCGCCGACCTATCGTGTCCAAGGTGAATAACTTCAGCTCCGCTGCTCTGAATCAAACGTCGCATGACGTTAATCGCTGCATCATGACCATCGAATAGGCTTGCAGCAGTGATAACACGAACCGGTCCGGTCGTAGTTTCAAACACCGGCGCCTCCTCCGACATGCTCCTACGGAGCATACATTCGTTCATCATGATACCGTTGTAATCAAAGGCCTAGAAGTGGGTGCGAGTTGTATGCGACCCCGTTGGATAATGGCTCAACATGAGGTCGCTATCCTCGACGCCAATGCCGAAGCATTAGGGGCCAATATGGATGAGTTGATGAGAACTGCAGCAGAACATCTTGCAAATGCACTAGACGGCGCTCCCAAACCAATCTGGATATTGTGCGGGCCAGGCAATAATGGTGGAGATGGATTCAGATTAGCAACTATGCTAGATGAATGCAAAGTTATCGCAACACATGACAAGCAAAAGAATGCCCTTGCTCAAAGGGCTAGAGAGGACTGGAAAGGAGAAATTCACTCAATAGAAAACCTGCCATCACAGCCACCTGCTGTGATTGTTGATTGCCTACTTGGCGCTGGCTCACAAGGTAAGCCAAGAGGTGAAATCCTCAGATTGATGGAAGCGATTCCTGGAAGGCCAATGGCATTAGCATGTGATATGCCAACAGGCTGCGGTTCAGGAATATCGTTTAATGCATTCAGAACCGTTACATTCGAAGCTCCAAAATCAAACATGATTGACTCGAATGGCAAACTATTGCCTGAAGTGGGAGACTTATTCATCGCACCAATCGGTTGGCCTGAAGAAACTCTAGACCCAGGACCGGGAGATCTTCTTCGTTACCCGCACCCACAAGAAGGGCAAATCAAAGGAGACAGAGGTAGAGTTCTGATTATTGGAGGGGGACCATATCATGGAGCCCCAATTCTTTCAGGAATGGCTGCTGCAAGAATGGGGGTTGACCTAGTTCATGTTGCAATGCCAAAGGCAGCCACTGCGAGGGCAAAATGGCCTAGTGAATTGATTCAAGAACCGATGACAGACCAAGACATAATCACTGATGTTTCAGGATTGGTCAAACGTTGCATGACGGGAAGAGGAGTTCAGGCTATGGTCATAGGTCCGGGAATGGGCGATGCTCCTGAATCGTTAGAGGCTGTCAAAATGCTAATTCAAGCAACTCCAAATATTCCAAAAGTAATCGATGCAGATGCAATCAAAGCGTTGGAAGGCTGGCCTGAACACCTGTTTGGAGTTGTAACTCCTCACCAAAAGGAATTAGAAAACTGGATTGGAGACATTGAATCAGTACCTGAATTACTCACCGGTTCGGGCGAAAGAAGAGTCGTTATTCGAACCGGAGCAGAAGATATCATCATTGGTTCTGCTGGGCGCGGAGGATTAGGTAAAGGTGGAAATCCGCGCATGTCAATGGGAGGTACAGGAGACCTTCTTGCAGGTAGCATAGGCGGCTTACTAGGGCTAGGTTTGTCACCTTGGAGCGCCGCAAGACTAGGAGTTCACTTAATGCGAGTAGCAGGTAAACTCGCTGAAAAAGAAATGGGACCAGGTATGGTGGCGGATGATATCCCACCTTATCTGTCAAGAGCGCTGATCACAGGACCGGTTCTTCTCCGTCAACCAATGCAGGAAGGCCCTTCTTCTTCCTGATGTAATCGGTATAATTGCCGTAATACTTGGTGACGATTCCATCCTGTAATTCCCATATTTGGTTGACTATTTGGTCGAGGAACCATCTGTCGTGACTGACGGTTACAATTGCTCCGTCATATTCACTAAGAGCATCTTCAAGAGTTTCTTTTGCGTCCATGTCCAAGTGATTAGTTGGTTCATCGAGTAGAAGTAAATTATTTTCTTCTAGCAGAATTTTCAGTAATGCAATACGAGCTCTCTCTCCACCTGAAAGTTTGCCCAAAGGAGTGTCAACTTGCTCCTTAGCAAATTGGAAACGGCCTAGTGCAGCACGGATTTCACCATATGACATGTCAGGTCGAAGCAATTCAACTTGCTTTACTGCATTCAGTTTGAAATCTAGAGTACGGTGGTCTTGGTGATAGTAACCGATGATGGCTCCAGGTGCAAGGTCTCTTGAACCCGAGTCTATTTTTTCATCACCTGTTATCATTTTTAGGAGTGTGGTCTTACCCTGTCCATTTCCTCCAACAATACCGATTCTATCGCCCTTGGAAATTTCCAAATCCTGATTATTCAAAATTGGACGCTTCAATCCTTCGAATTTCTTTGAAGCTCCTAAGAATTGAATGATATCATTACTCGACTTATCTGCCGCTTCGAGATTGAATCTCAGTCCCTTGCGCTGCTTCGGTTTTCTTGCATTCAAGGCTTTGAGTTCCTGTTGCATTCTTTCTATCATTTTGTGCTTAGCTGAAATCGACTTGTCGTACTTGTTAGCAGATTTCATAGAACGGAGAGCGTTCTGTGTATTCGCTATTTTCTTCTCTACATTCTTGATTCTATCATCAAGGGCTGCAAGGAAGTTTTGTTTCTGTTTTAGGAACTCTGAATAATTCCCCTTGTAATTCCAGTTACGAAGATTGTCTACTTCTACAATCCTCGTACAAACTTGGTCTAGGAAATACCTGTCGTGAGATACGATCAATTGTGCTCCTACGAACTCATTGATGAATTCTTCAAGCCATTCTGTAGTTTCAATATCCAAGTGGTTTGTCGGCTCGTCAAGGAATATTACGTCGACTCCAGCAAGACCAACAAGTTGGCGAGCAAGAGCAAGTTTGGCTTTCTCTCCACCTGATAATTTGTTGACTTTCATCTCCATTGGATGCTGGTCTAGGCCTAGCATCTCTAAAATCGCCTTAGCAATATTAGCAACATTTCCTCCACCTGATGCCCCGAGCATTGTTTGTAGTTCAGAATAACGTTCCATTACTGGTTGCCAATTGCCTTCATAGAATGAAGGGTCAACCATCTGTGCTTCAATCTCAGCAATCTCTTCTTCCAACTCTTGGAATTGGCGCCCCTTACGAGATAACTCTTCTTCGATAGTTGAATCTTCATCAATATCTCGAATCTGAGTCAAATATGCTATGCGAATTCCTGAGGCAAATTCGATATCTCCAACATCTTGCTTTTGCTCGGAGATTGTGTTGAGCAGTGTTGTCTTTCCAGCACCATTATGACCGACTATTCCGATTCGGTCACCCTCGTTTACCATGATGTTGATGTCCTGTAATACGGTGACGGGACCGAATGAACGGTCTACACCTTCGACGCGGATTAATTCGCGGGACATACTGCGAGGCGGCTGCCTATCTCTTATGGACTCACCGTTCGATTTTACCTGACAAAATCTAAACTAGCAATAAAAATTGGATTATTTTTTTACAAATTACCATTATCTGAAATCCAAAATCTCAATTATGGAAAATGAAATACCATCTTCCGGAATCCAATCTCATGAATCCGTCACAGGCTAGAAGTATGCCTTTTGATGCATCGAGACAAAGGTAAATAGGCGTAAGAGAATTATGTCACATCATGGCGAGTGAAAGTACCAAACAACGTCCAACCGCAGCAGAATCATTAGTTAAGGCAACAGTTGCTGTCCTTGATAATGTTCTAGTTCAAGCACACATGGACCGTGCATCAATGGAAACGGCAAAGCGATTAGGAGCGCACACTATCACTTTCCTAGGTTGAACTTACAGAAAGGTCATTGACACTGACACTTTGGGACAAGCGTGGACATAACTGCAATTTCGGCAGCAGCCGTGATGTTTATTCTCGGTGCAACCTCACCAGGTCCATCATTAGCTGTAGTTCTACGCAACACGATGATTGGCGGTAGGTCTCGAGGTTTAGCGTGCGCAGTGGGCCATGGAATTGGATTCGGGTTCTATGCGGTTAGCGTAGTATTCGGTTTAGTTGTGATAATGGAGAATAATCCAGATGTATTTACATTAATGCAAATTATTGGTGGATTGTTTCTACTCTACCTTGGAATTGGTATGATTCGTAGTGAAGCAACAGTCATCGTTCAATCAGAAGGTAAGCGTGAAGGATTTTTCGAAGGATTCTTCATTGCATTCTTGAATCCCAAAATTGCAGTATTCATGCTTGCAGTTCTCTCCAGTGTACTCGACCCATCGATGTCAAACGACACGAAATGGATAATTGCAGGAATGGGGATGACGATTGATACCGTATGGTACGTGATCGTCGCGCTTTTGTTATCCAAATCTACAATATTAGCAAAAATTGAGCAAAATCAACGTAGTTTGAATGTCGCTACTGGTGTTTTGATGATTGGTTTGGCAATATGGACTGCATACAAACTATCTGGACTGTGACACATCAATACTATTGATGTCAAGTGAAAACGGTCAGTTATGCCAGAGCTTCCAGAAGTCGAAACCGTCCGCACCGGACTGTCTCGTTCGTGGATTGGTAAGCGAATCGAAGGCGTGGATTTACGCAGAGAAGGACTGCGTTTCCCATTTCCTGAAGACCTTGAGAAAAGACTCATTGGAAGGAAAATCACTGCGATAAGAAGGCGTGCCAAGTATCTCTTAATCGACCTTGATAATGATGACATCTTACTTTCCCACTTAGGAATGAGTGGCAAATGGACGCTTGACGCTAGTGATTGTGAAGGTAAGCATGACCACGTCGTCATCTATCTCGATGACGGAACGATGTCGGTATACAATGACCCTCGAAGATTTGGGGTGATGGATATCTACTCTGGTACTTCTCATAAATTACTGGACCATTTAGGCCCAGAGCCTCTAGAAGAATGGACTGCTGCAGACTTGTATGAAAAACTTCAACGTAGGAAAAGTCCTATCAAAATTTGTATTCTCGACCAAAAAGTGGTAGTTGGCGTTGGCAATATCTATGCTTGTGAAGCACTAAACAGAAGCAAGATTTCCCCTACTCGTTTGTCAAACACAATCAAACTAAAAGAATGTGAGAAGTTAGTCAATGAGATAAAAATAATTCTTTCAGAAGCGATTCAAGTAGGTGGCTCATCATTACGGGATTTTGCAGGTGTTGATGGAACTCTTGGCTATTTCATTCACCAGTTCAAGGTGTATGATAAAGAAGGAGCTGAGTGCGAGTGCGGAGGAGTAATTGAGAGACTTGTCCAAGGTGGACGCTCAACATTCTGGTGTAGTTCTTGTCAGAAATGATCAGTAGTTCTCGAGAACAGTCCTTACATCTTCAACAAATAAGTCAACTGGGAAATCATAATCCGACCAAACCACTCTTCCCATGAGGTCTGTATCCAAGATGTAGGTCGGAGAGGGATGGGCAACAGTGTAGCCTTCATCTGAATCATCTGATTCCTCGTATGGATAAACGCCATATGTTTCGTAAACCATATCTAAAGCTGAGCCTGAACCTGTTAGGTGAGGCCAATCATATCCTCTGTCTTCAGTCCAGTTTTGCAATTTTGAGGGGGAGTCATGTCGCTTATCCACAGTTACAGATACAATACTAATTTTTTCTAATTCTTCATCTGACAAAGTTTCTTGAACCATTTTTACATTCTGACTAGTTACTGGACATGTTTCATCGCACCGAGTAAACATGAACACTAGTATCACAACTTTACCACGCTGATCCTCTAGGCTCCAGAGGTCTCCGTCTGCGCTTTCTAGAGTGAATTTGTAGGTATCATTACCTGCTAAATCACGGCCATTGAATGTAATTTCTTTTTCATCCTCAGAGGTGCAGCCAGGTAAAAGAAACATTACTGCTAGAAGTATTGCAGTAATCCTCATTTCAGTCCTCCAAATCAATTACTGTGCGCAAATCTTCCATGAATAAATCAATTGGCCAGTCGTATTCACTCCATACGACTCGGCCTTTGAGGTTAGTATCCAAAATGTATACTGGTTGGAGATGAATTTCTTGATAATCCTCTTCATCATAAGGGACGATATCATATTCTGAATATGTATTTTTTATTTCGTCAGAATTCCAATCGGTAAGATGTGGCCAATCNAGACCCATNTCTGCCGACCAGTCCCTCANAACATCGGGAGAATCNTGCCTCCAATCAATTGTGACAGAAATGAATGAAACCTTCTCAAGTTCATCTGANGTNAATTGCGATTTGACGTTTTTGAGATTATTAGAAATCATTAGGCAAACATCATCGCAACGNGTATAGACGAAAGCGAGGATTACGACCTTGCCCTCATTATCTTCGAGTGAATATGACGATTGGTTTTGATCGCTTAAAGTGAATTTGAAGGTATCCATTTCACCCAAGTCTTTACCATTAAACTCAGGACTGTCTTCAGAAATACATCCTGGTAGCAATAACAGTAAACAAGCGAATAGCACTCGTATATTCATACCTAACCACTCAGAATTCTCTCCAACCCTTGCCGCATTCCTTGCAAGTTAGCATACGGGTTTCAGGCTCATCAGATGAGCGAGTCTGTTCAAGATAGGAATATACTTCCCTTGATTGACATTTCAAATCAGGGCAGATGTAATCACCTATGGTCAGAACTCCTTTCATTTCATCAGAATCTTTGATGACTTCGTAGACTCTTGTTTCAGCTTTGGTTGATGATTGAATATTTGCAAATTCTTTGTTTTGGGGTCCTTGATACCCACATTTGTAATTGGTGCAATTAATGTCACCACTAGGTGTAGGGAATGCCAATGTACCACATTCTGGGCAGAACATAGGAACAGGTGGAGGAACCCACATATCAATATTTGGAAGAACCCAGCAGCAATTGGTTCATCAATGTAGTCGGTTTGGACTACCATATGTGGCTATGGTATGATTGGAGAGCGGCCGCAGTTTCTGATTCTGATGGAAATCTCTTGGATGTAGAAGAATGGGACGGCTGGAAGAATACAGATGCCGTATGTGCACGTATGGACATTATTGCCTATGGAGCGCTTACACCTGAAGCGGAAAGGCTGTCTGAAAGATTCCCTGATGCGAAAGTTTTGATTCATGGTGACGAGGATTTACCAGATGCAGACTGGCCAATACCTAGCGAAGAAGCGCTAGAAGCCTTAGACAGAGCTGCGATTTTACTTTCCAAGCGCGGAGTTGATGCTGCTGCAGGTGACCCAGACAGAAGATTAGAACACATTCTAAGAGCATCTGATGAACTACGAGCTGCTTTCATTACGATTGAAGGAAGGCTAGTTGAATGGGTTGGATTGTTTCTTCCTGAAGCGAGATTCGAAAAAGACCGAAGTGGTCTTGCTAAGAAAGTTATCAACGCATCCAATTTGAGTGATTTGGCTGAGGAGATTGGTATTGGTATGCCCCCGATGGGCCCTACCGATGCTGAATGGGATAGNCTTCANGATTGGGCANAGAGTGTATGGGAAATCAAAAACCGACTCGAGAGTATGGAAGATGTAGTTAGAGAATTAGCATCNCANCACCTTCCTTCCCTATCTGGACTACTAGGNCCAATTCTTGCNGCCAGACTTTGTGTTGAAGCCCACGGTCGTGCTAGATTAGCCAGACTCCCAGCAGGTACAATGCAAATCTTGGGTGCTGAAAAAGCATTTTTCAATCATCTGAAGACAGGTGCTCCATCTCCTAAGCACGGTCATATTTTCATGCACCCTTGGATTTCACGTTCACCTCGCTGGATGCGAGGAAAGATTGCAAGAACTGTTGCTGCTAAAGCGACAATAGCCGCTAGATGTGATGAATTTGGAGGAGAAACTTGGAGTCAAGAAACCATCGATGCAGTAGCAGCCAAGGTGGAGACAATTCGAAGCGAGAATTCAACTCCACCACAGCGGTGAGATTATGGGCAAAAAACGCCGACTCTCATGGGCCGTAATGATTGATGGCAGGGCTATTTGGACAAGGAACGCTGTNCCAAAGTTGTCTCAATATGGAGAGTCACTTCGAAGATTCAAGGGCACTGAATACAGGAGATGGGACCCCACTCGCTCCAAATTAGGTGCGGCTCTATCTCGTGCAAGACATACGCAGTATGACTTACTTCCACAAGAGGGGGACACTTGTCTGTACCTAGGAGCTGGTCATGGAACATCACTTTCGCACATTCACGACCAAGTTTGTGGAAGTGACAACCAAAAGAATGGACGTATTATCGCAGTAGATCTATCGCCTAGGTGTTTGCGCGATTTGGTTCATCTAGCAAGCCTTCGGCCTGGTTTAGTTCCAGTTCTAGGAGATGCTAGAAAGCATTCGGCTTGGGGAATTATGGTTGCATCGAAGGTCGATTGGTTACTACAAGATGTTAGTCAGGCAGGACAGGCAGAAATTTTCATCAACGCTGTTAAGCGGTTCCTGAAAAAGGGCGGAAAGGGCTTACTCTCTCTGAAAGCAGCATCTGAACGTTTCAATGAAGGAGGAGAAAGAGAAGTCTTCCAAAATGTTAGAGAGCAATTAGAAGATGCAGGGCTAACTATTGAAGAACAAATAGACCTACATGGTCTTGAAGACAATCACTGTCTTTACTTTGTAACCAATTAGTGGTTTCAGAAGTCGCCTTCTACTCTTGGAGCCAAGAAGTATTCGACATGACCTGCGCCATCTGCAAAGTCGAAAGTAATCCTTAGTGGGAAGTTCTCACCGAATCTTAGGTTTACATTTTCAATACCTTGCATAATCTTAGTCATTGGAATAAGATAGGTTAGAGAGTACTGGGAGCGAGCAGGACTACCGCAATCGATTGCGACCAGTTCGTCCTTAGAGAACTCGACGTGTACAGAATCTGTGGAGCCGTTAACATTCACAGCGAAAGTATCCGCTGTTAGTGATAGATTGACTAAATCTCCAACTTGGCGAGCAGCACGTAGCGCTTGACCAAGGTCAGATCCGGTAATTGTGACACCACAAGGCAGTTCCAATGATGGAACGTTTGGAGGGCTCAGAGTTGTATTATCAAGAGGGCGAAGATTCAAGTCGATTCTCCCAATATTGACAGTTGCTTGTCCCGACTCGTCATTGTAAGCTAGCTCAACCATGTCACCAGGACCTGCAAGGCTTAGAATGTCTTTCAGTTTCCTCATTTCAAGACCCAATTTGGTCTCNTCAACTTCCCAAGTATCGAATGCAGCGCTATCTACATCCATCTTAATCATGGCTACATGTGAAGGGTCTACAACCCTTACAGATAATCCATCTTCTCCGAAATCTAGTCTTGCCTCCTCAACTACGACCCCAAGTGTTTCTACTATGGTTCGCATGAGTTCTTGACGGGCTGTGACGTTCAACATGAGAGCACCCCTATACTTTGTTTGCTTCTTTGGAGGCTTATGAACCTTCTAATTGCTGAGGCACACTTTCGCGCGCCTTTGGGGTGAATTTTCAATTCCGCATATTGGTGAGATGGTTTCATCAAGGGGGGCTTAGTGGACAGGATATGGCAGATATTGCACCCCTGCTCAAGGAAGATGGCGAACCTTTCAAGGTAGCAGTTCTAATTCCGACCATTAACAACGCTGTTGAGTTGGAAATAGTTCTTGAAAGACTATCTAAACAAACNTACTCAGATTTTGAAGTTGTTATTTCAGATTCTAAATCAAAGGATAACACGAAAGAAGTTTGTGAAAAGTACGGAGCAACTTGGATTGACGACCCATCTCGCAACAGAGCGAATGCATGTAATTTCGCACTGGAACAAATGGACCACGACCTAGTTCTGTTCACAGACGACGACACAATCCCTCCACTTGATTGGGTTGAAAAGTTAGTTCGCTGGTTCGATGACCCTGAGGTTGGAGCAGTAGGCGGCCCTAACTTTGCACCGGATGAAGATCCATTTGGAGCAAAGTGTGCTGATGTCGCATTCTGTACTAAATTTATGACTGCAGGAACTCGCTATGGAGCCCAACCAAAAGGGAAATTAGTTCCAATTACTCACAACCCTGGAGTTAATTGTGCCCACAGAATGGCAAACCTCCGAGAAGTCGGGTTTTTCGAGGATGGATGTATTGGAGCAGAAGATGTAGTTCTAGATGCTAAGATTCAGAGAAAGGGACACAAGTTGTTTATCGACCCTGAAAATGTAATGCCACATCGCCGACGCAGGCCATTCAGGCCATACATGAAGCAAATGCGCAATTATGGCTACACCCGAATGGTTGCTAACAAGCGATGGCCAGAAATCGCTGAATGGTCCCACACTGCTATCGGATTCTTCCCTTGGATTGTAATCGCTGCTGCAATCAGTACGATTTATGGCGCCGCCACAGGAGGAGCTGCTGCAGACCTATGGTTCACCCTTGGTGGAGAATGGGACCTCTCTCGCATAGCATTCCACATACCATTGGGACTTGCAGGGATTTACATTGCAATCTCTTGGCTTGGCGCTGCAATAGGCACAAGCCCTCATCGAAATATTGGAACAGTATTCTTTGCACCATTATTCGTATTCCTTGCACACTGGGCGTATGGTGCTGGCGTAAACAAAGCGTGGAAAGAGATTCGTCGCACCGGCGGAAGTGCCGGTGTAGGTGAACAGATTGACGATAGAATTCGTACTGCTTGACTAACCTTAAGCGAGTCAAGACCTAGGGCTCACCTATGGCGCAGTCTCATCAAGATGGAATGAATGCGTCTGGTGAGTCAGATGATGCTAGAGAGATTTGGCTGTTGATTAGAAGTTGGCTGACTTTATTACGCGTGTTATTAGTCATCGCAATAATAATCGTTGCAGAAATATTTGAAGAACACAATATCATGAACTTATCATTATCCGTTTGGGCCATAGTAGTGGGTTTCCCACTATTCTTGCTAATGTCTATGGTCATCATTCAGGGCGACAAGAGATTCGCACCTGATCTCGAAGACAAGAGGCGTAAACGAATTGAGAAAGCCGGATGAATCGTGTTCAGATTTCACCGGTCTGTATTCGCCACTGACTAGCGTATACACCATTGTTAGAAATCAGTTCGTCATGACCTCCACGCTCAAGTATTCCACCATCAACCATCGAAATAATCTCATCAGCGTTACGAATCGTAGACAAGCGATGCGCCACTGCTATGGTCGTTCTTTCACTACCACTAGCGAGTAGATTCTCTTGGATTCTCTTCTCTGTCTCGGCATCAAGTGCACTAGATGCTTCATCGAGAACAAGTAGACTTGGATTCTTTAGTAACGCTCTAGCCAAAGAGACTCTCGCTCTTTGACCGCCTGACAGCATAGTACCTCTGTCTCCGACCATTGTGTCTAGACCATTTTCCAATTCGCTAACGAATTCTGCGGCACCTGCCATCTCTAGAGCTGTCATGATTTCTTCATCATCCGCTTCGCGATTATATGCAACATTTTGCTTGAGAGAACCAAAGAAAAGGAATGGCTCTTGACTAACAAATCCCATCCCGTCTCTAACCGAATCTAAAGTAAGGTCTTGTACGTCGATTCCATTGACTAATACTCGCCCTGATTGTGGCTCATAATATCTCATCAACAATTTCAATATTGTAGTTTTACCAGCACCGGTGTGACCCATCACTCCCAGGAACTGACCTGCAACTACCTTGAATGATATACCGGCCAATACCTTGGTCGAAGTACCAGGGTAGGTGAAATGAACATCCTCAAATTCTACTGAATGGATTGGTCCATCAAGTTCTGAAGCGTCTTCCTTGTCTGCAATAGTAGGCTCTAAGTCCACTAAGGCGAACACTCTTCGAGCACTTGCTTCTCCTTTCTGCAACTGATTTACAAGCATTCCAAAGATGAACATAGGCATAGTCATCCTTGTAGAAATCAATAGGAATGTCACTAACTGACCTGTTGAAATATCCCCTGACTTGGTCAGGTAACCACCAACGGTAACAAGCAATCCAAAGGCAATTCCTGCNATGCCGTAAAGACCNGGCAGGAAGCGGTTNCGGTCTCGGCTAGCGCCGATTGCTTGCTCNCGNTAAGCAGTTGATTCTGAATCAACACGGTTNGCTTCCCATTCCTGAGCATTGTANGCTTGAACAACTGCGATTCCNGAAATGACATTTTCTAAAACNGCAGTAATATCACCNGTCGATTCTCTTTGCTGACGATACTTNCTCTGAACACGNGTTGAGAAAAGGTAGACTAATGGNATNATCANTACAAGTGGNGCNAACAGCACAGCTGCTAATTTCCAACTCATCAAAACCAAAATCAAGAANGCNGTACCAAATGTAACNACAATTCTGATNATTGACGTAGAAGCATCGCTAATCACATCTTCCAATTGATTGACATCTGCAGATAAAACACTCATCAATTGACCCGTTTGGCGTAAATCATAGTATGATGCTTCCATATCGATTAGAGAACGGGTTGCATCAAGNCGTAGGTCGTGTTGAACTTTGTATCCAAGAGTCTGCCAACAATATTCGCTGATTCCTTGAAACACAGCAAGACTTGCNAATCCTAGGAAAATNAGAANACCGTATCCTACGGCTAAATTATCNGTCATTAGAGGGAATANCGATTCATCGAGGAAACCCCTCATACTTCCAAAAAAACCATCGGTTTCATTTCCAGCGTAATAATCTACTGCGAAACCGATGAATACGAACGGTAACAAATCAGCAAACCTTGCCATTCCATTAGCAAGAACGCCTGTCAAAGCACGCATCTTGTAGCGGAAGCCGTAAGGAATGACGCGCCAAATTTGCTTACCTAGAACCTCGGTTTTAGTGTCATTGAGAGCATCGGGGTCTAGATGCTCATATTGCGTGGCGCGTTTGTGACCTGCTCCCATATTTGGGCGGCTGTGATAGAGAATATGAAGTTGTGTAGGACGGCAACCTTCATGCCCCACCAATTCTTCACAGAATCATGCGAGCAATAGCACTTGTTGGCCTACTGGTTTTATCTTCATTTGGTTCTGTCGCTGCTTGGCAACCCCAAAGCGTAGACGGAGAGACTATTGGACTACGTAATGGAGACGTAGAATCCATTCCAATTCAGCAATTCCCTGATGTCTCACACTCTGGTTTTTGGATGCTGACTCATGAATATCCTGTTCCTAGTGAATGGGTGCATGAACTTGCAGCAGCAGGTATTGAGTGCTGGTCATTTCTACCATCTTCTGCTTTCCATTGCGAATTGAGTGGACATACCACATCTGAGTTGGCTAAACTTGATGTCAATGGAATGATCGAAATGCCACCTTCTGCAAAACTACACCCTGACATAATGCCATCTCTGAAGGGAGAAATGGAATCTTGGTTCATCGCTAAGGGCATAGGAGTTGTAAGTGTGGTTTTGTCAGGGGATGAATTACCTGAAGGAATTGAAGACAGAAGTGATGTTGAAGTAATGTCACACAGTTGGAGATGGGCAACTGTTGAAGTTAGAATCAGTGGAGTAGAATGGCTGATTCAGCAATCAGAGGTTGAATGGATTGAGCCTCAGTTCGAAAAGGTTCTACTGAACGATGAAGCTGATGCTGTAATCGGTGCAACCGTATTACAGGACGCCACTCAAATGGCAGGAATTAACTCTGCTTGGAATGCACTAGATGGTACAGGAATAATCGTCACAGTTTCAGATACGGGATTGGATAATGGCGTTAACAACACCAATATGCACCCTGATTTTAGAGACCACATAGTAGGCATCCACTCCTATGGCATTCCATCAGCAATGCAAGGTTATGCTAACGCCCCATACGAAGATGGTGCTTCTGACCTCGATAGTGGACATGGAACTCACGTAGCAGGATCTGTACTAGGGGATGGAACTCAATCCTCAGGATCAATCAAAGGAATTGCTCCTGAAGCAAGACTCTACATGCAGGCTACTGAAGTCTGGACAGATTGGACTACTACTGTTGAGAATACTTATGGGTATACAGATGATTACACATTGATGGGCATACCAGACGACTTGAGCGACATGTTTGATGATGCTGTTGCAAATGGCTCCAACATACACACAAATTCTTGGGGCTCATCGGTTGCTGGACAGTACACTACTAATTCTATGCAAGCAGACTCATCGGCAAGAAATCACACAGGACTGCTGATTTTATTCGCCGCAGCGAATGAAGGAACAGACGGTAACAGTGACGGAGAAGTAGACCTAGATAGCATGGGTGCGCCTGCTACTGCGAAGAACGTTCTAACAGTTGGTGCATCTGAAAATAATAGAGGTTCAACAATTTCCACCCAGTGGGGACAATGGTGGCCAGGAGACTATCCAACTGACCCGATTAATTCTGATAAGATGGCAAATAATACCGAGGGATTGGCCGCATTCTCAAGCCGTGGACCAGTCGATGACGGGAGGGTGAAACCTGATGTTTCAGCGCCTGGAACATTCATTCTTTCAGCAAAGAGCCGCTCAACAACACAAACTGGATGGGGCGCTCATTCAAATTCAGATTACACCTTCATGGGAGGAACTAGTATGGCGACTCCGATTACTGCAGGAGCATCAGCATTATTGTATCAGCATCTAATTGACAATTTAGCNCACACAAACCCTTCTAGCGCTCTAGTCAAAGGNATAATTGCAGCTAGCGCTCACGACATGACTGGCCAGTACGGGTCATCTAGCAATGGCGCTGGTGAAACTGCACCTAACAATCACGAAGGATGGGGTCTTCTCGACCTTGACCGTGCAGTAAACACNACATGGGTAGATGATGAATCGGTTAGCACAGGAGATTCTCGAAGTTGGAAATTTACAGTCCCAGCAAGCGCACCTGACCTCAAAGTGATGGTATCATGGACCGACCCTGCTAGTACACCTGCAGCATCGGTAAATTTGGTTAATGATATCGACTTTGCAGTTAAGGANCCTAATGGTAACTGGGTAGAATATGGAAACAATCTCGACAACCTGATTGGTACAACTATCTCATCTCCTATGTCAGGACAGTGGGAAGTTCACGTAAATGGAACCAATATCCCTACTGGGCCACAATCCTTTGCAATGGTTATCGATGCTCCTTATTCAATGATAAATATGTCAGCGGATGCCGATGGTGACGGAATAATTGACACTCTTGATGACTGTCCAAATACTGCAGGAACATCTACTCAAGACCAAACTGGATGCCCGGATGGCGATGGAGATGGATGGTCCAATGTNGGAGATGATTTCCCTAACGANGGAACACAATGGGCAGATTCTGATAGTGATGGATTTGGTGATAACCCAGGTGGAGTAAATCCTGACTCCTGTACATCTGTAGCAGGTACATCCAGTGGCGATAGATATGGCTGCCCAGATTCNGATTCNGATTCATGGTCAGANCCTGANGGTGGATGGACTGCAATTCAAGGAGCTGATGCTTGCGATTCGGTCTGGGGTAATTCNTCCCTTGACAGAAATGGTTGTCCTGACGCTGATGGCGATAGCCAATCTGACCTAAATGACATTCTTGTTAACGACCCAAGCCAGTGGCTGGATACTGACGGAGACACCTATTACGACAATGCTAATCCTGCTACAAATTGGGATGACTGCCCGGCGATTTGGGGTAATTCAACTATTGATTTACAAGGATGCCTTGACAGNGATGGAGANGGCATGTCTGATGCTAATGACCAATGGCCAAACGACCCTACAAAGTCTAATGATACCGATGGTGACGGCGTTGCAGATATTGAAGATGATTGTCCAAACTTTGCAGGTAACTCTACTTGGATTTTAGTTGGCTGCCTGGATGCAGATGGCGATGGTAGAACTGTTGACCACGATGCATTCCCTGCAGATCAAACTCAGTGGAACGATACTGATGGTGACGGATTTGGGGATGAGCCAACTGGTAACCTCGCTGACGATTGCGTAAACACAGCAGGCGACTCTTGGCAAAATGGAACTCTTGGTTGCCCCGATTTAGATGGTGATGGTTGGGCAGATTCAGAAGATAGTTTCACCAATGATTCCACCCAATGGCAGGATGATGATGGTGACGGATTTGGTGACAATATAATTGGTAATAATCACGATTCATGTTTAGGAATCTGGGGTAATTCAACAAAAGGTGGAATGCTAGGTTGTGTAGATGCTGATGGCGATGGTTGGGCTGATATGATTGATGCACTGCCAAATGACCCGACTCAACATGAAGACCAAGATGGTGATGGATACGGAGACAATATTACAGGTAACAATGCTGATGATTGTCCACTAACATTTGGAAATTCAACAATCGACCGACTTGGTTGTGTAGATACCGATGGTGATGGTCACTCCGACCTAAACGATGACTTCCCACTAGACCCTACAAGGTATCTCGATACAGATGGAGATGGATATGATGATGTCGAAGACGACTGTTTTGAAACTGCAGGAACTTCAACCAACGGCTCCTTAGGATGCTTTGATGCAGACCAGGACTCATGGGCAGATTTAGATGATTCATTCCCGCTAGACAACACACAGTGGAACGATACAGATAATGATGGATTCGGAGATAATGCTGAAGGAACCACACCAGATTCATGTCCCTCACAATTTGGAAACAGCAGTTCAGATACGTTCGGTTGTACAGATACTGATGGTGATACATGGTCAGATTCAGGAGATGCATTCCCTTCAGATATTACCGAGTGGTCAGATAATGACTCTGATGGATTTGGAGACAATATCGACAATTGCCCACTAGTTGCAGGAAATTCCACCAATGGTAGCATCGGATGTTTGGATGACGATGGAGATTCATGGTCTAACAATAACGACTTCCTTCCATCAGACCCGACCCAATGGCTAGATACTGATGGAGATGGCTATGGTGACAATCCAACTGGTACAGACGGAGACCAATGTCCATCAGCAGCAGGAACTGCTACTCTGGACTTACTGGGTTGTCCTGACAATGACTTGGACGGTTGGTCGAACATTGGAGATGCTTTCCCTGAGCACCGAACACAATACGAAGACAATGATGGTGATGGATACGGAGACAATAACTCACCAGGNGCTGAATTACCGGACCACTGGCCTGAAGACCCTACACGTAACACTGCAGAAGTGTTGCTATCTTGCGACCCTAACGAATTCGAAAGAGATCTAGCGGGTGATTCAAGCCTTACATTTACTTGTACGATAACAAATATGATCCAAAATGATCTAACCGTGATAGTTGAATGGAAATTGATGAATGCAATAGATGCTGGAGTCAGGTCACACATTCTGGTTATACCTGGAAATGAATCTGATACTGTAGCATTCTCTGGACAAGTTGTAGAGAAAGGAGACATCTCTTCAGTAATTGATGCCAGCGAACCGGGTGCTGAGTCTTCTATGGCTATCACTGTAATTTCAATAGAAGCAATCAATTCTGATGATGGTGACACATTCGATAACCTACTNGAGCAAACTAAGGATGTTCCACATATTCAAGAAATAATCGCGGTTAGTCTTGCACTAATNCTAGGATTATTCCTNGTGGTAAACGGTAGAAGAANCTCAAANCGTAGAAAATCAGAGCGTTTGGCGCACATAAACAGAATGAGAGCGGACAGATTCGTAATTGACGAAAACAGTATGATTGGCGGACCNCCTCCTAGATTCTAAGACCGAATCGCCTAAGAAGAGGACGCACTCCGACAGAATATTACGCGGATATGGTGAAGTGGTTATCACCTGAGGTTTCCAACCTCATGTCGTGGGTTCGATTCCCGCTATCCGCATCCACTTTCACTGAATCATGCTAATTTTTATTTTAGCAATCCCCCCATATGTTGATGAGTAACGGAATATGCGCGTAGCGCATGAACCGTCATCTAACGGCCTTAGTCCTAACCGGATTATTCGTGATCGCTCCATTATCGGGATGCTTTGGCGAGGATGAACAGAAATCGATAGACCCTGCAGCGTCATTGCAAATCGATTTCGTTAATCCCGAAGATGCAATTTTGAGAGCAGGTGAGTTTCATGATTTCACTNTAGTCGGTGAAGGCAATTCGATAACAACCCAACCAGATGTTCTGATATTCATTAACGGGACTTATGTGAAAAGTCACAGCGTGATAGTTGAAGATAATACNGTATTTGGTCAGCTATTAACAACGCCTTACACCGATGAAGTAAGTATAGCATTCATGAGTAGCGATGGACAAACCGAGGCACTAAGCGTTTCGATTACAAACGGAACTCCTATCGTTAACGGCGAAGAATGGTTTAGAAAAATCGACTTCATCACAAGTACTTGTACTGACACAACGAAATGTGGAGGATACATAAATCGCTGGATGGGTGCTGGGAATATCGCCTTTGAGCGCGCAGCAGAATATTTCAAAGGTCATTTCGAAGGGCTTGGATATGAAACCCACTTGCTTAGAGTCACAGACCATGGTAACTTAGCACAACCAGAAAGCCTCAATGTCATTGCTTGGAAGCAAGGTCGCAACGATAACTGCGTTCAAGGAATGGGCGGACACATGGACATCGCACCACCAGGTGGACCTCCCGGCGGAGGAACCTACGAAGGTGCTTATGACAACACAGCAGGTACTGTTGCGATGATGTTGTATGCTCGTGCTTTCGCAGATTTAACTTTCGAATGTGACACATTCTTGGCACTATGGTCTAGTGAAGAAGAGGGGCTGCGCGGTTCTAACGCCTTTGCTAACAACAACTGTGACTATTGTTTGCCTCAAGACAAAGAACTTGAGTTCTACATTAACATGGATATGATGGGCATGTCTTGGCCTGCAGTCAAATCAAANGGCGATCCTTTCCCATACCANGCATGGTCAGGACCTGATGCTGACCCAGAAGTNCAGGATGTTGCAATTACAACCGTTCTTGATGACGTNCATTTCAANATTCTAAANGCTCCAAGAGANCTCAGAATTGAAGGCTCATATGGNGCNGGNTGTGACCAGCATTGGGATGACCATTACAACCTNGTAATGGACGTTCANGAAGANACNTTNGGACGNTCNGACCANGTAACNTTCCGNGANTTAGGTGCTCAAACNATNTTCCACCTTGGAGCATATGATGNNGATTATGATGCATACCANTCCCCNTCAGANACTCTAGATAACATGGTTGCAGAAGTAGGTGGCCANGAAGANTTNGAGAAGAGCATGGAGTTCGTAATGTGGGCAGCNATGCTTGAATTCATCATNGCCGACCAAACTCCTGAGATTAGGAACTTGAACGCTTGAGGTGNGATAATGGTTGANGCTATTGGGGAAATAGTGGCTGCGATTGGAGATTCTGTTGTCAAAGATAGTGAATTTATGAACACCAAGAGCGAAAATAAACCGATTATTGTTAGAGTTCTATACTATCTAGTTCCAATTTCACTATTGGTAGGGTTCTACATTTGGACTGTCTATTATTGACATTCAATCCTACTGATTTAGCTTGGTCAAATGCCATGATAGAGTTAGACAATGCTTTTTGTAGTTCATCAACTCAATTNGATGCATGGAGGAAGAAGTTACTGCTAGCGACGTAGAAGAAAAGCAGCCGCGAAAGTTGTGGAAAATAGTTGCTAGTTCTTCTGTAATCGCCTCCATGTGTTGTCTTCCATCTGTAGTGCTGGTAATGTTTGGTATTGCAACTGTATCGACTGGTGCCGCACTATCTGACACACTATACTGGGGCGAAGATGGATATTCATGGTTCAGGCCTTTGATGCTCGCAATTGCTGCAATAACCGTATGTGTAGGGCTGTTCTTTTACTTCAGGAGTCAAGGAATTTGCACCATCGACCAAGTTAAGCGTGAACGCAGAAAAATCATCAATACATCGATACTAATCATNATCATCTCTTACCTTAGTTACCTATTGCTAAATTATGTAATCCTAACAGAAATTGGAATTCTATTNGGCCTACCTTGGGAATCNAGTAGAGTTTGGAANAAATGATTCACACATTGTTNCNGGTAGTATTACAACCAACACCCCAAGACTCACCAGANTGCATAGCAATTCTTGTTTGTTGCAACAANTCNTCTTCNGCGCTTGCAGGGTCATCTCCTGNATTNCGCCATGAGACTGAAACCATCTGGTCCTNATGAATAAATGATTNAACTTGNTAATNCTCAAGAANAATCTCTCTAGGATTGAGATTCATNCCNCTCCTCTCNGCTTTTTGCACGGCCTCTTTGGCCGTCCANATTCGAATCGCTTGNTCAGGATTTGATTTCAACCAATCNAATTCTTCACCCTTAGCCATCATATCAAATGCATTTTCTTGAATNCCTCTATCTTTGGGCTCAGCATCTATTCCAATCCAGAACCCTGGCTCGATTANAGCGCATACAGCCCATTCACCTGAATGNCCGATACTTATNCCGGGCAANGGAGTATTTTTCCANATACCGTCTAACCATGAAAGGTATGGNGCTCTCTCATCAGTGCGTAAGACCTCTATTGAATCGANAGGTACACCCCATTCAGTCAAGCATTCTTCTAGAAGNAGCCGTCCTGAATTNTGGTCTGCNATTCTTTTNGAATTAGCACGGGGGATTTCATCTGCAAGAGAACTNGTNCAATTCTCAATACGCCTACGAGCGATTAGCATTCNTGGACCCGANACAGGATCCATCTTTTCCATTCAATCACCTCTCGAGNGTGAACCTTTGGTCTTCAGGAACTTGNCCCATAGCCTTGAGNCTCAATCCTTTGAGGGATAATACCGGAGCNTCATCATCACCAACGATTACGACATCGTGAACAGTTACACCAGCATCCTCTGANGCNACCTTAACTGAACGCATTCGAAGTCTTTCGTTAGATTCAGGAACTCGTAACATTGTAGTCCACTCGATACCTATTGGCANACTGGAGAANCCATCGCTCTCCATAGCAGCNAGNCCNGCGTTTTGGAATCCTGCTTCTATCAACATAGGTAATGCGTCTAGTAATATTTCTTCACCTTCACTTTCCAAAGCAAATTGGTCNGTTGCTGGGAGTTGATGCCTCATCAGTGCGATTCCATCAACNCCATTGTCAATNCCGCGAAGAACTCCACCGTGNGATTGGAACCTTGGNCCATGGAAGTATCNGAGGTAGATGAANCTCGAATGGTGTAATANTTCTCCATCAGCAGGAGTNCCAATCNTAGGTAATGCATCNACCTCNCTCTGAAGGAATNGAAGTAGATCATCACTTGANGNNACCAATCTAACCTTGGCTTCATGATGAAGTCTTGGCTCACCAAAGATTTCTCCTTTGGAGTTAACCAAATCAGACACTAAACGGCAACTTACCCAANTTAAATCACCATCNGTTCNNTCNANCTTNGCTTCTACTCNAACNGTCATTGANCCTTTCATTATCTTAATCGGNAAGCCAAATGTTACGTCTTCNAATCCAGCAATACAATGNTCAGGTAATAGCAANAGNGAGTTCTCTGCAAACATTTCCATGGCCATTACTCCTGGATGATATGGCACACCATCGATTGCATGGTCGACCAAGAACGGNTGGTCTTGGGTTGAAAGTGTGCATTGTGANACCAAAGATTTTCCAACATCAAGNGAANTTAATTTGTCGATTAGNGGGAAACGNCGAGGGTCNGCAATAGATGCNGCCATCTCTGCNGGTAATTTCAATGGAGCTTCTCTGAAAGAGTCNAACCTGTCCATTAGACCNAANGATCCACATCCAAGTACTCTCCTCTTTCCGCCGCCAAGGGCCTCACCAACGAATATTTCCACTCCNTGTTCNACTGCCAANGTTTCGATTCCNGCNGNTTCGAANANCGCNTCNATTGAACCTCNNGTGGCCATACCNACATCTCTCCAACCNGTCCATCCAATNGCGACTGCTCGGCAGTCACCTCTCGCTGTTAATCGAGCCATCTCTGCATCTAGAATTGAGTTTGCAGCGGCGTAATCGGTCTGTCCATCATTTCCAAATCGTCCGGCAACACTTGTGAATGCGCATGCAAATCTCAGGTCATCTCCAACTGCAGACATTAATGCCTTCCAACCATCGACTTTCACACGTACAATCAAATCGAAAGTCTTCCACTGTTTATCTGCAACTAGTTTGGATTCTTCAAGACCAGCACCATGGACTATTCCTGTGACGCTTCTTCCACCCACTGCTGCTATAATCGCATCAGAATCTGTGACATCTGCGGAATGATATTCTGCATGGTTACCACTTGACTCAATCTGGTTGATGGTACGGTAAATATCCATGCTCCTAGTCAATTTAGTCCAGGCATTATTCCATTCGACCATTGTGACTTTTCCACTTTCTGAATCAGAGATCATAGACTCTCGAAGTTCCATCTTTCTGGTGTTGAGTTGCTCATCACTCCAATCCAGCCAAGTCGAAGTTTCTTCTTCGAGTTTACTTCTTCCAAGTAGTAAGAATGTTGCAGAAGCACCTTGGCTAGCATTTGAGACTCCAATTATTGAAGCCGCAGTTACCCCAGAACCTCCACCACTGACAATCCAGATGTCATCAGATTTGAGAGGCTTCACTTCTTCAACAATGTCTTCGGCAAAGCAGACTAATGTCCATCTTCGCCCATCTCTGTCGATTCCAATTTCTACTTCGCCACCAGAACTGAACATATCATTCTCGATTAGTTCAGCAGCTGCTTCGGCGTCAATAATTAATTCAGGGTGCAAATCTAAAGCACGACATCTGAGGTTCTTACGCTCAAATGCATATGATTTGGTCACACCACTGGCTGCACAGGCAAGTGAGTTGAATCTCTCTCCACGATTACCATGCCTTCCATCCATAGCAGTAACGCTTCCAACTATACCGGAAGATATCACTGCCAATTGAGAGTCTAACCCTTTGAGCAGGCCAAACCAGGATTGTGCTGCAAGTGTTACTTGGTTTGAAGGACCTTTAGATTCCCATGAACTTCCTGTAAGCGATAATGGTGCTAAGTGAATGACTCCTGCAATACCTGTTATTCGAGAACATATTTCTGAAATTTGTTCTTCGCTACTAGGGTCTGCTCTGTAGGTATGACCCGACAATTCTTCTTGTTCAGTTACCGACTTAGCACCAAACTCAAAGCCGATTTTGGCTACTGAAAGGCCTTTTTCGCTTAGTCTGAGTGCTAATGCATCTGCAACTCCCCAACTATCTTGAGTAAGAACAATCGTTCCACCGATTGGCAATCCTTCTGCAATTGCAGGACAGGGCTCGACTTCAACCTGCCATCTCCTAGTCGTTGAACTTGCATGAGTTGGCGTAGAAGGTGTTGAAACAGGTACTACTTCGCTAACCGGTTCCGGCTCAGGAGTTGGTACTGGCTCAGAAGAACTCCCCCCGGTCATTTTCTGAATGTATGCTACGAAGTGATTCAGTGTAGGATGGTCTGAAAGTACGAAGTCCTCATCTACAGGTAATGAGAAGATTTCCCTAACATCACCCATAATTTCAGCTTGCTTGACCGTATCTATTCCGAGTTCTCCTTCGAGGTCCTGGTCCATCTCGATAAAGTCATCAGGATAACCAGTATGTTTCACAACAACTCCAATCAATTTCGGCATGATGTCTCCATCATCGCTTACTGTAATGCTTTCTTTCACAGGTTCAGGCTCAGGTTTTGAGGCCACGCTTGGTACTGGAGTTGCATCTACTGGAGCGGGTGAAGATACTACGGAGCCAGTCATTTTCTGAATATATGCTACGAAATGATTCAGTGTAGGATGGTCTGACAGTACGAAATCCTCGTCTATTGGAAGAGAGAATATATCTCTTACATCG
>PAEE01000010.1 GCA_002701145.1 Methanobacteriota archaeon
TTTGGTACATTATCTATGATTCAAAACGGGGCAACCATGAATTATGCATTGGTGGTGGGGTAATCATGGCAGCAGCAGAAAGGGGTTCATTCCTTTGGTTCATGATGGCGGTTACCCAAATCTGGTTAGCATTGAAACTGGTGGAAGAGGTTGAAGGTGCCATTACAACATTATTCGGAGCAGGAGCTGCAGCATGTTTCGTTCTTGGACTGGTAGTTTTCCGGCAAGAACAGCGTGACTTATTGCTTAATCCAATGAAGAATTTACAGAGAGAAGTCCATGATGATGCGATTGCTAAACAAGGAAAGGGCATTTGGTTTGGAGTTGGAATGTGGCTAGTAGCCCTCATAATTGGCGGCATAGTAATTTGAGATGGTCAGATGCTCGATGATGGCGCCGCTGATTTATTCGGTGGGTTTTGGCCATTCATGCGTAGGTTCCTTTTCATGTTCCTACCACTATGGGTTTTCCTGATAGGATACACCGCTGGACTTCACATAATTCTTGCTTCCATTTTGGCCGGGTCGTCTATTTCGGTAGTGGCTATTTTTGAAAAATACAAATTAAAGCAAGAAAGTGAAGAAGGTCTTGACGGGAATAATCTCATTAAGTAATGCACCCAGCGTATTAACGGTTCGCAATGGGAGTAATGGATTGGTTAGCCGATTTCTTAGGTGTTACAGCACCATCTGCCATTGAATTTATGTTCATTGGTTGTGCGGTTTTCGGAGCCCTTTTCTTCATCATAATGATGGCACTGATGCTCGTTGGAGACATTATAGGAGGTGTAGCAGATTCCGTCTTTGATGGCGATTTCAGCATGGATACCGACCTCTCTTTCGAGTTGTTCAGTTTACAAGGTATTGCTGCCGGAATTATGATGTTCGGATTAACTGGGATGTTTACCATAACCGCTACAGGAATTGAAATTCTTGCAGTTGTTGCTGGTGGAGTTGCAGCAGGTAGTTCTCTCTACATGGTAAGATACATGATGAAAGGTATTTCGAATCTTCAAGCAGATGGAACAATGAGGCACAATGATGCAGTCGGAGAGACTGGTCAAGTCTACACCCGCATTCGAAAGAACAGCACTGGCGAAATCCAGGTAAGCGTAGATGGAACTCTGCGTACCCTTGAAGCCCGTGCAAGAGATACAACCCTACACATTCAAACTGGCGAACTTATCAGAGTCGTCGATGTAATAGGTGCAACAATGATTGTTGAACCGCTAAATGATGGTGATGAAGAATTAACCAGTGAAGAAGAATGAGGTGTTATGAATGGATAGTGCAGTATGGCTGATGTTTTTGATTTTTGGAGCAATATTGATTTTTGCGTTTGGATTTATTTTGCTTGTAACAAGATACAAGCGATGTGCTTCTGACGAGATTTTGGTAGTATATGGACGAGTTAGTGGTGGCAAGGCATCACGTTGTATCCATGGTGGTGCAACAATGGTTTGGCCATTGATTCAAGACTACAAGAAACTGAGTCTGATTCCTCTGACCATTAGCATTCCATTGACTGGTGCTCTATCACAAGAGAACATCAGAATCAACGTTCCTTCAACGTTCACTGTAGGTATCAGTACAGACCCTACAATCATGAACAATGCTGCAGAACGCCTACTACACCTTACTCCTGCTCAAATTCAGGAAATGGCATCTGAGATCATCTTCGGTCAGCTTCGTCTTACCGTCGCTTCTCTAACCATCAGGCAAATCAACTCCGACCGTGAACTATTCGCTGAGGCAATCCGAAGCAACGTCGGTCATGAACTTAACAAGTTAGGACTTAACCTAATCAACGTTAACATCAGTGACATTACAGATGATTCTGATTTCATTGAGAGTATTGGACAGAAGGCTGCTGCAGGTGCTGTAAACGCTGCAAAGTCTGACGTTGCAGCTGCTGACCGTGATGGTGCAATTGGACAAGCTGAAGCATACCGTACTCGTGACATTCAAGTCGCTAACAACACAGCAGAGGCTGAGAAAGGAAAGAAAGCAGCAGATGCAGACCGACGTAAGGAAGTCGCTGCACTGGAAGCAAATGCTATTGAAGGAGAGAACACCTCCAGAGGAAGCATTGCAGACTACAACGCAAGTCTTGCTGAGAAAGAAGCAGAAGCAATGCAAAGAGCTGAAGTTGCTCGCAGAACTGCGGAAATGGAAGTTCAGAAAGCACAGTACTTGCTAGAGCAAGAGAGACTCAAGGCTGAAGAAATCGTACGTGAAGAGATTGCAAAGACTCAGATCGAGATTGCTGCAGAAGCAGAAGCAGAACGCCAGCGCCGTATCGCACGTGGTGAAGCAGACGCTATTCTTGCAAGATACAATGCTGAAGCGGAAGGTATCCAAGCGGTACTAGAAGCAAAGGCAAGTGGTTACGCTAACCTGGTTGCAAGCGCTGGTGGAGACACCAAGGCAGCAGCAACTCTACTTATGGTTGAGAAGATTGAAAACATCGTTTCTCGCCAAGTTGAAGCAATATCCAACCTGAAGATTGACAAGATTACTGTCTGGGATTCAGCGGGTAGTGGCAAGGGAGAAGGCTCNACTGCCAACTTTGTTTCAAGTCTAATACACTCATTGCCACCTGTGCATGATGTAGCCAAGATGGCGGGCGTAGACCTACCTGATTACTTGGGAAGTATGAAGGACGAATGAAACCGGCTTTAGCGGTCCCTAAAGGGACCGTGGTTTCAAGAACCCTACAAACACCAGAGTGTTCATGCAGAGTGACCTAGAGATTGCGAGAGCCGCAGAAATGGAAGACATTTCTAAGATTGCTTGGAAACTTGGAATCGGTGCTGAAGAAATCATGCCAATGGGCCATGGTAAAGCGAAAATCACTTGGAAAGCACTCAAGGGAAGACTGTCAAAACCTCAAGGTTCACTGATTTTGGTAACCAGTGTGAACCCCACTCCTTTCGGAGAAGGAAAGACCGTTACTACAATCGGGCTAACTCAAGCATTGAATCGTATCAATAAAAGNGCAACTTGCGTAATCCGTGAACCTTCGATGGGCCCTGTTTTTGGAATTAAAGGAGGAGCTGCTGGCGGAGGATTCTCNCAAGTATTGCCAATGGAAGATATCAATCTCCATTTCACAGGTGACCTTCATGCAGTCACCAGCGCACACAACTTGCTTTCATCAATGATTGANAANCATCTAAAACACGGAAACGACCAGAATATCGACTCTACCCGAATCATTTGGCCGAGGGTTGTNGACCTCAATGACAGGTCTGTAAGAAACGTAACTGTTGGACTCGGNGGTCCTGCAAATGGNGTTGTGCGAGANGATAGATTCGANATCACAGCAGCTAGTGAAGTGATGGCAATACTAGTTTTAGCATCAGATTATGCTGACTTGAGGAAGAGATTNGGTGAGATTGTAATCGGTCAGCGAATGGATGGAACTCCGATTAAATCGGAAGANATCGACGCTGCAGGAGCGATGTCCCTATTGCTNAGNGATGCGTTTTTGCCAAACTTAGTTCAAACGATTGAGGGCGACCCAGCCTTCATNCATGGNGGACCATTCGCCAACATCGCTCACGGTAACTCATCGATTATAGCAGATAGACTTGCATTAGGAGCGGCTGATTTCGTGGTTACTGAAGCCGGTTTTGGCTCCGACATGGGTGCTGAAAAGTTCATGCATATCAAAGCAGCAAACTCAGACAAAGCACCTGATTGCGTTGTCATGAATGTCACAGTTCGTTCGATGAAATTACACGGNGGAGCATTTGGTGCNCGTGCTGCTAGACGTCCATCCAAAGAAGAAATCGAGAAAGAGGATGTTGAAGCAGTGAGAACTGGTGCTGAGAGTAATTTGGATCGCCACATCAACAACATGTCACAATTTGGAATGCCAGTCGTAGTCTCGGTAAACCGGTTCGCAAGTGATACCGATGCTGAATTACAATGTTTAANCGAATGCGCTCATAATTCAGGAGCNGNAAGTGTATGNCTTACNGAAGTACATGGTAAAGGNGGACCTGGNGGAGCNGATTTGGCAANAGCNGTCGTAACTGCTTGNCAAGACAATATTGCCGCAGGCCGACCATTTACTCCTCTTTTCAACAAGGANACACCTATTGAAGAAAAGGCATTNAGAATTGCAACTCGAATATANGGTGCAGATGGAATAAACATCCAAGCTAAGGCTCANCGTCAACTAAAACAAATACAATCNTGGGGATATGGTCATCTTCCAGTATGTATGGCTAAGACTCAATATTCATTCAGTCACGATGCGAATATGNTAGGAGCACCAANTGGATTTGAAATTCCNATTNGNGANTTCAGATTAAACTCAGGAGCAGGTTTCGTAGTTGCAGTCCTAGGTGAAATGATGACTATGCCTGGACTACCTAAGCGCCCTGCTGCTGCAGACATGGANATGGATGAAGATGGAAACCTTCTCGGCGTCTTTGGGTGAGGTAAATGCAAGTCCTGAANCGCGNGTTTGACCNCTATAAACTTCGTATCGATTGCGAAGATGACCTGTGGGCTTTAGCTCGTATTTGCATAAAGGGACGAAGTATTGGGATGCTTGGAGAAAGAAGNGACCAAACAACTGCTGGCCAAGAAGGCGGTAGAGCAAAATCTGCTGAAAGGAAAAAAATGTGGATTAAACTGGCTATTGAATCCAATGAGTTTCATACATTTTCAGATAACCTGCGTGTTCATGGAATAATTGAAGAGGCTAAATTTGACCATGGCAGCCATCACACACATATTATCGAAGTTCGAGATGAAATCGAGATTACTGACGAAGGTGGATTTCCATCTGTCGATAAAGATTTGATCAAACAAGCATGCTCAGAGAGCGGCAAAGCCAAAGTTGTAATTCTAGTTGTAGAAACTGATGAAGTTATTTTATTCGAGGTTAGCAGTAGGGGAATGAGAGAAATTTCGACNTGGACTATGCGAGGCGGTGGGAAATATACCGGCNCNAAACTAAGNGAAGGAGTTTCCAAAATATTNTTTGAAAAGATTGCTAAGGAATCTAACGATTCGATTTCAGAAGGCACACCTATCGTGATATGCGGTCCGGGGCATGCTAGGGAAAGACTAGCGCCATTGCTTAACGGAACCAAGAAACTAATCGCAACAAGCATGGGTGGAAGAGGTGCTGCTAACGAAGTCATCAGCGAAGGCTTGGCAGGTGATATTCTTTCAGAACATGCTGTTGTCAAAGAAACTGCCTTACTTGAAGAAGCATTGAAGCGAATCTCCAAAGATGAAGCAGTAGCTTTTGGTCGTGAAATGATCGTGAAAGCATTGGAAGAAGGTGCGATTGAAACATTGTTAATCAGTGCAGATTTAGTTAGAGAATCTGCTTGGGATAGTATCGTAAGTGGACTCGATGAAATAGGTGCGGATTTGATTCAATGCTCAATTGACCATGATGCTGGTGAACAGTTGGATGGAATGGGCGGTGCTGTTGCGCTGTTAAGATTCAAGGTGTGAAACATGCAATACAGATGGTTTCATGAAATCGATGGCGAATTACGCCAGGAAATGAAAGGTTTACGATGGCTGTTAATACGTAAAGAGGACCTTCCTAAAGCGACACCAGCATGGATGTTTGCGGAATTAGATGGAACTTTAATTGGAGTCGAACACAAAGGTAGTAGTTTTGAATCTGGAGTACACAATAGAGCAATTCATTTGCTATTGGTCGATGATTCAACAGGAATTACTGGAATCACCAAAGTTGTGACTGAAGGAACTCTTGAAGAACATATTTGGTAATCAGGCAAACGGAATTGATATCGTTTTGTGAGTTCCCAAATTAACTACAGTCAGCATACAAGGTTTAGGCTGGAAACCTAGCATACGCTGGTATGAAGTCTGGTCTTGCCATGTTGAAGAACAGACCAAAGTCGTACCTCTGAAATCGATACAAGCATGCCCGTGAACGTGACCGGTAACAAATATGTCAGGGACTTCTCTGATGACTAATCCATCTTCAGGCTCAGGAGAAAGTGGAGTCTTACCTCCCCATTGAGGTGCGAGATGTCTGCGACGAAGCATTTGACGCATAGCTTCTACTGGATCTTTGTAAGTCACGGTTCTAAGTCCAGCAACGAAATCGTCAATCGATTTCCCATGGTATGACAAAATCCTCACATTGTCAATACTAAAGTCACAAGGATTACCCACGAATTTTGTGTTGTTGTAGTCTTGTTGAATATCTGGCTCTAGTGTTGGTTGAGGCTCAGCAGGCCTTACAGCATCATGGTTACCTGGCAGCATAATACATTCTACCCAATCAGGTAACAACTCTAATAATTCTGCGAAACGAGAATATTGAGCATACAAATCCTTGATTGCCAATTCATTATCTTGTCCNGGATAAATCCCGACTCCATCTACACAATCTCCTGACATAACGAGATATTTGATTGTCTTAGCGAGTGGGTCGGTGTTGAACCAGTGAATCATTTTGTGCCATTGAGCTTCGAGGAAGGTCTTACTCCCCACGTGGATGTCAGAGAGGAATGCTGCAGACACTCCCTGTTCAGCATGCTGCTTTTCTCGAGAATCCTGCATAGGGAAATGTAAATCATCGATGTAAAACATATCACCATTTTGTGAAAAGGTTCCAGACACGCCAATTACATCATCTGGCATCAATCCTGATTCTACAACTTGNGCATGCTCAATAATCCTATCATCGCCTTTACGGTTCATCAATAAGCAATTTATCTCACCTGTAGAATCCTCTAATGAAAACATCAAGTGACCATTTTTAGTGTGCCTAGGGTCATTGACTAAACCGATTGCNACAGCAATATTCTCTCTACCTTGGAACCGGCTCTTCTCCGCTTGAAGACGAGCAATTTCCATTGGCCTTCNAGGAAGNTTTGAGTTCTGTACAATNAACTTGCGAAGTCTTTCTAGACGGTCGTTGAAGGCATTATTGATNTCACCCATTTTGCCTTCGGTAGTACTGTTACCTGTGATGTCATAGTGAACTTGAATATCCATCATGGCATCGACAGCATCCATTGGGAAATCTTCACGCCTCCAATCAGGCATGTTATTTCGAACGCTGATATTTTCAGTCTCATTTTCTAAAATCGGCGCAATTACTCTTCCTGGATTTGGAACAGTATTTGTTTTAGGAATCATATCTACAGTTAGAGGTCCTTTGATACCTTTAGATTGTAAGTCTGCTATCAACCCTAAGGGGTCAGGATGGGATTCAAGACTCTCTTTTACACCCTTGGTGGCAAGAAGGCCAGCACTCATGAGGTGCTGGAAAATCTCGCCCCAACCGGTTGCCATATCTGCAAGACATAACCGGACGTACAAGAGGTGTTCGGATACTTACGCTGAAACTTAATTCTATCAAGGAGATTCGAAGTCCGAATCATCACCGATTTTACCATCTGCTTCACGCCACTCTTCATCTTGCCACGAAGCCTCGGCTGAGGCTTCTGCCGCTCTACGTGCATTTGCTGCATCTGACTTTGCCAACTCTACCACTGCGACTGCAGCNGCCTTTTCTTTTTGGGCAATGGCAACTTCTTGACGAACTTTGGCTCTGTCCCAGCAATCGATTGCAGTTCTCAATGCAAAATGAACAAATGAGATTTTGTTTTCATAACGGGTCCCGCCCATTTGTACTGATTCTGCATTTGCCCAGTGGGCAGATGCTATACCAACATACACTAATCCTACTGGTTTGTTTGAATTTAATGCAACTGGACCTGCAATTCCGGTAATTGAGATTGCTAAGTCTGCACCAGATCTCTTACGGGCACCATCGGCCATTTGAATCGCAACTGCTGCATTGACAGCACCTTTGGTCTCCAAGATACTTCGTTCAACCTCCAATTCGTTTATCTTTGAATCATATGAATAGCAAACCCAACTTTGGTTGAACCATTCACTAGCTCCTGAAATATCCGTTAAGGTGCTAGCGAGTAAGCCACCCGTACAGGATTCTGCGATTGTAATAGTCGCATTAACCGACTTTAGACGGCGCACAAGGCGGGCCGCCAATGCTTGGACTTCCTCATCCATCAGATACCTACGAGAGCACTTACTTCTTGAAGTTAGAGGGGTGTTATTCAAAAAGAGGTGCCAAGTAGGCCTAGTTGGGCCCGTGGTCTAGCGGTTATGACACCTCGCTTACACCGAGTTGATCGTGGGTTCGATTCCCACCGGGCCCACTCAAAAAAATAGCCACTCAGTTAGCCTTTTTTGTAATCGAACATGGTCATCAAAGACCAAGATAAGGACGTAAATCATCAAGGTCTTTGGACTCGATTGTCGTAATTCCTGCTTCCGCAAAAGCAATTTTTGCGGTTTCTCTCTGTGGATTGAATCCAATGAAAGTAGAGCCCTCAATTTTCATTGACAAATCCATTCCAGAATCTCCTACTGATACCAGTCGATTAGGGGGGCAATCGATGATATCCAGCAATCTCTGAATTGGAACATCCTTACCCATTGCTGGAACTCTTACAACCCCATCATCCATCAACCAGCCATCATCATCAAAATTGAATCCATTGGCAATCCAGTCATCTGCCTGCACCATAGCAGCAATAGATTGTACATACAGGTCGACGCCTGCAGAAACAATTGCCACATAGATACCCGCTTCCTTCAAATCTGAAACCAACTGTTTGGCGCCTTTCATCAATTTGCAACCAGAGTAAGCTCGAAAGATGTCGTCTCGGTGAATCTTAGGGGATTTATCCTTCCACAGAGCGATGTCTGCAGCCATGAATTCACTATCTGAGATTTCTCCAGCCATGAATTTGAAAAGAAGATCTTTGGAATCTGTTCCAAAGTGGTCGTGAATGGTTCTCCAAGAAGAGATAGAATCTGCTAGGACACCATCGCAATCAAATGCTACACAAAGTGGCTTCTCCATATTCTCCCCTTATGTTAGGGGATGAGGCTATCGCACTTGGACTTGATTGAAAATAAAAAGGAAAAAAGGGGTACATAGGGGAGGGCCCCAGGACCTAAGTCCTGGGGCCACACTCCATTGTGGGGCTTCCCCCACCTCTGAGAGGTGGGTATTTTCTGCGTACAAGTTGAGTCACCCATCTCCCTCGAAAGGGAGATGGATGTTCTCACCACTCATTCAACGTGTCTCAAAGGCTGTCCCAAGTTCTTAGAACTGCGCCGTCACCAGAGTTAGGTACATAGCTGATTGACACATACATTCCGAAGATAGGATCTCCATTAGCGTCAACAGATTTGACGTAGATGGTATCACCAGTATCGAAACTAGACTTTGTGTCACCGTTGTTGCTTCCAACAGAGTCAGTAAATGTTACCAAACTGTCAGAGTTACCTGGATAGAATCCATAAACGGTTGTATCGGCTAAATTGTACGACTCCGAGACTGACTGTCCACTAGCATCGGTGTAGTCAACTAAGACTTCCATTGCTTGTGTAGCAAGTTCAACTTGGCTTCCAGTCACTGTGATGCGGTGGAACTCGCCATTCGAATCAATATCGAAAGTCATACGAGGTACACCCTTTGCAGATGTATCAGCAAGGCTAGATGCCCAGACATAGATAACACCTGAAAGAACCACAGTAATTGCGACCATTAGAATGGTAGCGATAACTGGGCTCACAGCTTGTTCGTCATCTTCAAGGATTAGNTCCTCTAGGGCTTCCTCTTCCTCGTCACGTCGACTCTGTAGTACCAGTGCACTGACAAAGAGACCAGCAGCGCTGATCGCAATGATTGTAGGTGCGAATGATGGAACGTCTGCAGTTCCAATCAAGCGTACGACTGTCGGTAGGTTTTGTCCTGTTGCTTCAGTTACCTTACCGAAAGTACGTGGCTGGTCACATTCTGAACCATTGTCATCAGTACTCATGATGTTGTTACACCAATCTTGGTCTTCTAGCATTGGTCGGCGCTTGCTTTCCAATGTTACAGCAGATGGGTTACCATTTGCNTCAACNGTTGAACTTCCTACTTCACCAGGNCAGCTCCATGCGACTTCAGACTGCTCTCCCAAGTTCACACACTTGTGTGCGTATGGGAAGGAGTAACCGAAGTAACGGTCTGCAGGTGATGCTGTCATGTCACAAGTTTCTGCAACACATGTTAGGACATCAACTTCGACCCAAATTCTGCTGCTTGTACCAGTGATGTAGACGTAGTCAGTTACATCGATTGTCTCTCCGTAAGCCGGTGGGGTTACGTATTGAGTACCGAGTGTGACGTAGTCATCTCCAGTTGCATCATCATTGTTGTATCCGTTGCTGTGGAATGTTACTTCCAACATGTGGTCGTAGTTGTACGGACCTTCATCTCCACCGTGACCGATTGTGACAGTTGTTGGCACNTAGGTCTTAGGCATAATGTTGGAGACTTGGTTGTAATCAAATCCNGATGTTGAATCNAGGAAGTAATCAGGTACATTCTCTGCGACGTTGTCAACACGGACGTACAATGTTACACTGTCTTCACCCTGCTGATAGTTAGCAGTGCTCATGCCGTAGTTTGGCACGTAGCTTGGTGCAGTTGCAGTGTCATGCAGGTACAGAGTGATCGGACAGAACTCACCAGATAGTGGGTTCTTCTGGTGTATACCACCGTTGTTCAGGTAGTCTACTTCCCACTCTGGTGCATTGGTTGTTGCATCCTTGATCAAGTCAAAGGNGATATCGTCACCANTAATTGTGGCTGAGAAGTAATCCTCATAGTCACAAGTATCTGACTTAACNATNGTCCAGTCTAGNTCTTCATCCAGATGATCGTTNTCGTGCTTCATAGCAGACAGATCGTAGGTCAAGTTGTCGACGTTCTCATCGTCCTCAGTTAGAGTAACCTTCCATGGGAAGTTTGGAACTTCGCCATTTCCGTCCATGATTACGACGTTATCCTGGCGATCCCAATCTAGAACTTCAGGTGCATCGTTAACCGGAGTAACTGAGAAGTTNACTTCGTANTCAANNGCATCTNNNTTCTCTGCAACCCAAGAGTATGCCAGACAAATTGTTTCTGACATTCCAGTTGGTGTTCCATCCGCTAAGTACTCAGGGATGAAAGATGCAAGNCCAAGGTACAGGTTGTAACAACCGGTAACTGTGATTGGTCCNTACACTGGGTGGTTAACTGGGTAGTTGACCAACCATGTGTAAGATACACAACTTGCTTTGATATCTGTGGTGCGACCTAGGAAGGTGTTAGCACAGTATCCACCATCGTCTTGTAGAGATAGTACGATTGTACATTCGCCACCAAGTTCGTTGGCTGNGTTCTCGATAATTGTCAACTCATTGTTGCTGACTACTACNGAGTATGCAGGACATGGGTCATATCCAGTTGTTAGACTGTAACCATCTGGGAAGACTGTGTCCCANTCATCCCATCCAGCTTCAGTGTCAACACCGTATGCTTCCATCCAGAAGTCTGTGTAGTTCAGACCGTTGTACACCTTAGCGTTGGTATCGATTGAACTGTCACAGCCATCATCTGAGCGAACTGCTGTTACCTTGTTAGCNCTNGAGTCCATGTATTCCATGTACCATACCGATCCACAACCGTTCTGCGCAAGCAGATAGGNTAGAAGCNGTACATCATTCAGAGTAGGTAGAGTGTATGTACCGTTAGGTGTTACACTCGGGTCTGCAGGATCTCCTGTCATTTCAATGTCATTCCATCCAGAGTCTCCAACGATAGCACCGCCAACTTCAGCGAACATTGCTGCTACTGTACTGTACTTCTTCTGTACGTAGTAAGGNTCAACNGTTACNTCGTCNCCCTTGATTGATGCAGCCCATGTGTAGGTCTGNGGTTGCTCGTTTGCCATGTCATTGCTTGCCATGTCAATTACGTAGGAACCAGTTGCGTTAGCAGCAGATCCTAGGACCTTGCTTACACTTCCGAATCCTTCATCGAGAACGTTCAAGTTACCTGCTCCGTCATCTGCGAAGACTGGCATACAGTCTGCACGCTCGTCGTTACAGATGATTGGTGCATCGTTAACATTGGTTACACTGAAAGTGATTGTTGCACTGTCAGTTAATCCATGACTATCCTCGACACCAAAGTGGAACACATAGGAACCGAATTGGTCGTGGTCAGGGGTTATTGTCATGGTCTGTCCAGATAGTCCGCTGTCAAGTAGCATAGTTGGGCTTCTTGATGGGTCAGCGTCGTCTGCAACAGTCCAGGTTAGAGTTGACTCTTCATCCTGCACATCATCTGCCTTATCGGTCAGAGTTAGTGTGTAGGAACCACTGTCTTCATCGACTGTTACGTCAACTAGACTGGTGATTACTGGACATGCACGCTTGATGTCAATGCTCTCAGCAACGTTTGTGCTCATGTCTACTGAGTTGATGTTGCCCCAGTCTTCTTCACAAGTTGCGTCTACCTTGACTGCAATATCGTAGGTCTTAGCATCACTAGGTGTGTTAGAACCGACGTAACTGCGGTAGATTAGCAAGTGGTTGCGTAGATCATCACCTTCAGCAAGGTCACCGTGACCCATGAGGAGTGTTAGCTCGTCATTGAAGGTCTGGCCGACTGCGCCTGTTGCGATTGTCTGGTCAGGGTGAACAGATTCTACTGCGCCTGTTGATTCATCCTGTACGACTACTAGCATGCGAACTGTGCTGTCAGGTTGACCGATACAATCCCATGGGATTGCAATTTCGGTGTCTGTGTCAGATGTGTCACCAATGGTAGACGATAGAGCGCTACATGTTGTAGCAGACCAGCCGGTGAATCCGTTGACCTTCAGGCCGTTGGACGAATCGTCCTCTGCCCAGAAGACATAGTCCGCTGCAAATGGCAGAGAGTGAGAGACATACCAACTGTCACCAGTTGTGTCTCCACCTGTGCTCGAATCGATGTAAATCTGCAAGTCAGCAGATCCCATGTCAACACCAGTTAGTGCTAGGTACAAGTTGTTAGCATCCCATGTAGCAAGGAAATCCTCGCCTGCATCGTCACTAGACATTACACCAGGCATTGCATCGTCAGATGGGTTCTTGGTGTTTCCAAACCATTCAGAAGTGTCTCCATCAGCAGTCATGTATGGTGCACGGTATGCTGGTGAAACGTATGCTGCTTGAGCTCCGTCAGTAGATTGGATAAACAATCCTACATCGGTTGTGGAACCACCCAAGTGAGTGATGTCCAAGTCTAGTAGGTTACCTTCATGGATAACTGCTGTCGAGTCAACAATCAACTTAGATGCGTCAACTGTGTTTCCGACTGAAGTTACAGTTACATAGGAACCAGCATCAATCTGAGTTGTTGCGTCAGCCCATGTTACATTCTCTACAGACCCTTCTGCGCCACCGTCTGCCATAAGAGCAGTTCCTGCGTCAGAATCTCCACCGTTCCAGCGGAAGTCCACTGCATCGGTGTAAAGTCCGTAAAGACCAGATGTGTCCATGTCAGTTGCATCCATTGAAGATGTTCCTGTAATGTACATTGCAGATCCAGTTGCTGTGTTTGCAATCAAACTTGCTCCATCAACTACTACATCAGTATCTTCGACGTATGCACCGTATGCTCCACCAGTTAGTATTGCTCCACCTTCTAGGGTTAGAGCTCCACCGTACTGTTCGACAGATGCACTGAATCCGGATACGGATGTACCATCAAGAGTAATCTCATCGTTTGAGCCAACTACGTTGACACCCACAGATGTGAATCCTCCGCTAGAACCAGTAGTTACAGTCACTGTACCCCACATTGTTGTTGGGTGGTT
>PAEE01000050.1 GCA_002701145.1 Methanobacteriota archaeon
CAAGGACATATGGCGGTGTTCCTCACGGAGGATTCGGCCTAGGTGTTGACAGAGTTTGTTCTTGGCTATCTGGTGCAGATCACATCAGAGAAGTAATTCCTTTCCCAAGGGACTCTAGAAGAGTCACTCCTTGATTTGATTCTTAATCGCTTCAAGAACATCGAGTAGATTGCGACTTCTAATAGTCATCTTGGCAACTGCAACTGGCTTTTCGTCCCACGGATTGAAACAGATCGATAATTCACTCTGCTGGAACATACCGATGTCACCTGCACTATCGCCAATTGAAATTGTTCTCTCTTTTGGAATATCTAAGCGCCTCTGTAGCATCCTTACAATCGAGCCTTTACCATTCATCTGAACTTGGTAGCGCCCGTAATCCCCGATTGAACCATCGTTCCTCTCAAGCCAACCATTTGTGAAAACATGGAATTTCGTATCGCATCCACGATGACGGTTTATTCCACCCCACCTGCGCCTCCATGGACTCTCGCTAGGATACATACATGCAATATCACGAGCAGTTTCCTGCATTCCTCCGCTAATTATTGCCACTTCATGGCCATTTGAAATAATCCAATCCAAGCAATCTTTGATACCATCCATCAAAGGCGTCCCAATACATAATTCCCGCATTTTTTCATCAGTGATATCAGGGTGTGCCCCTTTCACCAAAGCAAGGTCCATCTTTAGCCAATCCCACTCATCCAATTTACCCTGATTGTAGAGTTCAAATGCTTCATGATTTGAAACTCCCAATTTGTCATAAACAAATTGCCATGTAGAAAGATGGTCAACTAGAACACGGTCCATATCAAAACAAATTAGATGTTGCATATCAAAGCCTCATTCTTCCTTTGGCCAGTGGTTGTACTGAGATTGAATTTGTTTTACCTGCTTGCCCATTATGTACAAAATCAAACCTACCATCATAGCGAATAATCCCATCAATGTAACCCCTATAACAGCTAAACTTACTCCCACCGTGGTTTCATTCCATTCTACGAAGGTATCCAATACATTACCAGATAATTTGTAACCGACGAAGAAGAGAACTACGCCTGGTATTCCNAATAAGAGAAGTGGATGTTTGGATTCTAACATCCAATAGAATAGTTGAGCAAACTTTGAGGCTGTTGCTAATGATTCCCTTTGCTGAACTTTAGGTGCAGGTTTAGAGTGAAGAACTCTGACCTTCAAATCTTGACTTAGNTCGATTGGAGTGTCGGTGNTTTTCGAATCCTTCAGGGCCTCAAGGCCTGCTATTGAAGCGGCTAGATGTGAAACCTCGGCGGATTCATAAACGATTTCTTGTGGATTTGAGAAATCTGTTCCTGAACTGTTGAATGACATATGCAAGTCCCAACTTTCTCTTGCTCGATTAACAAGAAGAGGAAGATCTCTCAACTTGAGTCTACCATTAACATGAACCAGAAGAGTTTGTTCGACAGGCTCATCCTCGAATAATGCATTTGCCAAAGGAGGGATTAACACATCGCCAGAATAATTTACGACACGACAATCTACCTTTTGTGCCAACTCGACTGTCTCGTCTTTGCTTCCTAAATCCAGCAGAACTACCTCATCTGCAAGTTCTCTTGCTCTTACTACTAGAGACACTAATCGTAACTCGAAGTCCTTACCCATGAGGACGATACGTAGGGACTCCATAAACAGCGGGAACTCTTCTAAGTGATGAAGTTCATGGCCCATGAACTGTAAATGATACCAGTTTAAGCATCNAGTAAAACAAGCGAAANCGATTACAACAAATCAATTGCTTCGNTCAACACAGTTTGGTTAGCCCAGTAAGTTCGGTTTTTCCAGATTGTTTTACCATCTCCATCNAGCAATGTAAATGATGGTGTTGCAGGATTATCAAATGCCACTGTGTAATCATACTCGGTATACTCTCCAGTATCAAGGTCCATTGCTGGTTGNCCGTCATAAGGAATCAAAACAGGCCACAGTGACTGAGTCGAACTATTTTCAGACGCATATACTTCTATCACTTCTTCACGTGTTTCAAAGGATGGATAACGATGAATAGTGATAATTCGAGTATCATTTTCAATCGTTCCATTTTCCATGGATTGGGAAATCATTTCTGTCCAATCATGACAGCCAGTACAACCTGTTGAAACCCAAAGAATCAGAGTGTTTTCCCCATTTGCATCAGATAGCAAATCAAGTTCAGCGCCCCTGTCCATGTCCCTTCCGGCTGTTTCTGCCATGAGGTTCAGTCTTTCGGGCAAATCAATTTCATTAGTATCGGAATCATCTTCCATTTCCATAGTTTGAGGTGCAGTACACCCTGGGATTACAAGTAGCAAGATTGTGATGAATGACAACAGTTGCAACTGCTTAGGCATGATGTCAACTTCACAGATTTACTTTTGAAGATTTGTTTAATCATTCTTCCACGAAGTTCATCATCCAGCCAATTGACGGAGGGCTATGTTCGAGGGAGTGCAGGTTGGGGTTGTCATCCCAGCTCGCAATGAGTCAGAACATCTTCCGAATGTTCTGGCCACAATCCCAGACTTTGTCGATAAAGTCGTTGTCATAGACGATGGTTCTACAGATGGGACTGGTGATTTAGCATCAGATGTTGAATTAGTAAGACTGGAAGGGCTTGGGGTAGGTGCAGCAATAGACGCAGGTCACCAGTTTTTGCTAAAATCCTTTGATTCCAATTTCATATCAGTTGTAATGGCTGGTGATGGGCAAATGGATCCTGACGATATGAAATCCTTGCTCAAACCAATTCTCGAAAAGAAGGCGCATCATGTCAAAGGTGAGAGATTAGACCGTGCAGGGAAAATGCCAACCTACAGAAGGTTCGGTACATTTCTGCTAGCGATACTTACTACATTGGCCTGTGGCCAGACTATTAGAGACCCTCAATGTGGATACACTGCAACGAGTAGTGAAGTACTTACTAAATGGAATTGGAAGGTTTCTTGGAAGGGATATGGATATCCAAACTGGTGGCTTATGCGGTTATCAGAAATGGGATTCGCAATATCACACGTCCCTGTCAAAGCAATTTATGATGGCCAAAAAAGTGGAATCAAACTGTCGTCTTTTTTTCCTAAGGTGTCACTAATGTTACTGATTGGTCTACATGCTAGAATAATAAGAAACTCATCCAGAGAGCCTAGTATTTTCCTACTCGGAACTTGGGTAACTTACATTTTAGGATGGATATATAACCCACTCTTGTTTGTAGTAACTCATTGCACAGACAGGCTGCATGTCACGATGATACGGAGGGATGTGAAATGAGAGTTCCAGGTCGATATGCACATGCAAGACACATATTGGTTGGAAGTAAATCGCAAGCTCAAGCGATCCTTGATGAGATAACAAGTGCTAGAAAGCCGCTCAAAGTTTTCAAGAAGATGGCTCGAGATTATTCAACTTGCACAACATCTGAACAAAAAGGTGACCTTGGAGAATTTCATGAGAAGCAGATGGTTCCTGAGTTCTCTGAACAAGTTTGGAAACAAGAACTCGAAAGTTGTGATTGTTTCATTAAATCTAGATTCGGCTTTCACTTAATCTGGGTTCATTCCAGAGACGAGTAGTCATTCACTTCATTTCCGATAGGTAGTGAATACTTCGCACATTCGTATTGATGGTGGGTCTGTCCAGATTTGAACTGGAGTCCAAGCGTCCCAAACGCCCGAGTATAGGCCAAGCTAACCCACAGACCCTGTAACCCCTGCGCCATCGTCTCCCTTCTTGAATGTCACTGAAGAAGTAAGTATGAACCATCATTACGACGGAAGAGTAAACCTTGGCTAACCGCTTCCTCAGCTACGTCTTCAGCATCAATCTCAACNCCTTTACCTCGCAGAGCACCTGCGAGCCTNTCCAGTTCAACCACGTTNTCAANAGCNGCAATTTTCACACAGGAANACAGAAGTTTTGCACTGGGGTCTTCTACAATTTCTACCGCACGAGGCATTTTCTCTCGCATCTCATCTCGAAGNCCTTCGGGCATATTTGCAATTGCCACTTCCCTCTGCAAATCACTAGCATTTTCTGCAACAGAAACAATCTGAAGTTTATCGCCCGCTAAAGTACCACAGTGAGGGCATTTACGTGTTTTACCCTTTATGCCCCAACAGCGTTCGCAACTAGAACAGCGAACAACTGTATACACTTTCTCACCTCACAATGAGAAATCGGTTCCGCCATCATTTCGGCGACCGCCAGGGCGCATAGCAGGAGCAGCAGGAGCCTTGGTGTCGACTCGGCGAGCAGCATCTGCCATTGCATCGGTTGCTTGACGGGTAAGTCCTGCACGTACACGACCAACGTTTCCTCCGCCCGACATCTTGAGTGATTCAGGGAGAATTAGAGCAGCCATAGCGACCCCGTAGTGGTCTTGTGCCGCAGTAACCTCGTCGACAGCGACATCAAAGGATTGTACTTCTAGGTCTCTACTTGCAAGCCTGCGTTGTAAATTTCTCTTCAGTAATGATTCGGTTTCTTCATAATCTAATTCTGTAGTGATCTTTGCCACAATTGCACATTCTTCCCCTTCAGGAGTTGTACATGCAGCCCATGCTACACCTGCGCAGGCGCTGGAACCACCGTAAGCATATGCAGTTGCTATGTGACACTCAACCAAAGAGCCCATTGGCAAAGGTTGCGGAGGTGTGGCTTCAAACCCCATTGGCAAGAAAGCACCGTGTACCTCAATCAATCTAGAGTCACCTAGTCCCATTTCTACTAATCCTTGGTCGTATGCATCTTCTGCATTTTCTCCCCAAGGAGCTACTGCTGTCATTAGCCAACCAGGGCATGCTGATTTCGGAGCGGACGGCTTGCCACCAGAACTGAACATATTAGGGTCCAGTATGGGCTAGGTTCATCAAGACCTTGGTACGAGTGGTTGGTGTGGCAAGCAATTCACGGGGTATTCTATTGCTTGGAGCAGTGGNGATGATTGNCGCTACTGCTGCTATNTCGGCAAATANTGGAACTGGGTGGATAGTGCCAATGACCATATTACTTTCAATAATNNTAGTTGTNCTCTCTTTCTCGATGCTAACAGCAAGAGAAGAAAACGATAGAGGAAGTACNCCATTNTCGATTAAATCNGACTCCCACTCTNCAAATATAGAATCGNGTACTGAAGACTTACCAGACCCAATAGANGNAGGAATTGAGTTGCCGATATTATGATTGATTCATAAATCATCTTGACTGAATACNGCTGGCTCAGGACCGACTGGTAAATCNTCTAATTCGCTATCNCTCAACTCCCACATNTCAGCATCGGCATGCAAAATTTGCGANCTTCCGTTTGGGTCTAGGAACTCGAGGGTAATNGGAGTTGGAATAGGGTCTTCTTTCAGTTCNAGTAATGTGGTATGCATCTCTTGTAATCNTTTAATATCCGACATCTCAGTNTCATCNGTGTAAGCTTGACGAGTAACCATCACAATNACTTCCATGAANCTGTCAATNACTCCTTCAACATTGGANACATATCCTGTTGAAGCGGTTCCCGGCTTAACTTCGAGGTCAAGTTCNACGATTCGAACAGTGCATGAAGATGAACGTACCACTCTAGACCTGATATGTTCGGGCTTGCTNATTATAATTCNACAACCNCCNGGTTTCTTTCCTTCAGCAGGGATGAAGTCTGATTGTCGCCATCCGCATGNATGACANAGAACNGTGACTTGAGTGTGTTCACCAAAATATGGAATATCATCAATATGTGTNAGCATCCTAACCTGTCCTTCAACATGAACAGATNGGACANGNNANATCNANAGGNANCTCATCCATGAANTCACCTCANATCAGANGGNTCGGCTGCAAACGCTTCAGAATCTAAACCTCTAACNCCACGACAACCAGGAGGTAACAACATCAACCTAGTATCGGTTAGTTTGATTATTTGACCACCTAGGTCTCCTTCTACGAAATCGTTNAATCTCTCAACTGCAGTTTGAAACTCTAACTCTCGGTTCATAATTCGCTCCATACGAACTATTGCAGCCTCACCATCTGCCAACCAATCCATCAATTGGAANGTTCCAGTAACATCATGAAGAGTTGCTCTATGNATTACTAAACCATCTGCCACCTTAGGNACTGGGGCATTTGGATAAAGCATTTCCATGTCGTGGTATCTCGTTGGCGCATTTGTGCTGGATGACGATATCGAGGATTTTTTGGATGGTAAATTTAGGGTACGAGGAGCCGTCCCACTGAACGCATCGAGCGAGGTCTGCTTCTCCGGCTCTTCGCTCATGGAAGGTATGGTGTGACGGTTGGTTGATAAGGGTCCCGCGAGACGGGGGTAATATCCCGCAATATGCCGGGCTCCTAACTGAGGTGACTAAAAATGAGTGATGAAGGNCCAGGCGCAGTNAAGACAGGAACAAGCACAATTGGTATCACGTTCGATGGTGGTGTAGTTGTTGGAGCAGACCACAGAGCNACNATGGGTCACTTTGTAGCNAACAAGAGTGTTCAGAAATTATTCAAGATTGGAGAAAATNTAGCACTCACCACTGCAGGTTTAGTCGGTCATGCTCAATCTCTTGCACGCACNCTTGCTGCAGAAGTTTCACTATTCGAATTAAGGCGTGGCGATTCTATGACTGTAAAAGGCGCTGCAACTCTTACTGCTAATATNCTATCNGGACGCCCACACTGGGTCCAACTACTAATTGTTGGAGTCGACANTGANGGTGGCTCGGTTTATTCAATCGATTCNGCTGGTGGTTCAATTCCTGACACTTACTGTGCAACCGGTTCAGGTTCACCTTACATGTANGGTGTTCTAGAAGATGGATTCAGNGAAAACATGTCTAGAAAAGACGCTGTTGCACTAGCAGCACGTGCACTTTCAGCATCNGCTCAAAGAGATGCAGCATCTGGAAATGGTATGGATTTGGCAGTTATTTCTGCGAAAGACGGATATGTACCAGTTGAGCAGAGCGAAATTGCGGCCCTCTTGAAAAAGTGAGGCAACTTTACTCCACCCGCGGGTTAGTCCCGTGGATCTCCTGAAAGGGGGTTCACCATGTCAATCAGCGGACGGAGGTGGCTTTAGATGAGACTTAGTTTCAAAGAAATGAAAGATGCTATTGGAAAGATTGTCCCTAAGGACATCAANTATGATGTAGACTTAGAGGCAGGCGATATTGCGATTATTACNCCNACTCCNGATGTCTTTGGTGGCGGAGAAGGTTTAGTCGGNAAAATTGCTAAGAAGATTAAGAGACGTATTGTATTGNGACCTCATCCATCTATAATGAAGGATGAAAAGGAAACCGAGGAATTTATTCGCGACCTCATTGAGGAAGTTGCTGGAATAGATTCGATTTATTTCGACGCATGTTATTGCGAAGTTACAGTAATTTGCAATAACCCTGGTGAGGCTGTTGGCCGAAGAGGCGCTAATGCAAAAGCGATTAGAGATGAATGTGGTTGGCTTGTNAAGTTTGAAAGAACACCTCCAATTCANTCNAAAACGGTTCACGACATCAAAGGATANCGTGCANCCCATGCAAAAGAAAGGAAAAAANTNCTCAAAAACTTCGGTTTGAATATTTACCGTCCTAAAAGGCCCGGTTCNTTTTGGGTAAGGACTACNGGATTGGGTTCCTATCGNGAAGTTGGGCGAGCATGTCATTTGGTCACAACAAATGAGAGCNGGATAATGATTGATGTTGGAATAAATATTGCATCGGATACAGACCCAATGCCATTTTTCACAGCACCTGAAGCTCTACCTATGGAAAAACTGGACGCTGTNATTCTAACGCATGCNCACTTGGACCATGCAGGAATGCTACCGGTTCTGTTCAAATACGGATATAGAGGGCCTGTTTATTGTACTCCACCAACAAGGGATNTGATGCTNCTGTTGCAGTCTGATTACNTGAAAATTGGTGGCTCGGAAGGAAAGAGAGCNCCTTACGACATGGAGGATATCCGAACTTGTATGCGCCACGTAATNGATGTTGACTGGGGACANACCGTAGATATTGCACCTGATGCAAAACTAACTTTCCATAATGCAGGACACATCATTGGTTCCTCTTCCGTACACCTCCACATTGGAGATGGAAAGCACAACATTGTTTTCTCAGGAGACCAGAAGTATGAGAAATCATGGNTATTCGATGCTGCTAACACAAGGTTCCCTCGTTGTGAAACACTGGTAATTGAATCCACATATGGTGCTTCAGGAGACTTCCAACCTAGCCGTGAAGAAGCAAATCAGGAGTTACAAGACATTGCAAGTAGAACGATACAGCGAGGTGGGAAAATGATCTGNCCGGTTTTCGCAGTAGGTCGCTCACAAGAAGTAATGATTGCAATCGATGAACTGTTTAGAGCGGGTACTGTTAAACCGGTCCCAGTATACTTGGATGGAATGATTCAGGAAGCTACTGCGATTCACTCATCACATCCAAATTACCTTACCCAGGCACTGCGTAAGAGTTTGCTAAAGGATGACGGAAACAATCCATTTACTAGCGAGTGGTTCCGTCCTGTAAGAGGTAGAGAAATGAGAGAATCCATCATTATGGATTCTAGCCCTTGTATTGTATTAGCCACATCTGGTATGATGAATGCTGGACCGGTGATAAGTTACTTCCAGAATTGGGCACATGAAGAGCGNAACTCACTCTGCTTTGTTGGATACCAAGCGGAAGGAACANTAGGTCGTAGATTGCAAAAGGGATTCAGTGAAGTTCCAATGATAGTTGAGGGTAAAACTGAGATTGTAAAGATTGGTTGCGAAATGGCAACTATCGATGGATTCAGTGGCCATTCNGATAGAAGGCAACTCCTCGAATTTATTGAACATATGAGCCCGAGACCAAAGAACGTAATTTGTCACCATGGCGATTATTTCAAATGCAACGAACTTGGAAGAGCTCTTCGTGAAAAATTCAAGGTTCGCACTTATGCACCTCAAAATCTTGAAACAATCAGATTATCCTGATTAATCAAAGAAGTTTTCAACTAAGTGAGCGGTTTCATCTCTCTTCTCTGAGAGTTCAGTAAGCCAATCAGTAGCCCTTTCAATACAGAGTTGCTTCATTTCACCAGCTAAAATCTTACCAGATCTATATCCTTGATTTATTTCTGCCAAGTAGGAATCATCTTCTTCAAAGAAGTACATCATGTACTGGTATGCTACATCTTTGTCAGGGTCTCCACCTAATCTTCTGTGCTCTTCAATAGTGGGCTGGCCACCAGAGAAAGATTTCTTGATCTTCTTTTCAGCAGTAGCAGCATCATCTGAAAGGAAAAGAGTAGTCTTAGGTTTTGATGAAGACATTTTGTCGCCAGTCATACCAACTGCAAATCGGTGATAGGTACTCGAAGGTGCGAGCAGACCCATCCCCCCCAACTTTCTCTCTAAAGTTAGAAGTGCCATTCGAATTGAAACTTTGTCACGTGAGGTTGCACTAGGCACATTTACAGTACCGTGTTTTGGATTCGACATTATATCTGAAAAACCAAGTGAAGAAATCGCATCAACAATCATAGCAAAAATTTCTTTTTGCCGATCCTTATTGACTCGGCCATTAGACTCAACACCCATTACAGCGGAGTTGTCATCTTGAATCGAAACTCCAATCTGTAATCCCATCTTTGCATCATTGACATTAAACCAGTTCGTTTTGGCAGCAAGACCTCTAGTCAACCTCAGGTGAGGGTCTTGGTCTACCCCTACAGGAACAACAATTGGTCTTAATCCACCATACTCATCCAATTGCGGATGTAAGATATCTCCTGCTTGAACTAAAGGTGCTTGAACATGAGCTAGGTTTGTTGAACCATCGAAGCCATAGATCGCTTCAAGTTCGGATAAGTTTGTCCGCTTACCTAATTGGAAACCTAACCTTTGCACAACGCTTCTTTGAGATTGGAAATACACTGAGGTTTTATCCGGGTCCAATCCAAGTGCTGCATAGTTAGAAACATACTCTTCTGCAGCGATTCTCCGGCCTTCTGCTAATGATATGCCTCGTGTAGCAGTAGATTCCAAGTCTGCAACTGCAATTGTAACATCACCACCTTGTTGTTGGAACCAACGTACTTGGTCGATTACCATAGAATGGCCGAGATGCATCTGTCCAGATGGCATTAATCCAGTCAGTACACCGAATGGGTTGTCCATTCTCTTAGATTCAAGTATTACATCTAAATCTCTGTGAGCAAAAACAATTCCCCNGCGATGTAGCCTTGATGGGGANGGAATAGANACACCATCCATCGATGATAAACCAAANTGCTCAATGATGCGAGAGTAATCTGTTGACTGTGAAGAACCCCAAGGGTCGATGGTTACCTCGTTATTCATCATCATCACCGTTATTGATAGTGCCCATCAAGCCTTCGGCCTTAGAATGCGCAAGAGCATCTTTCTTCAACAACANCCAGATACCCGAGACGCTNGCNAGTAAGACTCCNAGTCCCGCATAAGGCAGCCAGGCTATTCCTTCATCTAAGCCACGTGGAGAGATAAGCCAGGTAAATCTCAATTCGTCATTACCGTCAAATCTCTTAGACCACAAAAATAAGTCTGTAGTTGAATGTCCTGCGATGGTCAAAGCAGAGGATTTATTGTTGAAGAACTTGGTGCGGCCAGTAATATCATATTCAACATCTTCAGACAAATTGAAATGTATTTCTTTTCCTTTTAGCACAGTGAAATATAGAATCTCCCCTTCTTGCCTCCATCCTTCNTTCAAGTTAGATTCATCTGCATCTATTTCAGGTAAATTTGACTCTAAAACTGTAGCATTAGAGATATCTGCCACCCAGGTCACTGGGACATTCCAAGCATTCGGTGCTGAAGATGCGCAAGCAATAGTATCTTCATGCTCGAACATTAGAGTTCTCTCAGACATATTGTGATCAAATTGATAGCACCTCTCAACTGTCCAGTAGGAATAAGCTTCACCCCAAGTGGTGAACCAAACATCATCTCTAGCAGATAGCATGTCTACTACATCTGCATCATGGCGAACAGTCGCATCATTTATTCTCCCAATCCAATACATATTGACCAAGCCACCTGAATCTAATTCTGAACTTATCTTATCAACATCGGAGA
>PAEE01000051.1 GCA_002701145.1 Methanobacteriota archaeon
AAGTTAAATTGAGAAAAATGTATCAAATTCTGCAAAGTTAGTTTTAATTTTGTAAAATTAAAATATATGAATTAATTTTAACTCACTCCTTCGAGTTTGCAGAAAATTAAAACATACAAGGTGTTTATTAGGTAAACCACCGTAAAAAAACCTGGAGGTGTTCCACGGCCCACCGTAAAAAAATCTGGCGGTGTTTTGAAAGGTTCCACCGTAAAAAAAACTAATTTATATTAAAAAAATATAGATATAGAAGGGGGGATTTGTGAAAGACCAAGATACTTCACAAAGACTAAGCAGCGCTACAGGTGGCGGTGTTCCTTTAACTTATGTTATTGCGTTAGTACCAGTTGCTTCCGTTTTAAACGTAATTGGAGGAACTGTTGCCAGTGCGCTTAAACTACCTATATTCCTAGACATGATCGGAACAGCAGTCGTTGCTATGACGATCGGTCCATGGTGGGGAGCACTTGTTGGTGTTATAACTAACGTAACAAGTGGCTTCATTACTGGACCAGTGTCAATTCCATTTGCGGCATGTAATGTCGTTGGTGCATTGATTTGGGGATATGGAACTAAGTGGGGTTGGGCAAATGATAAGCTAAAATTCTTTGGACTATCAGTGGCTTCAGCCGTAGGCGTTTCGTTAATGGCAGCACCAATAGTTATATTTGTGTTTGGAGGTGCAACAGGTCACGCATCAGATGTGCTTACTGCAGGTTTACTTGCAGCAGGCGGAGATATGTGGACTTCAGTATTCTCAAGTAACATAATTGTTTCTTCAGCTGATAAAATTCTTTCGTCATTCTTGGCGTTAGCAATAATTGGAGCACTACCTACTAATTTGCAGGTAACTGGACCAATTATGAAAGCTGAAAATATGGGTAAAGCTGTCCTAATTACAGCAGGTACCGTTGTAGGGGTTATTCTTACAGTCGTATCTATGAACCTATAGGAGGTAGATAATATGAGAGAAGTAACATCTAGAGATGGTCTTGGTGCTGGTATTGTCGGCCTTGGTGTAATGTATATGGTTTATCCATATGCTGCGTCAGAGATGGCACCAGATGCATCATTTGGTACGCTAGCAGGATTATGTCTTGTAGCTGGTTTCCTTACAATATTGTGTGGATTAGCAGTTATAAGAATGAAAGACTAAAAAACTAAAAGAAGGTATTTAATTATGTTCAACAAAGTTGAGCAGGTTAAACACTTACCCTTAAAGATCGGTGAGGTTGCCCGGTATGTAATAGTACCGGGCGATCCAAATAGGGTCGAAATAATAGCTTCAATGTTTGATGATTACAAATTACAAGGAAGCAAGAGGGAGTTTAATGCTGCTATTGGTTCCTACAAGGGAACAGATGTTTCAGTAGTTTCAACTGGAATAGGTTGCCCATCAACTGCAATTGCAGTTGAGGAATTAGCTTATATTGGTGCTGAAGTTTTTATTAGAATTGGTACTTCAGGATCAGTAGAAAATACAATTAAAAAAGGAGATATTTTTATAGCTACAGGTGCAGTAAGGGATGATGGCACTTCAAAACAGTATATACCAATAGAGTTCCCCGCAATTGCTGATTTTGAACTTGTAACAAACTTAATAAAAGCATCAAAAGATTTAGACATTGAGACAAAAGTTGGGATTTGCCAGTCAAAAGACTCTTTTTTTGGAGAAGTAGAACCAGAAAGAATGCCAGTTGCTCCTTATCTAAATAATAAATGGGAAGCTTGGCAAAAAGGAGGTGTAGGAGCATCTGAAATGGAGGCAGCAACTTTGTTTACAATATCTCAAATAAAAAAATTAAAAGCAGGCGCAGTTTTAGCTGTGGAAGTTTCAGATGAAGAAACTGTAAAAAAAATGACAAAATTAGTTTTAGAATGTATTCATATTATGGAAAAGGATAGAAAAAATGAGTAATAAAGAAAAAGGCGGCCTTTTAAAAAGTGAAACTCAATATCACATTCAGATGAAAAAAGGTGATGTTGCAGATTTTGTCATACTACCTGGCGACCCAGGAAGAGTAGAGTTCATTGCCAATCATTTTGATAACGCAGAGTTAGTTGCCGATAATAGGGAATATAAGACAATGACTGGTAGCTATAAAGGAAGATCTGTATCGGTAACCTCAACAGGGATTGGCTGCCCCTCCACTGCAATTGCTGTTGAAGAGCTAGCCAACATAGGTGCTAAAACATTTGTCAGAATGGGGACATCTGGAGCAATGCAAGATTTTACAAAAGTAGGAGATAAAGTTATAGCTACAGGTGCTGTTAGGTATGAAGGAACCTCAGTACAATATATGCCGATAGAGTTTCCTGCAGTCGCATCCCATGATATGGTTGCGGCTTTAGTTAATTCAGCATCTAGCGCTAAATTAAATTACCATACAGGGATAGTTCAATCAAAAGATTCATTTTATGGACAACATAGCCCCGAGGACATGCCTATAGCATCAGAATTATTACAAAAATGGGATGCTTGGATAAAAGGAGGAGTGCTTTGCTCTGAAATGGAAGCAGCAACTTTATTTGTAGTCGGTTCTTATAGGAGACTTCGTACAGGAGCTGTTCTACTGGTAGCTGGAGATCAAGCACGAGGAGAGTCACTAACAAAAGAGGAATATCAAGAAAACATGACAGAATCAATAAATATGATATTAGAAGCGAGTTTAGAAATAAAGGAGGAAAGCACTAATGGCTAGAGTACCTGTAGGAGCTTATGTTCCAGGAAATTCTTTTTTTCATAAGGCACATCCCTTTGTGAAGTTTTATTGGGTACTTGCGTTCGTTTTCTTTTGTTTTTTTAATAAGAATCCTTACATAAACTATGCACTAACTGCAGTGGGTTTAATTTTTGTAGTACTTGCAAAAACTCTTCCGAGTTATTTAAGAACTATGGTAATTTTTGGGCCAGCTGCTTTTGCTATGATTTTTCTACAGTCGATAGTACCACCTGCAGTTTTTGATAACCCTCAATATTTGGCGGATTTAGGACCCTTTTCCTTATACACAGAGTCAATAATTTATGGAATGCTATTTAGTAGTAGAATTCTATGCATATGCACTTGGTCTATATTGATGTTGATGACGCTTCATCCAGGAGAGCTTTCGTCAGCACTTCAAAGAGCAAAAGTACCATACACAGTGAATTTTATGATTACTACTACTTTGCAACTGATCCCGATTCTCCAAAGAGAGTTTGGAATAATATTATCGGCTCAAAAGTCAAGAGCAATGCAAGCGCAAGGCTTCAAAGCATTATTACCCAGCATTATTCCTGTATTTGCAGGAGCTATTGATAGGGTGCAGCAGCTATCTATGAGCTTAGAAACAAGAGCATTTGGTTCTGATAATGAAAGGACTCTTCTACGATATAAAAAATTTACTAGCAAAGAAACGGTTTTTTCACTCGCAGCATTAGTACCAGTAATATTAGTTATATACGGAAGAATTAGTCTAAATTCTTTTGTACCAGATACTGGATTCTCATTAAGCCCTGGAGTAGGTGTATTTTTAGTAGGATTTTGTGGGATTGCATTTCTTACAATAATATTCGGTGCTGGAATAGCTATAAGACTTTTTGGTAAAAAGTAATAAAATTAATTGAGTAAAACCCAAGATTCTATAAAAAAAAATTACATATTTAATTATTGTATGTTCATTTTTGATGCAATTGGGTTTGGATCAGCATTTGCTTTATTAATTCCTGGTAGTTACCTACCTGATGTCGCTTTAACTATTTCTAATCAATGGTATACCCCCTCTTTGATCGTAATTATCTTTTATGCTGTTGGTATTTTTTCACAATTTTTAACATCTGCAAGAAGAAATAAGGAACAAGACTCAAAGAATGCAGTTATTTTCTGGGGCATATGTGAGAGGCTAGGAATAGTATTTTTATACTTAACCTTAAAAAATTATTTAGAGACTGATGTAGGATTTATTTTCTTTATCGGAGCCTACATAGTTTTTGTATTTAGTGCTGGAGCCATCCTTCCTTCATACTTTGACCTTGTTTCTCGAGTACTTTATAAATTTCGATCAATATTTTTTGCATTAAACTTAACTTTTGGTTCTGCTGCAGGATATTTAGTTTCAAGATATGTTGATTCACAAATTTTAGAAAGTGGCTTAATAAAGGGTTACCTATCTGGATTAACCTTGGTTATAACAATAACGAGTATTTCAATGATTCCTCTTTTATTAATTAGAGAACCTAAAACAAGTTATAGGTCAGACATAAAATTTTCGATTAAAGCTTTAGGAGCACAGTTAAAAATATGGAAACAAACTTATAAAAATAATGTAGGACTTAATGCAGTCTCTTTATCAAACTTTTTTAGTGCTATTCCAGAAGCTATTACACCATTCTTTAGTATTTGGTTAATTAGTTTTTATAACATGCCAGCAAACAGATTAGGTATGTGGGTAACGCTTTTATTATTAAGTCAGAGTATAGGAAGTTTTTTTGTTCCAATTATAGGTATTAGAACTGGGTTCAAGTACACATACATACTTGGACTATGTATGCATTTTGTTGCAAGCATCATTTTTATTTCTACTGGTTCAACTTTTCAGAATCTCATATTTATATTCGCTGGCCTTGGTCTTGGGATATTCAATACCTCACAAAGTAATTTAGCCGTGGAGTTGGGAGATGTTGGCGATGCAGGAAACACTAATGCTATGCTGACGGCTTTCAGGGTGCCAATTTTTATTATTATCCCATTGATAGTTGGTTTTTTTAACTCGAGTAGTTCTATATTCTTAATTTTGTTACTTTCAATGAGTTCTGCAATTATAGGAGTTGGGATAGTTGCTTTAAAATTAAATGACCCCGTTTTACCAAAAGTTAGATTTTGGTTAAAAGATTCTTAATTCCTTCCTTTGTAAAGAAAGAAAAGTCCGCCAGCTAAAACTGTTAGCGAGGTGTATAAGTAAACTCCAAAGAGAACACAAATTGCTGAAACTAATATGAGGGAAAACCCTACACGCAAATCACTGTTAAAATTTGGAAAATAGTGAAAAATTCTATTTAGTATATGGTTTTTATTTTTAGATCTTCGATCATCTATTAGGATCAATATAAACACCCCGACAAGTGCTGCTAATATAATCAACTGCTCGCGTAAAGGTACTACTACCATTTTACATTAAGCCTTATAAGAAGACTGGGTCCCAGTTCTTGTAACGGAATCACTTGCTTTTTGTATCCCTAGAGATATTGATTCTTCTGGAGACTGTCCCGATGCTATCCCAAAAGCAAATGCTCCAACAAAAGCATCTCCCGCACCAGTCGTATCAACAGCAGATACATTTGGAGCTGATATTTTTACTACTGAATCCTCTTTAACGAGTGCGGCTCCACTCTCCCCAAGGGTAACAATTAGATTAGATGAAATTGTATTTGCATAAGAGAGTAAGTTGTCATCGTTATAAGCATCTGTTCCTGTAATTGTTGAGAATTCTACTTCATTTGGTACAAACCAATCTGTTAATTCGAGTAATTCATTTGAAGGAATCTTTGCTGGTGCTGGATTTAGTATTGTTTTAATGCCAGTATCTTTTGCAACTGAAAATACTTCCTGAGTAACGCTCATAGGTATTTCAAATTGTCCAATTAATACATTTAAATTTTCTATTTCCAATAATGAGGAAGTAGCTTTCCGTGCGTCAATTTTGTCATTTGCACCAGAGACTACAATTATTCTGTTTTGTCCAGATTGATCTACCCAAATTGGTGCGACACCACTTGAACCATCTACTCTTTGAACATGTTCTACGTTCACACCACATTTTATGTAATTGTCAATTGTCATATCTGCATAAACATCATCACCAAGGCATGTAATCATGAAAGTCTCCGCACCTAATAGTCCAGCCATCACTGCTTGATTAGCGCCCTTGCCGCCAAATCCCATTTGATAAGAATTACCAAAAACAGTTTCTCCATCTGAAGGTATTTTTTCCACATACGAAATCTGGTCAATGTTGGAGCTTCCAACTACACATATTTTAGGATTCATCATTAAATTATATCTTCATGTCAGAGTCATTTCTAGTATGATTTTAAATATGGACATAGATTGGGATGCGAAAGTATTAAGCTCTCTAACCCCAGTTATCAATAACCTTCGAGAAATACAAATAAACAATCAAGAAATTGAAAATGTGGCTGACTGGCTGGCATATGAAGAATTTCCCTCTCCTCAGAACAATAAAACTAAAAAAAATCCTGAGGAAGTAATTAGAACAACACTTCTTGTAAATACTCTTAATTTTGCCTTTACAGATTTTGAAAAGAGTATCAAGTATGAAATTGAACGCGACGGATATATTTTTTCAGATAGCGAAGCTATGTTTACTCAGATAAATGAGACTCTTGCAACCGGTACAAAACTTTACCATGGTGATGTACTTTCATCATTAGACATGGATAAATTGAATAAAATATTTTCTGGAAATATTGAAATGCCAATGATGAGTGAAAGATTAAAAATCTTAAATGAGGTTGGAGAAAAGTTGTCATCTGAATACAAGGGAGACTGGATTAATTTCATAAATAAAGGACCGAAAAAATTATATAGTGATGGTGAAGGTTTGATCGAAAGACTAATTGAAGAATTTCCAAGATTTGATGATAAAACAATTCTTGAAGATAGGCAGGAAGTTCATTTTTATAAATTAGCTCAATTAGCTTTTTGGGGAATTCATGGAGAACTCTCTGGAGGGGGCCATTTTGTGGTCGAGGATATGCATAAAATGAGCGCATTTGCAGATTACATTGTTCCAGTTGCGCTAGAAGTTATGAAAATTATCACATATTCAGAAACATTAAATAATAAAATTATGAATGGTGAGCTAATCGAAAGGGATTCACGAGAAGAGGTTGAGATTCGAGCTGTAAGCTTGTATACAACCGCAAAACTTACAGAAGAAGTTAATAAAAGAAGACCTTTAGATAAACAAATAATAATCCCACAACTTGACTATAGGCTTTGGAAACAATATCATGCTACGCACAGACCCCACCACTTAACTATTACAACGATGTACTAATTTGAAAAAGTTTATAATAGATGCGGATACTGGTTCAGATGATGCTGTAGCTATATTGTTAGCACTTCAAGATCCTTCCGTTGAAATTCTAGGAATAACCGTGGTTTCAGGAAATGTCCCATTACAACAGGGAATTAAAAATACCATATCAACTATCGACATGACAGAAAAAAAAGTGAAAGTATTTGCCGGCGAAGAAAAACCATTAACTAGAGAGTATGAGGAAATATATGAATTAAAAAATTTTATGGAGCATGTAAAATCATTAAAATCGAGCTCTGCAAGTGGGCAGTGCGTTCATGGTATAGATGGCATGGGTGACATAGGCATAAAGCCATCTACAGAAGAGTATGAAGGCAAGTATGCAATAGATTTTATAATAGATACTGTTAACAAAAACCCTAATGAAGTAACACTTGTAACTCTTGGGCCACTCACAAATATTGCCCTAGCTATTCAAAAAGATCCATCAATATCAGAAAAAATAAAACACTGTTATGTAATGGGTGGAACTTCTGATGGCACAGGCAATGTATCAGCTGCGGCTGAATATAACATCTGGGTTGACCCGGAAGCTGCAAAAATATGTTTTGAATCAGATTTGAATATAACAATGGTTGGTTGGGATAATTCCTACAAATATGCCATGCTCAAAGAAGAGGAGATTAAAGATTTGAGATCTCTTAATAGTAAGTTAGCTAATTTTTCAGTTGATATTCAAAAAACACTTATTGAACTAACTTTTACAACATATGGCTTTCATGGATTTGATTTACCAGATCCAATCACAATGGCTATTGCTTTAGATGATTCAATTATTGAAGAATCAGAGCAACTACATGTAATAGTCGACACCAGAGATGGAATTACCAGAGGGCAAACGATAGTTGATTACTTTAATGTGGAAGAAAGTAATCAAAATATTAGAGTTGTCACAAAGTCAGACAAAGATAAATTTATGAACCTATTAAAAAAATTTTTAAAGTAATAAATTAAATCACTCCTAAATCTAAAAGAGTACAACAATATGTAGGTGCTTAAAGAATCAACTTATAAAACCCTTATAAGCCTCAAAGGTGCAAAAAATTTAATATTTTTTGGATACCTTGGGAGGGCACCTTACGCAATGCTCCAAGTAGGTATGGTTATATTTGGAAACTATAAGACTGGCTCTTATGCAGTAGGTGGCGCTATGGCAGCAGGATTCAGCATTTCCAACGCTTTAATTCAGCCTGTAAATGGAAGATTGGTAGATAAAATTGGTCAAAAAAAGGTTGCTAGCTTTTTGCTAACTGGATTTATAGCTACTTCCTTTCTCATAANTATTGGGGAATTTGAAAGAGANATAGTTTATATCATCCTNTCAGTTTTACTAGGTATAACAGTTCCAAACATTGGAGTATATACCCGAAGAAACTGGAAAGTAATAACGGAAGAAACAGANAATCAAAAAGTTCAGGCAATAGAATCTTCANTAGATGAGCTTAATTTTTTGGTAGGACCTTCTGTTTTTGCTACTGTGTCGAATTATTTAAATCCTATTATCGCACTTTATATAGCAATCGTAAGTTCAATAATTGGAACTATNGGGGTAGTATTTTCAAAGTCAATCGAAGTTANCAGCCATCAAAGTTTTAATAAGGAGAAAACCTCTATATGGATTTCAAANAATAAATTACCTTTACTGATNACGTTAATATTTGTAGGTGCTTGCTTAAGTTCAATTTCTGTTTATGTTGTCGCAAAAGAAGATATAGATAACATCAAAAACCTAACCGCTTTTTATTATTTAATTAATGGTTCAACAGCACTGCTTAGTGCATTATTTTATGGTTTTTATTTCAGTAATTCTAAGAATTTAAATAATTACAATATTGTATTCGTGTACCTAGCGATATCAGTTTCAACATTTTTCTTTTTTAAAACTAAAAACTTGATTTTACTGGCTGGNCTATTTAGCGGTTTGGGCATTGGCCCAATATTTTTACTTGCAAACAGTTACGTGTCTAACGTAACAAAAAATAACACTTTAACGGAAGCTTATTCTTGGATAGGCAGCTCTGTTGGATTTGGGCTAGCTTTAGGCTCTAGTCTTTTTGGTTATATAATTGAGTCTTATTCATTGGATAGTGCAAAAAATCTTTTCTTAATGTTTACAATTATCCCGCTTTTTCTTATACCATTNAATAAAGGATGGCATGTTAAAGAAAAAAGTGAATCATAAAATATTAATCCTTTCAATTTTTTTCAGTTTCTGCTCAGCAAACACAATTTTAGATAGTGACAATAAAAAAAATAATTGTATTGAGTTAGCTGATGAAATTGAAAGAGTATTTGACGAGATTCAAATCGAAGCTTATGAAAGTGAAATCTACAGAACCTATTCATATGTCGATGCCACTAAGTTAGATTATGTCAACGAAGCTTTGAGGATTAACAAAATTGGTCTTGATGGATTAGATAATGTAATTGCTAATTATGTAATCTCTAATGCAGAACTACAAAGTGTTATTGATGGTTTTTATAATAATTTTTTAGATTCAAAAAATGCCAATACTGCTCTTGAGAAACATTTAGTCTCAATAAATAATATTTGGACAATTCAAGATGAGGTTCAATGGTGGGAAGACAATCAAGAATACAGCATTAAATTCTGGAGAACATCTGATGAATATAGAGACCTTTTGTCTTCAAAGTCTCAGAATACCCTAACCCCAGATCCAGATTTTGTTGTCAGTGCTAGTTACCCTAAAGGTATTTTAAGAAAATATTGTGGGAGCTTATAGGTCGTGACGGATACTATAAAAGGCTCTTTATGGATGGTTGGCGGTGTTTTATGTCTTACATCCATGGCTATTGCTGGAAAAGAGATTTCACTTCAAATAGATACTTTTGAAATATTATTCTATCGAAGCGTTATGGGGGTATCCATTATTTTGTTTTTCCTAATAAAGAAGGATCAACTACATGAAATTAATTTAAAAGAGATAAGAACACACCTAAAAAGAAATGTTGCACAT
>PAEE01000052.1 GCA_002701145.1 Methanobacteriota archaeon
CCAGCAAGAGTGGTAGAGGTAATCATTAGGGCTATTAACAAGAGAGCAAGGCTTCTTCGCATGATTGCTACATTCTATGAACGGAAATGACTTTTCTATACGAATTCTATTGGAGACGATATTACACTCAATAGAACTATTTTGATTACGCCTAACGCGTCCGTAGGCAAGACAAGAACGATTCCTGGCGAGAAGGTTTGCTCGTCGCGGTTTAAGGCATGGACGGAAGTGGCAAGTCTACCCACTGCTTAGATGTGAATGCAGAATAACTAACAATATGATGATGCTAGAATAGATGATAGCAATGGATTCCACCCGTCAAGATTTGCGATTAACATCGATCGTTGTAGCTGTCACGTTTGTCATTATTTTTTTGATGGTTAGTGCTGTTGGAAACGATTCAGTCACTTTGAATGGATACTCCGCTGTGCTATATTGTGCAGCGATGTGTGTCGGTATACAATGGGCAGCATGGATACCTGCATCTATTATGAAAACCGAGAGATTCTATGACCTAATTGGTTGCTTAACGTTTCTCACAGTAGTTGGATTCAGCCTTTGGGCAGGCTCACAGTCCGAGTCTCCAAGTTTGCGAGAATTAATCGTCAGTTTACTAGTTGTCATCTGGTCTTTACGGTTGTCAAGTTTTCTTTTTCTTCGTATTCATCGAAGCGGAAAAGATGGGCGATTCGACGAACTCAAAACATCACCTATCCGATTTCTTGTGCCATGGACTCTTCAAGCATTATGGGTTTTCCTAACAATGATAGTAGTGATTGTAATCAATAGTCAAGCAGGTTCAGCACCTGAATTAGGGATTTGGGATGGCATAGGTTTGTCAGTATGGATAATTGGATTTGGCATTGAATCAATAGCAGATAACCAAAAAACAGTTTTCAATGCAGAACCTAGTAATCAGGGCAAATGGATAGATAGTGGCTTGTGGTCTTATTCCAGGCATCCCAACTACCTGGGAGAAATTCTTCTATGGACAGGAATCGGCTTCTTTGGAATATCTTGCTTCACAGGTCTAGAAAGATTTGCTTGGATTTCGCCTGTATTCATCTATCTTCTCTTAACTAAAGTCAGTGGAATCCCTATACTCGATAAACGAGCTTTGGAAAAGTGGGGAGACGATCCTGAATATCAAAAATACAGAGATAATACTCCTGCTCTTTTCCCTCGATTGAATAAAAAATCATAATTTCCCATGCGATAAACAACCATCATCGCATTCCCATATTATGCCGCCTCAAACCTTATGCTGAGCGTCAATATGAGAATGCTATGGGTGACCACGATTCTTTAACCGTTATAGAATTGAAAAAACTCCTTAGAGAGCAAGGGCTCGCAGTATCTGGAAATAAATCAGAACTTATTTTGCGCCTAAGCGCCTCGGAAGAAGAATTTCTAGTTCTCGAAGATGAAGAAATAACCTCAACATCAATCAAACAGATTCCTACTCAAACCATTGTTGGAAAGCCTGTTGAAAAAATAGAAACTTATTGCCGTTCCTGCCGTTCAGGACTAAGGTACCCTTCAGGATACTCTGGAATGTTGACGTGTCCTAAATGTAAATACCAATTTGAAATTAAGCCGGCCTTTGGATTGAGTCAGATATATGGCTATTCATTCGCAATACTCGTTCTTACTATTATCGTGGCTCTGATTGTAGCTTTCAGTAATGATGGTTCTGAAGCCGGAGAATACGGCTCCGGTTTAGCCGCTGGAGCAATTTGTATGGGTGGTTTGACATTATCTGGGGCGCTACTTGTCTTGGCTTTGATGTTCAGTCTTACCAAGAAAACCTTGTAAATCACTATGCAATTCCTTCCAATCTATTAATTGGAAAGTCACTCTGCACTTGCAGGTACTGATGAGTGATGAAGGTGAATGCGCAAATCACCGTTATCATCAGCAATATATCCAAACGAAAACTCCACTTTGACTTCATCTCCGCTAGGTGCGGTAAAGAAATAATTGCCCATGACCATGGCGGTTGAGCCGTTGATGACAACATCATCATTCTCAAAACGTACCTTTGTCCAACCCTTTAATGCGAATCCTTTGTCTTCAGGACATGCGCCATTCGAAGCAACGAAATATGACACAGCCCCCTCGAAAGTTGGACGAAACTGCTCTTCTATGGCGAAGGTTGGTTTGAATAATACTGGGCCAATATCGTACGCATACAGCGTTTCAACATGAGTGTGTGCACGTTGGACATAATCCAATCCGGCATTGTGCGCTGCAGCGATTTCAACGACTCCATTTCCCCATGCTTGCTGAGCCATTTCCACATCTGCTACAGTCACCATAGTGTTCACTGGTGGGTGCTTGGATAGGCGCTTTATGAATAAATCTCCACGCGGGATGAAGCGTTAACCTAGCAGGTCTTCCCGTGCTTTATTGAAAACAGCACGACCTCTCGAAGTTATCTTCGCTTGCCAAATCTCGTCTTTTGGATTGAATGCTCTCAGCATATTTTCCCGACTCCAATGCCTTCTAGCATCGACTTGGTCAACATATTGCCCCCACTGTGTCCATCGGTTTTCGGCCCTGCTAGCTTTGAGAACTTCTGTTGGCTTGAAAGTTCCAAATTCTTGAGTGACGGAAGTCCATTCAATACTATCGTACCTATCCTCTAACCCTTGATGCAAATCGCCTAATATTTCGTATCCTACACCCGCATTAGGGTCTAGACTTTCCACATGGCCAGGGAATAATTTCTGAAGATAATCCAACTTTTCATCACTCGTTCCAGCAGATATCAACAAGGTATCGTGCCCACTTGGGCCTAATCCAGTATGCAAGTCGATAGCCCAAATATTACTGATACCTTCGAGTTTTTCATCCAACCAATCAAGTAGAAGTTTTGGGCCGACTTGAAGTTCTTTACCACCAAATTGAATCGCCTTAGGATCTTCATATTGTCCTTCAGCAGCCCATTGTTTCAGGTTATTGAAGCCGTGCTTCATAATTAGTGCGAGCGACCTTAACTTGTACCATCGTTCCTTCTTTTGAGGAGGAGATTCAGGGTTTAGGAATTCTCTGATGTGGTGGTATCCGTCTGGAACTCCGGAGTATTCTTGCCCTTTTTTTAAGAAATTACGATTCAAGTCCACATTGTTTTCATTGAATCTTCTCCACCAAGCCATTCCATAGGGGTTGATTACATGAACAAAGATAATTGCATAATTTTTGAACGGTTCTATCTTAGTCAAATCATCCATTATTGCAAGTTGAATTGCACTACCTGGATAACCTTCAACCCCGTGAACTCCACTACTCGATAGAATCACTTTACCCGACTTAAGGGAGCCTATGACAGCAACATCGATGCAAAGGGGTTCACCAGCCGGGCCAGTCATGCCAATTTCCATTCTCTCACTAGTTACCTTATGGCCAGCGTCTCGAAGGTCGTCGCATGCTATCATGAAGCGGCCTGCAGCTTCTGCATAGGAATTCGAAAACCAGAAACGGCCCTCCATGCCCTTGCTAATGGATGCCCCCCTTCAAATATACCAATCATTAAACAAACCGAATCCTCAAGAATCTGAACCTCCTAATTGCATTATGCCGGGGGAATTAATCGACTCCGACATTCGTGTGGCTAGAACTCTTCCTTCGAATTTTTATACTGGAGAAGAAGAATTTGATGCACTAAAATCAGTCTTTTCGGGATGGCAATTTGCCGCTCATAAATCAGAATTAGAATCTATTACAATTAAGCCATTAAATCATATTGAATCTATAACTGGCGAATCTATGATTTTAACAAACATCGATGAAGTAAGATGCATGTCGAATGTATGTACTCATCGCGGCATGCGTTTGGCAATTTCTGANTGTGATAAGAAAACCCTGCAATGCGCTTATCACGGCCGAACTTTCGACCTGAAAGGTAATTTNAGAAACATGCCCGAATTTGAGCAGGCAATCGATTTTCCGAGTGAAAGAGACGACCTTCCACAATTCCCTATCGAAGAATATCTTGGAATGTATTTCACATCACAATCAGACTGCGAACCTCTGCCCTGGGATNCTCTAAAACCGCGACTTGACTTCCTGAATATTCAATCCCTAAAACACGACCCAACACGAGACCGTGACCACCTAGTTTCAGCAAACTGGATGCTTTATGTTGATAATTATCTAGAAGGGTTTCACATTCCATTTGTACATCCTGAATTAAATCAAGCCTTGGATTATTCTGGATATATTACTGAAACATTTGAAGGAGGAGTAATNCAAATTGGTAAGGCCGTAGANGGTGATGTGAAATTCGATTTACCNCCTGGNCATCCAGACGAAGGCGAAGATATTGCTGCGTATTACCTGTGGCTATTTCCCAATATGATGTTCAATTTCTANCCCTGGGGNATGTCACTCAATCTTGTTATCCCTGTCTCGCCAAATCAATGTAGGNTTCTGTATAAGGGATATGTNGGCGACTCTNAATTAGCCGAGCAAGGTGCTGGCTCAATATTGGANACGGTCGAGATNCAAGACCAAGAAATAATCGAAATGGTGCAAAAAGGAATGAGNTCNAANGTCTATGATNGNGGCAGATATTCTCCGACTAGAGAGCAGGGAGTTCATCACTTCCACAGAATTATTTCCAACTTGAATAAAGCTAACAAATGAAATACGGATGTGCGATATTATGGATGAAATGCCCCTTTTGACAATGAGCAAATCCGGCTTTATTGACTCCAAACCNGAATTAGAACCTCAATCAGAAGCGCTTCTTNAAACGTTATCTGGACTTTGCTCATTTCACAGCGCAGAAGACCTTTCTAGTCTTTTATTCACAGACATGTTTGGGNTATTAGTNGGCGAATCNGANCCATGGATTAAGTTTGAAGTNGGGNTGTATAAGGACCACACAAAAACGATTGAAATCATTCCAGTTAAGGGCTCAATAACTATCGCAGATGCNGCCATTAGTGGCGGAATTCCGAACAATGTNGTGACCTCTAAAAATGAGCAAGAATGTGCCTCAATTCTTCAAAATTGGTACAATTGTGTGATGACTGCGTAAAGCGATTCCTTGAAAGGGGGACTAGGGTCCCATTCAAACCGGAGAGATACCCATGGGTGGTGACGACTTCCGCGATACTTTACCCGACCCAGATCCTGAACAGACTCTGGAATGGCAAGAAGCCATCAGGGCGGTTAGCGANGCACTTGGTCCAGAAAGAGCCCACAGGTTGCTATTGCAAACAATTGCAGCAGCCCGTGANGAAGGNGTTGACATGGANGTNGTCAACACTCCTTANCTCAACACCATTCATCCTTCGAGNCAACCAAAATATCCCGGCGACCTAGAAATGGAAGCNCGCCTTCACGGAATCATTACTTGGAATGCAATGATGATGGTAACTAGGGCTAACAAAGCCAATGATGGCATCGGCGGACACATCTCCACCTTCGCATCTAACTCTCACTTATGGGAAGTTGGTCAAAACCACTACTATCGAGGTAAGGACCTTGATGGGTGGGGCGACCACGTATATTGGCAAGGACATGCAAGCCCTGGTGTCTATGCCAGAGCTTGGCTTGAAGGGCGCTTAACCAGAGAGAATATTGACAATTTCAGAATTGAATGTGATGGCAACGGACTCTCTTCTTACCCCCACCCTCGTCTTATGCCTAATTTTTGGGAATACCCTAGCGTATCTATGGGTCTTGGTGGAATGACTGCAATTCATACAGCTAGATTCAATCGATATTTGACTAGTAGAGGATTGGCGGACACATCCAATTCACGTGTATGGTATACGATGGGTGACGGCGAATCTGATGAACCAGAATCTTTGTCGCAACTATCCCTTGCAGGTAGAGAGAACCTTGACAATGTCATTATGATAATGAATTGTAATCTTCAAAGATTGGATGGTCCAGTTAGAGGTAATTCGAAAATTGTCCAGGAATTAGAAGGTAGGTTCCGAGGCTCAGGATGGAATGTAATCAAAATCCTCTGGGGTTGTATGTGGGACGACCTATTCGCTAGAGACTCAGAAGGTATTCTTGCAAACCGCTTGCAAGAGTTGGTTGATGGTGATGAGCAGCGAATCTTTACTAGCGACGCTACAACCTTCAGAAATGAATTATTCAATACTCCACAGCTGAAAGCGATGGTCTCTCATCTCGGAGATGAAGATTTAGAGGCATTAGCNTCTAANCTTGGAGGCCACGACATGGTCAAAATCAATGCAGCATACGCTGCTGCTGAGGCATGTGATGACAAGCCAACAATCATCTTTGCTCGTACAATTAAGGGATACGGATTAGGGCCTGCTTTCGCAGGACGCAACTCCACTCATGGTAAGAAAAAGGCCGATGAAGACAGTATCAAATGGATGCGAGATGACCTAAATTTATCATTCACCGATGAAGAATTGAAAGAGTACCCATTTATCGAGCCTAAAGATGTTCCAGAAGTCGTCGCCTACCTCAAGAAAAGGCGAGAAGAAATGGGCGGATTCTGTCCAGAAAGAAGAGCACCTCCTACTAATTTACAGCCNCCAGGNCCGGAGGGATATTCTACCTTTGATGAAGGAACAAAAGGCAAAATGCAAGTGTCCACAACAATGGCATTTGTTCGNCTGTTGAGNGGGTTGATGAAAGACAAATCAATCGGCGAGAGAGTAGTTCCAGTTGTGCCGGATGAGGCTAGAACTTTCGGAATGGACCCACTATTCGCTCAATTTGGAATATATCACCCAGAAGGGCAGTTGTACACTCCAGTAGATCACAAAATGTTGATGAAATACAAAGAAAGCGAGAAAGGACAACTATTCGAAGAAGGNATTTCCGAAGCAGGAGCCATGTCTACTTTCATTGCAAGCGCAACCTCTTATTCAACACAAGGATGCGCCACAATTCCGTTCTACATCTTCTACAGCATGTTCGGTTTCCAAAGAGTTGCTGACTTAATTTGGTCAGCAGCAGACCAAAGAGCTCGAGGCTTCTTGATTGGAGCCACTAGTGGTAGAACTACTTTGAACGGAGAAGGACTTCAACATCAAGACGGACACAGTTTGCTAATGGCTCACACCAATCCAGCAATCAGGGCTTATGACCCAGCGTTTGCTTACGAGTTGGCAACCATTATCCGAGCCGGTATCGATGAAATGTATGTGGATGAAAAGGACTTGATGTATTACATCGCAGTCTACAATGAAAACCACCCAATGCCTCCAAAGCCAGCCGGTGTAGATGAAGGGATAGTCAAAGGAGCATACAAGTTACGTAGTGCTCCAAAGGGCGACGGACCAATAGTTAGATTGATTGGTTCAGGTCCAATTATGCTTCAACTATTATCTGCAGTTGAAGTCCTAGAAACCTACGGGGTTCGTTCAGAGATTTGGTCGGCTACGTCATATGGCGAACTTCGCAGAGAGGGACTTGAATGCGAGAGAGACAATCGTCTCAGCCCAGATAGCGCACGCCTAATTCCATATGTTGAACAGATTCTGGGAGATGGAACTTATCCAACTATTGCGGTTAGCGATAACCAAATCGCAGTTCCAGATATGATCCGCCAATGGGTTGGTGGAGATTTCATGGTTTTGGGAACAGATGGTTTCGGGCGTTCAGACACCAGGCCAAACTTACGAAGGTTCTTCGAAATTGACGCTCAACACATTACATTAGCCGCACTATCTTCCTTGGTTCGCTCNAAGCAAATCAAAGCNGAAGTCTATGANAAGGCAATCAAAGAACTAGGTATCAGCAAAGAAAGAAACGATATCACTTCACTGTGATTATTCGACGAAAATAGCCACATCTTCCAGTGGCTTCCTCGACAGATTAGGTACAGCAGCATCTTCTGCAGGATATCCAACAGGCATTACCAACATCGCNTGTTCGTGGGCTGGCCTGCCTAATATTTCCCTAAGAAAGCCCATTGGCGAGGGGGTGTGAGTAAGGGTGACTAAACCCATGTTGTGTATGGCTTGAATGAACATACCAGCAGCAATACCACAAGATTCTGTAGAATAGTAAGTGGGGCCAAATTCCCCATTAGGGCGCATACGNTTGGATTGCCTAAACAAGATAACCAGCCAAGGAGCAGTAGTCATGTGCTCCTTCACCGCATCTGTCCCGAGCGGTTGCAAAACTTCCTGCCAAGCCTCAGGCATCCTTTCAGAATATGTCTTTTCTTCTTCAATCTCAGCCGCTTCTCGCATTTTCATTTTCATTTCAGCGTTACTAACAGCAACAAATGTCCAAGGTTGCAAATGTGCTCCGCTAGGGGCGGTAGAGGCGCACATAATCGCTTTCTCGATTAACTCCCTTGGAACTGTTCTCTCAGAGAAGTGCCGTGTTGTACGACGTAAATTCATCTGTTCATACAGAGCAGTGGCTCTCTGTTTCATTTCATCTTCAGGTAATTCATTCCATTCGAGTGGAACAAAATCATTACTCAAGCCAACACCTCTGGCATTCTTCCACGCAGTCTAAGCCACGTTTCAGCACCAAATGTTAGAGCGTATAATGATGCTAACCACAATGTCGGCCTAGCCCAATATCCATCAGGGACCTCGATTAGTAGAACGCATAACCACGTTAGAGTCGCCAGATCTAAAATCCACCTCATACCTGCTAAAATTTGCTTTGAATTAGATTGCATTTCGGTAAGTTGTGTGTCGGTTAGTACCGCAGTAATCCCCTTTAGCTTCGAGAGAGCATTACCTCCGTTCCAACGAATTCTACCCAACTTGAAACGATTCCAACCATCGATAACAAGGAATAATGTCAACCAAACAATTACCACTTCAAGCAAAGGCTCAGCTCCGTACAAATCCAGGCCATTGAATGACCAATATAGCAAGCCCCACAACCATCCAATTATCAATAATTGAGAGGTTCTAGCAAAACTTCCCAACTTACGTAGTAATTCAGCATCATGAGATAGCACCATCTCGAGTGAAATTACCAAACCTACACTGAAAGTCAATACAAAACTCCCAGCAAGCCACCACCATTCTAGTGAAGTATCTCTCCATGCAAGCAATATTGCAACCAATGTCCAAGCCATTACTAGTGCCGTGGTTGCATTCACGGTTGCTTGCATGACATAGAGCGGGTCGCGCCCGTCTTTCAATACAGACAAACCTCCCATAAGACGAACTTCGAATGCGGAATCATCTACCACGCCTTGGGCAGCAGCGGTCATTCCACCAACTGATTTTAATCGGGCAGATTCGACAATTCCTTCAGAATCATCTTCGTTAGAACCAGTCCATTTTGAACCTCTGGCGGCGGCTGCTGCTGCGCCTCTTCCTCTACTGCGTCCTTTTCCAGCACTCCTCGCCTTCGCCCAAGCTCTAATCTCTGGAGTTGTAGCCTCTTCGACTTGGTCTTCATTCAACGGCGCACCGTGATCTGTGTATAGCCAGCGACATTGAATTGGAACGGGAGCAGGGTCTACGTCTGGAGCAACCATCTGGAATTGACCAGGACCAAGGGTTGGAAGTTGTTTCACTAAGTCTTGGTCTCCACCACTTTCTTTCAACAAATGCCGGACCTTTTCGACATCTTGGGGCTGAGTAAATCTACCAATGAAAGTAGTATTTGCTTGGGCGAGAATCTTGTAATCNACGTCGGATACATTTTGTGTTGCCAAGACACACGCAACACCATATTTTCTCGCCTGCTTGAAAATCAGTTTAATCAAATCTTTAGCAGGTGGATTCCTTGGGTGAGGTGGTAAATATGGAGCAACTTCATCCATGAAGAATAGTAATTTCAATTCCCCTTCCGCAGGTTGCTGAGTTAACATCCAATCGTATAATTCACGNGNCAATTCTTGNACGAAATATTGCTTTTGAGCCTCATCTTGAATCGTATTGAGATATACGATGTTAAGTGGCACTTTCCCTGGCATTGCCGGTTCACAAAACGAATCGATGTCAATCGGTACACCGTTTGAAAATAGTAACTGATTGACACCACTACTGAATGCCGATAAGCGCCTTGCAAGGTCGTTTCTAGTCGACTTAGGCAGCATCTCATCATAATCTCTCAGACCATGTTCAAACATGATCTCCTCCCAAGTGGGAATATCTGGCTTTTCTTCATCTTCCACATCGATAAAGGCCTGAGGATACAATGCTCTTGTGAAACAATCTTGAGGCTCTCTTACAACTTTAGCCAAACCTTGGAAGTCACCGACATCAAGACCTAGTCTGGTTCCATTAACCAGCACTTCGTATAGGAATGGTTTGACAACCTTCCCTTGTGTTTTTTCAACATCAAATCCGGCAAGATTACTGAATCCAGCAGCCACCATGTCCCATGCTGTGATTGCTTCTTCAGGGTCTAAATCCGCAGGGGGTGAACGAAAAGGGTCGATGCATAATGGCAAACCTTTCGACCTTAGAGGAGTCCAAATTCTAACTTCCATTTTTGAAATCAGTTTTTTCATTCGGTCTACTTCGCCACCTTGCTCGGTTAAATCACCTTCATCAATAGCTAATGCGAGTCTTGCTAAGTCTCCTTGAGGGTCGAGAATTAGGGCGGGAATTCCAGCCAAAGCAGCCTCCTCAATAACGGTCTTAGCCATCACGGTTTTTCCAGAACCAGTAGAACCTAACATGGCAGCATGTCTAGCCAAAACCATCTTGTCGATTTGAACAATATCTCCGGTGTCTCTTCTCTCACCAAGAAGCATCCCCTTCGCCTTTATTTTCTTCTTCCGTTTTGGTTGAGGAGTTTCAAGAATATCATCGACGAGGTCTCTCAATTCATGAGTATCCTCCTCCGACATGAGCCAGCCAACAATGCCCGCCCTCTTGAGGATGACTACTACCGCGCAGTTGGCGGGACACACTCAAGGAGGCGAACCTCTTCGCCGAGACATGACTCGTATTGCTTTAGCCAAGCCATACTGGGATGCCGAGTGCGAGAAAGCCGCAGTATCAGCATTATCTAGTGGCCGTTGGGTTAAGGGCCCGCAGGCCAGAGCGTTTGGCGAGGAATTTGCAAATTGGTGTGGTGCGATTTCTGCAGTACCTTGTCAGAGTGGCTCAGCGGCATTATGGGCTGCTATGCGCTTGCTAGATATTGGCCCTGGAGACGAAGTAATAGTTCCTGGAATGACTTTCATTGCAACAGCAACGGCTGTAAGTTTAGTCGGCGCAACTCCTGTGTTTGCAGATATCGAAGAAGAATATTGGTGTATTTCCCCAGATGACGTCGAGTCAAAAATCACTTCTAAAACAAAAGCTGTAATTGGAGTACATATTTTTGGTCAAGCATTTTCTCCTCGTCTACGAACGATTTGTGATTCTCATGGAATCTCTCTAATCGAAGATGCTGCTCAAGCACACGGAGCGTTACTTGAAGGGAAAATGGCAGGGGCGATTGGAGATATTGCCTGCTTCTCCTTTTTCCCTTCTAAGAATATGGCAGTCGGAGGTGAAGGAGGGATGGTAACCACTACTCGTCCAGAACTTGCTGAGCGTTTGAAACGCCTGGTCGATCATGGCCGGGACGATACCTTGGAATCCGTTGAGTTAGGCACCAATTTACGAATGAGTGAAGTCAATGCCGCAGTAGGTAGAGTTCAGTTGAAACATATCGATAGTTGGATTTCCAAAAGAAGAGAAAACTCAGACGAGTTAAACCATTCAACAAAGATTCGTGAGAATAGTCAGCACGCTTGGCACCAATTGTGCATTTTGTCAGACGAACCCACTTCAGTAATCTCTTATTTTGATAGTAAAGGAATTGATGCAAGAGTCCACTACCCAATACCGTGCAACCGCCACCAAGTTTATTCTGAACACTTCCAGCATGAAATCAGCCTACCTAATTGCGATTTGATTGCTCATAAGTTGGTCGCAATTCCAGTCCACCCCTCTCTGAGTAGCGAGGAATTACAAAGAATCAAGGAAGCATTGCATCATTCAACATTCTAGCCAGTGATGCATTAGACCAGCCTTTGATGCCAGTCAATTCCAAACCGGTCCAAGATGGAATAATCACAGGTTGGCTTTCACTTTCCAATTCAACTTCAGCGATGATTAACCCTTCTAAGGGAGATTCAAATTCATCAACCTCCCACAATAAACCGTCTTCGCCATCCCAAAGGTATCGTGTTTTAGTTACGCTTGGCAACCCTTCGAGCGAAAGAGAATCGAACAAATCTTTCGAAAGAGGCCATTCAAACTCCGTAGCAGTTGCTCCAGTTCTTGAGCCCTTTGCAGTTAGGGTAGCCCTACCGTCTTGTAATCTAATTCTCCAAGTCCTTATGTTCACTAAGCCATCTTCTCCCTTAGCCAAATTGTGCCCATTCCAAACAATATTGCCCCCATCTAACTTAACTCCGGTTAGATAGCATTGGAATATCGCTAGAGCCCTGTCTCCGCGCCAAGGCTTTTCTCCACGACCATCTATGAAGAATCGTCGCTCAATTTCTATTCCCATCAACTCTCATCCTCTATCTTCTGAGATCTCGCCTTAGCCATAACCTCTTCATCAAGGAACCAAAATGTTGGGGTTTCGTCTAGGTGCTTATCCCAGTGCTGTACAGTTCTTGCCCACATTTCTGTGTCTGCATTTTTACTGCAATATTCCAGTATCCAATCCATTTGACTTTGCATCTCTGCATCATCAGGGCTGTTACGCTTGAGATTTTCCGCAGTCATTGCCATGTTCATCATGAACATTGGCGATAGAGCGTAGGTCCAAAACGGATTTCTTTCAAAATCCACACTTCTTTGAGCAGTCCATAATGAAAACACTCTATCGTAAAGATAGCCTACACTGAGAACGATTAGAACCAAAGTGAAGAATATGCTAAGCAATCCAATGTACGTGGCGGGAATTCCCAATACTGAGTTGGTAAAACATATTCCAGAATCGCACCCTGCCGAGAATCTCCAGCTAACATATGGCCACAAAATCAAGGTAAGAGTAGAACCCAATAATCCCATCGAAATTATTGATTGAGATTGTTGCATACGCCAATATTGGCGCATTACCCATTTCTTGAAAGGGCTGATTTCCGAACTCGTCATAATAACCTCGTCGACACTGCTCATTGATATTTTAATGGGTCCAAAGTACCACTCATGTTACCAATGTTACATTATATATTAACCGCCAGCGCCATATATGCGTCAGAATTTCACAACATCAACATTGGCGATTTTTTTAGTTCTGCTAATGGGTATGTCTGGATGTACTGGGGTGTTTGATGGCTCTGGTGATGAAGAGGAACAAATCATTCTCAATCCAGACTTGGGCGAACAAACCAAGCGGTCCATTGGCTCTCCAAACCTCCTGACTTATTCAGATTGCAACGATTTAGAAGAATCTCTAAAATTGAGTATCGAGGAAGAAACTAGAACCAGTTTAATTCAAGCTATAGACGAGGTCTATTATTGGGGCGGGGGTTGGATGGAAGATGACATGGTCATGGAATCTTCAGATGGAGGTGCATCTCCTTCAAGCGCCCCCAAGACTCGTACAGAAGGTTCGGATTTTTCAGGAACTAATAATCAAGAGCAAGGAGTCGATGAAGCAGATTTCGTAAAGACTGATGGATACCACATATACTTCCTTGACAACGGTTTACTACACATAATGGATATTCCTGAGTTTGGAGAAATAGAGCATGCTTCTTCAACTGAAATAGAAGGCACCCCTGTTGCTATGATGCTTAATGATGATAGATTAGTAGTGGTTTCTACAATCTCTAGTTGGAGCATCAACCAAGAAGATCCACTTGCAGAGGCGATGGGCTGGGGTGGCGAATGGAATAGTTGGAGAACCAGTACTTTGACTAAATTTACAGTCTACAATGTATCGAACAGCTCAGATCCAGTCGAGAATCGAGAATTATACATTGAGGGAAATTACATGACTGCGAGAGAAGTTGATGGAACTGTAAGAACCGTCACCCATACCTGGATGAATATTCCCGACCTACGCACTTGGCTTGAGTATCCGGATAATTATTGGGATTACGATTATGATGGCGAAGAGCGTAAAGTGATTCGACAACAAGCAGCAGCGGCAGCAATAAGTCATAATCAAAAGGTGTTGGAAGAAATTAGTTTGGAAGATATTTTACCACAAGTTCACGAAAGAATTGGCAACCAGATAATCACTCACCACATGAATGGCGACGATTGCTCGGACTTCGCAGCACCGGAATCGGCCCTTAACCGAGGATATACTAGCATCTTTACAATCGATTTAGTCTCTGAGGATTTAAATTTTGAAGCAGACCACATTGTTGGCAACTGGCCCCTTGTTTATTCTTCACAAGACACTTTGATAATCACTGAAAACGCTTGGGACTGGTGGTGGTTCTGGGGCAATGATGGAATTGATGAAGCCACTAATATTCATTCATTCGATATTAGTGAATCAGGGGAGACAAAATATTCCGGTTCCGGCAGGGTTGAGGGCACAATCCAAAATCAATTTTCAATTTCAGAACACGAAGATGTGGTTCGAGTTGCTACAACAACAGGCCAATGGGGACGTTGGTGGATGGAAAATCCAGAGCCGATGGAATCTCACGTCATCACCCTGTCTCTGACAGAAAACAGCACTACGGGGCAGTCCAATCTACTAGAGATTGGCCGAGTAGATGGTATCGCATACAATGAAACAATCTGGTCTGCAAGGTTTGTTGAAGATAGAGCTTACATCGTAAC
>PAEE01000053.1 GCA_002701145.1 Methanobacteriota archaeon
GCTGCTCCAACTATTCTTTCTGGACAAGACACTGGTACCTTCATGGATGAAGTGTACATGACTGCACGTGGTCAATTCAATGATGAAATGACTCGTGAAGAATTCGATGAAGAAATGCGCAAGGATATTCTAAACCAGCAATCAGGTGCTACAAACTTCGAACCTCTAAATTTGGTCGATATCAGAATTGACCACACACCTGCGTTCTTTGACACAATGCTTGCAAGAACTTACGTTGGTTATGGAGCATCGTCTCTTGGTTTCGCTACAACCGAACAACCAGGTCAACACTTTGGACAATCAGGTACGCCAAACTCGATGATGACAAATGCGGTTCCATTGCCTGGTGCAATGATGAACCACTTCGTTATAGCAAACTGGTATAATGCTGAAAATGAGTTTGATACTCTTGGCCAAGCAAATACTCTTGTCAAGATTCTGAAGTACTATCCTGGTGTAGAAGTCGGAGGAAATGTCGCACTATCAGTCGATGACAATCTAGACGCTATGCCTAATGTTAGGATTCTTCTNGAGAGAGATGCATTCTCTGGNGAAGGNGAAGTTGACTTGGACAATGANACCTATTGGATTCCAATCGGTTACACCGATGCTGATGAAAATGGCGACTGGTCTTACACNGTNCCTGCTGGTAAAATCCGAGCTACTGCATTTGCAGGAGAGTTCAACGATGTNGCAGCAAGAGATGTNTTCAAATCTGGAGAGTATGCATCTGGACTGGGTGANTTGACAGTTGAGACTAACGAANACCGTGATACAAACATAATCACAGCACTACTTGGAAAGGTCTCCAACATGACCTGGATGGGTGAAGTAACTCAGAACATCACNGGAGATGAGGCAGATAGGNTCTCNGACTTCGATGGNAATTTNGACATAACAGTNGNTGCNAGTGGAATTTCTGGTACTGTAACATGGTCCGGNCACGAATCCTTTGAAGGACAAGCAATAGATGGTGTAGAATTCATTCTACGNAANATCTGGGANATGACTGACAACTANACNGTNACAACTACCAGTGGTTCATTCACAACCGAAGATGGCGATTCAAGAGTCATTCAGGGTACAGGTGAAGTAATTTTCACAGAAGATGGTACCTTTGATACTCAAGGAAANACCGGATTGGTAAGAGGATTCACAGGAAACTACACTCGTGCTGTTGAAGATGGACGATCATACACTGCAAATGCATCTTTCGATGGTTCAGGTTCAATNGTNGCNACNTGGATTGATTACGATGCTCCTGNATGTGATTCTGAAGTTGTAGGAAATGAAACTGTTACAAGTCTACCAACTTGGAATGAAACAGTTGATGATGAAACAGTCGTCAATACTCACACCGCTTGTTTAACTAGCGATGCAGATACTTACCTGTTCCANGGAATANTCAATGCNAGNGGNAGAATGACTGCAGACGGTCAGGTAATTGTNGTCAAGTATCTTGATGGAGANACATTNGAAGGAACTGGAGTATACGAAGGAATNGGTACTGCAAANGGAACTGGATTNTTCATAGGTGAAGGTACCTTCTCTGGACCAATGGTTTCACCTGGTTCATTCTACAAGACTGGATTAATGCCTGGTACTTACAATATGGTTGCAGTTATGGAGAATGGTCGAGAGATCCTTCTCCCAGACCCAGTTGATGTATCTATTGAACCAACAGCAGGTATTGAAATGACTCTACCTGGTTCAATCTTCGAAGATATTCTTTATGCNGATTACACTACTGATGGAAGCCCAACACCTTTGGCTAATACGACAATCGAATTGATTGATTTCGAATTAGATGAAGGAACAGCTCCTGTGGAAATACTAACCGATGAAAATGGTTCATTCAGTTATGGACCACTAGCCACTGGTGAATACCAGTGGAGAGTCGACATCGACCAAGACGGATGGTATGAGACTGAGACTAACTTTAGTGTTGGATTAGAATCTGAAAATATAACTATGGCAACATCGGTTCCAACAAAGCGTGATATTACTATCAACCTGAATTCTGATGAAGCAGGGCTTGATTTGTCGAATCGAACAGTAACCTTCACCAACGTCGAAAGCACTGATTTGAACCAGTATGTGGTTACAGCAGAGTCTGATGAGAACGGTGTAGTATATGTTGAAATTGACATGGGTCAATGGATTATATCTGATGAAACTGATGAAAACTTTGTACTATGGCATGAAGTTGAGGTAACAACTGATGATTTAGAATTAGACTTGGATTATGCAGTAAGCGTTTGGCTTAACGGTACAGTCTGGTCATTTGATGAGTTGTTGATTACAACTGGTCAATTCGATACTCCATCCGACATCCCAGAAGAAGACCGTGAAGGAGCAACCAATGTTGGAGTAGAGGCTCGTTCTGGTTTGATCATTCTAGAAACGACAACTGATTCTGTAAATGGTACTTATTCACTTCGATTACCTGAAGGCGTTGTATTCCACGTCACAGTGGACACCGACTTTGGAGCAAGCACATTAGGTGCTGGAATGTTGGTTGAGAATGCATCTCAAGTAGCAGACGCTGATTTGTTCTTACTCAGTACAGACATCGTACAAGGAACAGTTTGGGTAAGAGATTCCCCAATCAACGGTTCTGGAGTAACTTGGGGAGACGGTATTTCTGGCTCTGAAGGTGCTGAAGTTATTGCAACTAATGAAAACGGACTAGAATGGCGTGATGAAATAGACGATGCAGGAACATTCCTAATGTATCTGAATGACGGCAATTGGACTCTTACAGTGTCCAACGCTGACATGAATGTAGCTGCAGTTGAATTAGACACTGAAAACACTTCAGGACAAGTTGAGTTAATTGCAAACCCTGCTAATGTTTCACTAACGCTACGCATATTCCTTGACAGTAATTTCGATGGAGTATGGGAAAACGGAACTGCGATCTCACCACAGATACTAATCAAGTCAATCAACGACTTCGGTCTTGACTTAGAAGTTACAGAAGATATGTATGATTCAGTAACAGGGGAATTAACAGTCGAACTNTCTGTTGGNAACTATATCATTGAGATGGCAGAAGACAACCCTCGNGATGAAAATGCAAGTGACTACCGNNNNTATGCTTCTGCTTTACCAAACATTGACATCGGTCTTGCACCATCTGGTGAATCGATTGATATCATGCTTTCACCAGAGTTCCTAGTAAGCGGAACTGTGTTGATGGAAAGTGGCTTCCCTATGGATAACTCAACGGTCTGGCTCCGTAACGAAGCTGGCGATGACTTCCATCCTCTAACAACAGATGAGAATGGAACATTCGCAGATTACGTGCCTCAGGGCGAATGGTATGTGGAAGTTGCAGACTATGAAGCGGACAGTAATGAAACCGAAATATTCCGTGATTTCATAACAGTTGAAGGTCCAATTTCAGACATAGTTTGGAAGACNAAGACTGCAATGGTTGTTACAATGCAACTACAAGAAGCATTGACTGGAGTGAATATCACTTCAACACGTGTAACCGCAGTTAGCCTCGATGGATTGGGCAATGTAAGCCTAGGTCCTTCAGACAATGAAGGAATGATTAGCGAAGTATTGATGCCAGGTAACTGGACATTGNCAATGAACCTCACTGAGAACCTAGAGATGTGGATTTTGTCTGAAGGAGTTCACAACTCCGCAGATGCAATGGTCAACAGTTCTTGGGAAACCGGTGTCGTACTAGTTGACAAGTGGGTTAAGGTTGGAGGCAAGATCTATTGGGACCTTGATGAAAACGATGAACCTAGTAACAATGAAGGCATAGAAGGCGTAAATGTCACAATAACAAGTGAAAATGGCCTGGACGAGAATTTGACTACCGATGAAGATGGAGTCTGGTCTCTATTCGTTCCAATCAGAGATAACTACTCAGTTGTCGCAATGAAGGAAGGATTCTCTACTGTAACATATACTGACGGAAACAACAGCTTCTATGCNGTAAATGATACTCACGAGAGCCGTGATTTCGAGATGAGCGCAGGTGTAGTTTCAGTTTCTGGAAATGTTACCGACATCACAGGAATCAGTACAAGACTTGAAGGTGCAACAGTCACACTTTACCCTGCAAAGGGAATCGTTCGTGATACTGTGACTATCACTGATACAACCTATGAAAACAACACNTTGTCATGGACTGGAGTAATTCAGCCAGGAGATTGGATAGTTGTAGTAGAAGGTTCGGATTCGGATGAGAATGGCGGCGGAATAGTTGTCGGACTCCTTGAAGCATCAGTGCAAGAAGGTGCATCAATTGACCTGGTTATGGAACTCGGAGGAAGATTATCTGTTACATCAACTTGGACAACTATCGACAACATTGTCTACAATGCAGGCGATGTTGCTGATGGAGTAGATGTTGAAATTACAATTGGAGATNTTTCTTGGATTACTCAATTTGATGAGAACGGTGAACTTAGCATGGTATTACCTGCATGTGAAGATGTAAATTGTGTCGAACTCGACAGTGAGTTCGAAACAGTACAGCATGAGATGAACCTTGACATGGAATACAATTCTGGAATCACAGTTACTGTAATGCAAGCTACAGCAGAAGATCGTGTAATGGACTTCAACCGTAGAATTAATTCTGATATGGTTGTTGAAATTATCTCGATTACAGAAAGTACAGCGGTAATTACAGATGGAGATTTATCTGAAGTCACTGCTATTGCTAACGATGATAACGGATATGAAGTCATCACTTTGCGACTTGGATTAACTTACGAGGGTACTGAAATTGCAGATGAATTTACAGCATCTTCTGGNGTAAGTGTTTCACAGGATTCTGATTTCTGGACAATCGAGTACAATGATGTTGATGCAGGNAATTGGACTAACATCATGGATGTTGGNATGGGTATTGGAGTNGACAATTCAGANACCAACCAAGTTCTTTACCGTGAAATCGATGTCAGAGTTACTCTGCCGTTGCAGAACCAGACTCAAACNTACGATGATGGTCATGCAGTTAACATGAGATTCGCATCTGATGGTGGAATNAGTGAAGCNAGTNTCCGTGTGAACGTCCCTCAACAGTATAACATCTCANTANNTGGAGTTGATGACAAGTACGGNGTTGCTGANGGAGGAGANACATTNGTTACTCTNACAGTTTCTAACAACGGAAATGGTGATGACACTATTGCANTACNACCTACTCTTGANGAGTCTTGTGTAGATGCNGGATGGNTAGTTACCCCTCCAATCTCTAATCTGACAGTTGCTGCTGACAATGAACGCAGNCAATCATTCACAATATTTGCACCTGCNAATTCAACCGAACAAAACTGTGACGTTGATTTCACTGCAGACAGTGAAGGTGATTATGANACNCAAGAGGAATCNACTAACGTAATAATTTCAGTTGCAACTCTGTCTATCCTCACAGAATCAATNGAGCCACGCTCTGCTGATGCTTTGGCNAANNNAGANGGNNTATTCAGAATACCAATTGAAAATACTGGTTTCCTAACCGCTGATGATGTAATTGTTTACTTAGAATCGGCTCAAGAAGGTACTGATTACTCCCAAAAGCAGATCACAATCACAGTACCTGCTGCATCCACAGATGCAAATGGTGTAGTTGAGCCGGGTCAAGCATGGGCTGAGTTCCCGTATTCAGACATGCCGCCAGGTACTGCTTACCTAAAGGTCTCAGTGGAAGTTATTGGTACACCTATTAGTGACGAGATACCTGATGAAGATATTTCTTACAAGTTCTCTAACACTGCTGACGGCGAGGAATCTAGCTTCTTGATGCCAGTTATCGTAATACTAACCATCTTGGTATTATTCGGTGGTTACAAGACTGCACGTAAGGGATCATCTGGTCGCTTCTGATACGCATACCTGCTTTGATACAACCCCTCACAAGGGTTAGTTTTGGAGTTGGAATAAGACATACGTTCAAGGGTTGAAGGCGATAGCGTTAGACTATGTGGGAGGGTGATGAACTCAAAGGAGTTGATTTCATTCCTGAGCCCACTGATTCGAGAATCTTATCGGCTGTTGACTCGTCCACCATCGGACATCAAGATGGTTGGCGTGGCGAGGTAATAGGTTGGGCTCCAGAGCCAGTCGTAGTGGTGTCACAGCCCAGGCGTAATATTCAGAAAATAGTTAGCGCAGGTGTTTTGTTAATACTCGGCCTAGTCATTTGGGCAGCAGCAAGCCTTCTTGTTCTTGAAATACCACCTCCAAACTCTGAATGGGCATTCGAGGATTCAGGTGCAAGAGCTTTGCAGGACACCGGTCTAACCGGAGAAGGAGTTCGTGTTTGTATGGTCGATACTGGAATCGATTTGTCACATCCTGATTTACAAAATGTCGATTTGGTTTTCAAGGATTTTTTCTCAGGCTCAAGCCAAGCCACTGATCGTGGAACTCTTTCACATGGCACAATGATGGCTGGAATACTTGTTTCAGACGGCTATCTCAATGGTGTTGCTCCAGGAGTTACTCTAGGGATGGCTGCAGCATTGGGTGATGACGGTGAAGGGGGAAACAGCGGCGATGAATCCCTGGTTGCAAACGCTATCGAATGGTGTTGGCGCACATTTGAAGCAGATATTATCTCATTATCATTGGGTGGCATTAGCGACCCTGACGCAACCCGCCAAGGCGATACAGCAAATGCAGTGGGACTTGCTTTAGCAAACGGGGTGTACGTTGTATCTGCGGCAGGTAATGATGGTGGTTCTGAAGATGATGGTAGAGTTGCGAGCCCCTCAAATGTGCGTGAAGTAATTTCAGTTGGTGCATTAGATGAGGATGGTAATGTTTGGAGTGGTTCGTCCCTTGGTTCACCCGAAGAGAATGATGGAGTCAATCGTTCTAATCCACATCTCAAACCTGAAATCTCAGCACCAGGAGTGAATATAATTTCTACAGCTGCTGGTGATGAGTATTACTCTTCAACTGGGACTAGCGATGCTACTGTGTTTGTTTCAGGTATACTCGCTTTGATACTGGAAGCAGAACCACAACTAATGAATGATCCAGATATTGATTGTATTGAGCAAGTAAAGACTGCTTTGATGAACTCTGCACAACCCCTAGACTCGAGTCAAGAACACAATTCCCGATGGGGCTATGGCGCAATAGATGGCAAAGGTTGGTTGAGTGAAATACGCAGTTCTGTAGTATGCTGAATCTTAGATTCGGGTCACAGCAAAGCATTTTCACACCGCGCTAATAGCGATACTTTAGTCTAATATTGATATTATTATATTTTTTACAGGTAAAATATGTGATATTATTGACCTTTTATGATACTATAGGGGTGTTTTGTATACCAATGTGTTAAGGTGGACTTGGCTGTGGGAGGCTTGTTAGAGGTATTTCTATGTCTAAAAATACACAAAAAAGTAAGAGTTTCGGCCTTGTCGGCATTTTCTTGATGTCTTTGTTCGTAGCTATGGTATCAACAGCACCAGTGGTGTCTGCAGTAAATGAAACCTCATCTGGAACCATAACTGGTACTGAAACTTGGACCGGCGTAATGAACCTAGATGGCGACTTATTGGTTGCTGGTGGTGCTAAACTGATAATCAATGCAGGAACCACAATCAATGTGCCAGCAGATAAGAATATCCAGATTCAGGGTTCAATCTGTGCTGGTGATTCATCTTGTGGTGCATCACAGGCGAGTACTGGCTCCCCAATCCGTTTCATCTGGGGTTCAGCTGCTGAACCAGTTGCAAACCAAACAGGACGCTGCTACGTCACTGGTGTCTACAATCCTGACATGTCTTGTGGTTCTGGAATTTATCTAGCATCTACAATCGATCAGTCGCTAACAAGAATGAACCATGTTACTGTCGACAATGCATATGGAATTCCAGTCGATATCGATGGACAAGGTAGTATCAAGTATGGTGCTATGATTTTTGACGGAGCAAGTCTAAGCGTTACTAATCCTACATTTACCAATGTAAACACAACAAACGTGCTCGCATTTAACGGGGCATCTCCAACTCTAGACGGTGGAACATTTGCTGTGGGTATCGATGCGCAAGGCTACAATGGTGCTGCAATACAGGCATATGGCGCAGGTGCGGGTCTAGTGGTGATGCAAGTTCTGAACTCTGCATTCACAGGTGAAGAAACAGATTGTGGCACTCAAGGTGGAGGCCGCTCTGCAATTTACTTACAGGATTCTTTCGTTAACATGGATACAATTTCAATTTCTCAGAATTCATACGGTGCATTCTTGCGCTCGAGTAGTGGTTACTTGACCAATTCAACAGTTACTACAAAGTGTAACGCTATCGACACCAACTCTCACCTTGTAACCAACGGACAGGCATACACTTTCGTAATCTCTGATAACACAATCACACCGACCGATGGTGCAGGAATTACTGCATACGACGGCGCTATTGTTGTTGCAGAAAGAAATACAATTTCCGGTGCTGGAGAAGGTTCTGGAATGGGTATTAGGTCATCGATGGTCACTGCAAATAATAACGTAATTGGGCCAATCGGTGGATGGAATGGACTTTGGATTTATGGCGAGTCCGATGTTTCTGCAGAAAATAATACTATCTTGAATACTGCAAAAGAGCCTGTGCTAATTGGTGAGTATCATCATAAGGACCAGGGATGGAATGTTCCATCACCTACCAAAGCACGATTGTATTTTGCAAACAACGTAATCTCTAACAATTCAGGAACCTGTAATTCTGTATACATGTATGGCGGAGACTTCGCTTGTCCTGCATTCCACGTTTACATGTCATCTGCAACATTCATCGACAATACCGTCACCAACAATATGGGTGATGGATTTAGAATAAAGGGCGGAATTGTAAACGCTCAAGGGAACGATATTGAAGTCGGTGGATTTGCTGCAAATATCACACTTTACGACGATAATTATGGTAACAAGTATGGTTCAATAGCGTACTTCTCTGAAAACACGTATAGCAACGCAAGTCAGATCTACAATGTCACAGAATCCAGAGTTGCAGTTCAAAGTGAGTTCATGCCAGACCCAGGTGCGAATGAGATGTATCCAGTATCTCTTTCATGGCTGGGTGCGGAGTGTCCATGGGATACCGATGAGTGTATACAAGCTCCATTAACTGCTGAATGGCCTCCAAAATTCATGCCGCTTTCAATGGAAGTAAATCCAAATGCAACAACATTCACTTACTCTGATATCCAGAACTTTGACCGCTCAAAGATTCATATTCAGAACCAAAATACTGCTTGGGGTGTCCAAGTTGAACAAGGTGAATTAGTACGTTATCAGGTAAAGGCTGACAATTCGCAGGTCTATGATGCACTGGTTACAATCAAGGATGCAAATGGTAAGCCTCTGTACAATATGACTACGGATGCATATGGTTTCACCCCATGGGTGACCCTTCCTTCAAACTTCCACATCGATACCAACTGGAACCATTTGGCAACAGACCCTGGTGAAGACTCATGTGGCGATGGCGCCGACAATGATGGTGACACACTGGTTGATGGACAAGACCCTGACTGCCAAAACGGCGGGCGTGAAATGCCAACCTATTCAGTCGACGCTAAGAAATTCGGTAAGGGAACTTCAGTTCATGATTTCACATTGACTGGTATGATTGATGAAGTAATAAATCTCGAAAACTTAGCACCACATGTCAATGTTGACCAGAACGATGGTACCTCTTTCGCTCGTACTATTTCCATGACTGGAAGTGCTTATGATGGAAATGTTGGACCATATTTCAATGACTACGATTCATGGCTAAAGCAATTTGGCGATATCAAAAAGGTCGAGATTCAACCACATGGAAGTCCTGACTGGTACCTTGCAACAGACACATCAGGTGCTAATGGAATAGTTAGTATGACCAATTGGCCATTCAAGTCATGGAGTTTCGATTGGGACATGGCAAATCACTTCGAAGAAGACGTTACATTCAGAGTCCGTTCATACGATGGATTGGATGAATCAATTGTTACAACTCGAGTTTTCAAACTAAATATCAACCCACCAACAATTATTCTAGAAGCTCCTCTTGACAGTTCTACACATGACGGTCAAGAAGTTCTCTTCACTGGAACTGCTTCTGATGATTACCAAGGAGTTCAGGGTAGCGATATCAGAGACATCTGGTTTAGTGTAACTGGACCTAACAACTATTCTGCAAACTATCCTGCAAATAGTGGTGGAGGTACGGTTTGGTCCGACTCATGGAACTTCTCTTCACTTCCTAGTGGGCAATACAGTTTCACAGTATGGGCAAGCGATGCAAATTATTGCCATGAGTCTGTAGACGTATGTACTCCTGAAGTTATTACAATCACTATTGATAATGATAACAGAGTTCCAATCATTCAGGTAAGTGAGCCACTTCCAATGGAAAGTGTACGTGCTGACAAAGAGACAATCATCAGTGGTGTTGCTCGAGATAATGATGGTCAAGTTACCAGAGTTGAAATTACAGTAATTGACCTAGCAAGTGGAATCGAGTTAAACAGTGGACCAGATCCAATAACTTCTTTCCAACCTAATGGTGCTTGGATGACCTACTGGGATACAAGTAACTTGATTCACGACCAGCAATATGAGGTTCAAGTAAAGGCATACGATGGTGTTGATTATTCTTTAATCCAAACAGTGCGCATAGTAATCGATAACCCAACCGATGCAGATAACATCGCTCCAACTTTCAACAAGGATGGATGGGTTGAGACAATTACAATCTTCTGTGATGAGAAATCTAGCGCTTTCGATAAGTGTGGCGAAGGTGCTGAAATAAACCTTCTAGATTACTTCAATGATTCAGATGGAGTCGGTCCAGAATCCAGTCACATGGTATTCGATATTTATGACGACCCTCAAACGCTTCTTGATGATGATTATGCATACTATATCCGCATAACCCCTGATGGAAAGGCTATCTACAATCCAATGGATGCTATGTACCAAACATCTAGTGAGATTTCAGATTGGTCTATGCAGGGGGTAATGTTTGAAGGAAGAGATATTCACGATTCAACTGCATTCTCATGGCAAGTCAACTTCATCGTAAAGGGAGTCAAATTTACAGCTCAAAGAACAGACACAGGTTCAGTGACATTTGATGATTCAGCATTGTTCGAGGGAACTGGTCTTCCAGACTCCCAAGTCAAGGCTAGATTAGTGAGTGGAGATATTCAACTGAATTCTACTACTGTTCAAGCAGATGGAACTTGGTTCATGGAGATTTCATCATCTCAATTAGGAGATGATGGTGATTACCAAATTTACTTCGAACAAGACGGTCAGTCGATAGGTAAGGAAGACGGTTCAGATATCACCTTGAAGAGTGGCGAGCCAGTAGTATCAGGATTAGCCACATGGGTTTGGGCAGTTATCATCATAGTTGCTTTAGCAGTACTATTGGGTGTTGGAGCATTCTTCTTCTTAGAGTTTGAAGAATTTGATGATGAAGATCCAGAAGCGGCTATGGAGCAGCAAAAGGAAGAAGATCCTTATGCGTGGGCCAAAGCAAGAGCAGCGGAGCAGGCATTGAGTAATCAAGCACCTGCACCAGTTGCGGCAACTGTAGAGCAACCTCAGCATCCAGGTTGGATTTGGGACGCTCAATCTAACCAGTGGGTTGCAGATCCTAACTATCAGCCTCCACAGCAGTGAACCCTACACGGGAATACACAACACTCTAAGAGGAGTAGAACAGGAGAATAACTTATGGTTGTACGACCGAAGCCAGGTGTTCAGGAGAGAATCCTGTTACATTTATCTGATTTTTCAGACTTTATGAGTTCGGTAGAAGTACCATTTGCTCTGTCACAAATGGGTATCGCAAATGCAGTAGCAATCGCCCGCTCCAATGTACCGAGAGCAATATCTGGATTGAAAGACCAAGGTTTACTTGTGGAGAGACAAGCGCATGTTCAAGGGGTTAGTCGTAAACGTAAAGCATACTTTTTGACCGACCCTGGAATGAACCTCGCGGAAGAAACTTGGAAAAGATTGAGAGAGTTCCCTCTTAGAGCAATTCTTCCTGACGGAAATGCAATCACTTCGACTCTTGGAGATATCCAAGACAAATTACCATTCAATATGCGCCCTGTGGATGTAATAAGATATCTTGACGATAACGGAGTATTGGATGTACGCTCACTTTCCGCTGATTTAGTGGAGCGTGACTTGTCGAAGCATGTCGAGAAGCAATTGGTGACAAGTTTAGGAGATCTACCAAGGTTAAGGCACTTTTATGGGCGCTCAACCGAACTGGAAAACATGGTCAATTTACTCGAAGCTCGTTCTACCACTTTGATGATACCTGGTATCGCTGGAATAGGTAAAACATCCATGGCTGCAAAAGTGATTGAATCATTTATGCATCGCAGAAACCTGTTGTATCATCGATGTCAAGATTGGGATGGTAGCCGTGCTTTCTTCGAAAGTATTGCAGATTGGCTGTCTAGCATCGGAGATTCGATGTTGGCGGATTATATCTCTGCGACACCAGTCCCTCAGGCTGCAGATGCTGCTAGAATAATCACCGATGCTCTATCAAACTCTCCAGCATTGATTGTAATAGATGATTATCACAAAGTAAGTGATAAGACTCTACATCAAACCATTCAAGCATTATCGAGAGGTCTGGTTGAATGCGAAGGCGATGTTGGTTTAGTCATATTTTCCCGTTCATTCCGAGAAGTAGTTCCACTGAAAGATGCAGATGGTAGAATCGTATCCTTAGTATTACCACTTGAAGGATTAGACCAAGAATCCACACGTTCACTATTGTCTGCTTTTGATGACTTAGACCAAGAAAAGTTACTCTACATCCACTCACTGAGTCGAGGCCACCCTCTAGTTCTTGAATTGATAAATCGGGGTGCTTCTGCAGGTGCTTTCCATGAATCTCTTGAAAATTATGTTAATATCGAAATTTTCTCCAAATTATCGGGTGAACAAAAGAGACTTCTAGGGGCATTATCGATTTTCAGAGAACCTATCCCTCTAGATGCTATTACCGAACAAGGATTGAATGTGGACGAGCTAGACTCCCTGGTTGAATCTGGATTGGCTAGGCAAGCAGATTCCGATACTTACGATGTCCACGATTTGATTCGTGAATTCTTGTTGCAAAGCTTAGACGGACAAGCGAAAGAAGAACTCCACAACAAAGCGGTTTCGTGGTATGAGAAGCAAAGTTCTGGAAGCCAAATTGCTCTCGAATTGATTTACCATCTAATTTCGTCATCTAGACATGAGGATGCTACTGCGATAATTGTTGAGCAAGGTCGTGATTTGATTAAAGAAGGTCACATTGAACTTCTTGGTCTGTTAGAATCCATTGATACAACCTCGGTTGCCGCCGAGAGTGCTTGTAGAATAGACAGATTACGTGGAGAGGTGTTGGCGCTTCTTGGTCGATTTGATGAAGCAGAAGATGCCTTCAATCAGGCTAAGCCACCTGCTGAAGCCGCCGGTCTAAACGATGTGATAGCAGACATCATGTCCAATCTTGCAGACATTGCCCTAAAACGAGGAGATTCAGATTCGAGTCTCAACATGCACCGCAAAGCATTGGAATTGTTCATCTCCATGAAAGATGCTCTCGGTGCTGCTAGGTCATACAACAACATGGGTTACATTTTGCGACGCAGTGGTGACAATACCAAGGCTCTTGAGGCATATGCCGAAGTTGAAAAAATACTCTCAGAAAACGATTCGTTGGACCTTCTATCGGCTCAAATTGTATTGGCACGCTCCCTGCTAGACTTGGGTGAGCATACCAGAGCAAGAGACCATGCATTATCTTCCTATGAACGGTCAGAATCTTCAGAGGACCCAATTCTACATGCCCGAGCCAGAGCCGTATTAGGTCGTTATTATGCCAAGACTGGAGATGCAGATTTAGCACTTCATCACTATACGGATGCCCTTGCAACAATGGGTGAAGCCGGTGACCCGTTGGCACTTGTAGAAGTTTCAATCTTGTTAGGTGAGGTTCTGCAGGACAGTGGGCGGATAGACGAGGCACTTGAGCGATATAGAGAAGCCCTAATCATTTCTGAAGCGAACGATTTGCGCATGCAAATAGGTGAATTGTTAGCTAGACTAGGCGGTGTAGCCCCAGATCGTCAAAGGCGAATGGAGTATCTACAACGTGCACTCTCAGTTTTCCGTGAATTAGGCGCACAAACCAGAATGCGAGAAGTGCAAATGATGGTTCACACTGCGGTAATGGGACGCTGATTAGAAATCAGGTCTTTTGGTCGAAAGATAAGTTACTCCTTCGTCATGAACAATCCATATTTGGGATATTCCAGATAATGAGATTCTACCATCGTATGTTCCTGTTCCTGTAGCAGAAATTGAAACATCTCTATCAAGGGGGTTTTCTGGATGGTCGAGATGAAGCCCTTCATCGTCAAGTGTCAGAACAAATAGTGATTCATCAGCTTCAGTCTGCCGCCAATCAACGACTTCCGCATAACTAACGCTAGCATCTTCTCGGCTAGCNAAATCTGCTCTTTCTACTGCTGCTGCTAAATCAGCCATGTTGACATCAACAGCAGTTGTATTCCAATTTTCTCTGGTTGCAGTTTCTATTCCAAATGCCCATACACTGAACATTGANAGAAATAATACTCCNAATAAGAATGTGAAAATGTATCCTAGTTCAGTACTAGCACCTGATTCATCACGCTTTAATTCACCTTTCATGATGATGCCTCCGTAAGATGAACNTCGATGCTGCTAATNTGTAAATTAAATTGAATTGGNTCACCAGATGTGTGCCACACGGCNTCACTTGGGCCATGTGATGGAATNGGAACCCAGCCTGTATAATCCATCAANAAATCTAGTCTNCCTGGGCTGACAACCCAATCNTCNGANGATTCTAAGNCATTGCTAGACCATGCCGCAATAGCATCNCCATAAGGTCCAACCCAGCCTCTTCTAACATCGAATGCCGTAGNCGATGCTANGCTCTCTCTCATGACCAATTCNAGGTCTAGGTTCATGATGCCAGTTCCCGTAACNGAGGTTTTAGTTGGATGCAGTGAAGGTACAGTTGCACTAAATCTTGGGCCNGGNCCTTGTCTGTCAATTGGTCCGACTAAAATTGCAGGATTTAATTCTGGATGATTTGTAACNATNGCNCCAGAACTCCANGCAACTTCNAGTCCATTGATCGAGGTNTCAAACTCATAGGTNANNCTNGAGATATGGAATGCCCATGCAGTCGCTAGGTTGGCATGTGTTGAGTCTGCCTCAGCNCCGATTAGAGTTATTTCCAAACTAGCAGGATGTAATCCAGATTGCCACGAACTGATTATTTGTCCCTCTGGCATACCATTCATTGAATTCCAAGGTAGAGTAGTTGATATCCATCCTGATGCAGTTTGGTCGATTGCTATGCATCTCATTGCACCTTCATCCTCCAATACCACAATACCATCAGAACCTGAATAGCCTAATTTAGAGGAATAATCTTCGAACGCAGAAGTAGAATTCACATAATTATCAGTGCCATCTTCCATGAATAATTGTCCAGTTATCTGGCCTGTGTCAAGCGCTGGTATCATCGACATCCCTTCGTTTCCAGTTCCCCATTGCAGGATAATATTCTCACTGCTCTCTATCATCGATGCACTATCCATTCCTGCAGGTGGCCATGAAACGCTACCAGTTTGATTTGCAGGTACGGAGAATCCGCCATTTCTCCAAGTAATAGTCGCTGAATTTTCACTTGGATTTATCACATTCAAATAGCCTTGTGAATGAGGTGCTATGAAGTATTTCGAGACATAATTTCCGTCCTCGCTTACCAGGGAAGTTCGCCCGTTATCTCCATTGGCTAACATTAGGTGTGCATCGACATCAGTTACTATTTCCAGAATTGTAGGTTCAGTCAAATTAACCTCTTTAGTCCAAGAGTTTGCTAATCTTACAGCCGGTGATTGTACCGATGCTTCGATACCACTTTGCCCGTTTATTTCCCATTGGACTAGCAAATCATCATCGGCAAACACTTCAACAATTGAATTTCCAGCAGGCATTGTTATCGCCCAATGTTGACCTTTACCTGTAGCAGGGTTCGCCTTCGATGGTGGAATTATTGAAGCTCCACTTTCACCTTTCAACTGAATTCCAACTAAGTCATGACTGGAAGAAATCTGTGAATCTGCATCGAGCTGCAAAACCTCTCCAATCGACAAAGAATATTCAATTCCGCCTTGGTCAATTATTACCGGACCTAGGGGTATAGTCAGGCCATGTTTTGGTGTTACCAATACTTTCTCTGCCTGACTGGCTGGTGTGAATAAGAATGGTCTGTCTGGACCAAGGCGCATATCTTCGTAACATATTGCTTGTACATTACTTTCAGCGTGTCGGATTTCAATATCACGGTCTAAATCTAAAGCACCCTTAATCCTGAAAGTATCTCCTTCATACCAAGATGCCGAATACCACATCCCGCCTCTCAAGCGGTCCCATCTCAACTCTCCATCGACCGGAATCAATTCGACCTGTGATGAATCACCAGGGATTCCTGATTCAGAAAGTTGAGTAACTTCATGCCCCATGATTTGCATTTGAGCCTGCATNTCATTGCGCTTTAGAGAGCCTTCNAGTTCCTGTATAACNGGCATTAANTGGAGAAGCATTAGTCCTATGATNGAAATGACGCCTCCAAACAGAAGTACGCTTGCTACTGCAGCGCTCACGGCTTCTTCGTCACGATGGAGATTACTGGAAATCATTCACTAATCACCACCATCTGCAAATCGATTTCTAAGTCGATCATCGTATTGCCACCATCGATGGTCATACCGTCAGAACCACTTGCCCTCAACCAAGGAGCTATTCCACGGTGCTGGTCAAGAGTATCTGCTGCTCTGTTTAGAGTGTAGTCTGTAAGCCATGCTTCAGTCATTTGTTGCGATACAGTTGAACCTAGAGTCGATACAAAATTGAATCGGAAATTCCATGCATCGCCACTGAACAATTCGATAGGGCCTTGTGAACTAATATCGAATACAGCATTTCTTCCATCTGGTACTGAACCGTCTATGTTGANGTCTCTAATCGACATGCTTGCTCNCATTGTGCCGTCAAATANCTCCTCNATTTTGAGGTCNGGNCCTGAAGATACAGTCCATGGTTCATTGGAGAATTTGTTGTATCGNGCATCATTGATTAAGCCGATAGTATGCTCGCCATTCTGCACTTTAGTCTTGATTAGTAAACCGGAAACCGTAATNCTTGCTTCNCGGTGAATNGGTATTTCATCCACGTCTTTNACTGTGATTATGTACATGTCAAGNACGCTCAANTTGTGGTTTACAATGACCTCTTCATGGCTGGGTTGGAATGAAATGTTAACTTCTCCGTTCTGAGTCCAAATATTGGCGCTTGTGGCCGTTTCATTGTATGACAGTATACTGAATGAAGTTTGGTTTAGATAGGTCACAGTCACAACATCGTCAGCGGTCAAATCTGCAGCGACAGTCCATGTTTCGATATTCGAAATAGGTGAGACCGAACTTGTGGCTGATGGGACTGTAGTCCTAATCCCTGTGTCAGCACTGGAGCCGGCTACAACATCGATTCTCCCATCTATCCTTTCAGCCATGCCATTTGCATTAGCCCAGGCAGTATTGTCTTGAAAGTCATTCACATATGGTGTGAGGATTACAAACACTCCTCCCATCATGGTAATTACCATTGCTAGAAGCATTACTACGCCTATTACTTCGCTGACGCCGAGGTCATCTTCCGCCGAGCGTCTGGACCTCATCGGAGTAAACAGAATCATCCCCCCTCTTATGGTTTGACCAATTGCGAGCCCTTACAGGGCTCATCCGCGAAGGTATATTCCTTCGCGAGAAACTCGTTCCGCTTCAGTTTGTCCTATGTGGTGAGTAAACTCTGGACCATCTTGTAGCGAGATTCTGATGTCACCCTCAAATATGTCATCGACATGATACAGGACCGAGGATTCAGCAAGGTGTGGGGCGTTGTTTTTTTCTGAAAGATGAGTCAGGACTAACGAGCGAGTTTCGCTATCGACTACTTTAGACAAGAACTGACCAGTTTGGTCATTTGATAGGTGCCCGCCTCTTCCGGAAATCCTGTCTTTCAAGCGCATCGGATATGGTCCATTCCAGAGCCGGTTGTGGTCGTAATTAGCTTCGACAGAAATATGTTGACAACCAGACACATGATTCACCAATTCATCGGTCCAAGAGCCAAGGTCGGTTATCACTGCTCCTCTTTCTCCTCGATGGCTTGCTATGAAGGCAACATTGTCTGATCCACTGTGAGGAACCGGTACTGGTAAAAGTGCTAAATCATCGGCAAATTCTAGCGCTTCCAGACTCTCAAATAGACGTACATTTTTGAGGTCTAAATTCAAGGCTGTCGCGGTTCTATCATTGCAAAAAATTGGGATGTTCCATTTCCTCTGAGATATCGATGCGCCGCCACCGTGATCGCCGTGATGATGGGTCAAAACAATGGCGTCTATTTCGTCAGGTCGAATGTCCATTCTTGCTAGTCTAATTTCCAGTTGTTTTCCACTAAATCCTTGGTCGATCAAAATCTTTGCATCACCACTTTCGACAAGAGTCGCATTTCCGCGACTTCCCGTTCCAAGGTGTGTGAAGGATAGAGACATGACTAACCCTCAGATGGCATCGCGTTGGGCCTTTGAACCCACCCCTGAAAATTGGTAATATGAGTCACTTTTTTGCCGTTATTGCGGATTACCGTAGGTAATCCAAGTCTGAACAATGCTCCATCACTGTATTAAGGCTGATTCAGTAGTTCCTGCTTAGTTGGGTGCATCCGCGCCCTTCGGTGATTCCGATGCGTCGCTCACAATCAACACTTCTGATGACATTTCTTGTAATATCTGGACTGTTTTTCGTCTCACAATTACCTGCCATCTCAAACGTCGCTACAACCAACCCTAATTTGACAGAAGGGGAAAGGCCACCTGCGACTGATTCTGACGGCGATAAAATACCGGATGTGCATGAAAATCTATTCAGTGAATATGTTAATTTCACCTCAGTTGATGGAAGAGATGTTGTGATGAAAGGTTTAGACAGAGATAACGCATCTGATGCACTTATCGATATTGATATCGACGGATTAAATGCTACTGAAGAATATTGCTGGCCTTATCCAGCTCAATGTATAGAGCCTAGTTTTACTCGAGGATTAACTGGAATAATCAATGAATCTGGTGAGAGATGGTACTTGGATCCAAGGGTTGCAGATACAGATGGGGATGGAATGCCTGATGGTTTTGAAGCCCATATGTGTGAAAAACTCGGTGGTTTCGATAATGAACAAAAGCGCTACGAATGCGAATATTTTGATCCATTGAATGCTAGTGACATGGACCTTGACCCTGATGAAGATGGATTTGATGTAGATAGAGATGGTTTCCTATCATTAAGCGAACTACTAACTTCTCCTGAAGAGTACTCCTATGGTGCTCCTTCAAACTGGACAAATGAGTTAGATGGTTTACGTTGCTACGCACCGAATCCTGAATCTTCTATACTATACGACTGGCCATTCATAACACAAAATTCGAACATTACCTTGTTTGAAAATATACTTTCAGCATGTGCTAGAAATGCAACTGATGGGATAATTGATGAATACATTTGGTTGGGTACCAATCCAATAGAAGATGATAGTGACCGCTTCAATTATGATGGAGTCAAACATCGTAGGCTATTCCCTTCAAGCGGAGACGGAATTAGCGATGGTTGGGAGATTCATTTTGGTCTCGACCCATTGAATCGTTCCAATGCTTTAATCGATTTAGACAATGATGGTTGGGATTCAAATCGAGATGGAGTAATCAGCGTAGATGCTGCACGTTCAGAAGAAGCGCTAAAAGTTGGCGAGCAACTTTCCACTTTGGAAGAATATTTTGTTCATCTCGATGATGGAAACACTGTCAAGTCAGGTATGCGTTCTGTAGAACTTGGTGCTTCTGAAGGAACCTATACTGAATATTTGCTTTCTCCTGAGGCTGGTCCTGATGAAATGTCTATACTAAATCATGATGTTAGAGAATTGGTAGATGACGGCAATTATCTATGGATTGGAACTAAATTAGGAGTCACAGTCATGGATTTCGAAGCATCGGAATCCACAGATTACGAACTACCTCAAGGCCACGACCTTAATGATTTGATTTTACTTGAAGATTATTTGGTCATGGTCACAAATGGAGGAGTCTGGTTTGCCGCTAAAGATGGTGGTACGTTAGATGATATTTCCTTGTGGGACTATTACCCTGGAACCTACACAGCAGGTGCGCAATTAGTAACTGATGGTGGTGATGACTACATTGTAGCATTAGGGTTTGGAGGATTTGGTTCAGTATTCCAAATCAATTCAATTTCTATCACAGAGTTGCAACTTGGTACGGGTATCTCAGATACAATGTACAGCGGGAATGCTACAGCTACTGTTATCGAGCATGTTGATGTTTCATCTGGTCCATTAACTCTCTATGTAGGTACAGATGTTGGACTTTTCACTGTGGAAACAGCGTCTGCTAGGGACGCAGCAGTTCCAAATTGGAAATTTTATTATTCGTTGGAGCCAACTTCAATTGCATCCAATATTGATGACCTTCGAGCAATGGGTGCTCAAGGAGGAGACAACCCTGCAACAGTGAACGCTCTGCTGGGCGATGGTCCAGATGGCGGGGCAATGCAAGTAGTCTGGGTTGGTACGCCATCCGGACTACACCGTATGGATCTAATATCCGGACTGTTAACTCATGGAGGAGATTACGAACACCCTGGTATTGACGGCACTTCAGTTCCGTCTGCTAACGAAATACATTCGATTCACTCTACTGGTAGCGAGTTAATTATCGGTTCAGGATGGGGTATGTGGTCTCTAAATGGTGGATATTCTGCTGTTTATGGCATGACTAATCAAGAATGGGTTCCTGGTTTAATTTCTGCAATTACAGTACACTCAGTAGCAGGAGTAGACACAGTGTTCACTGGTATTGGGCCTGGTTTGTATTCAAATCTAGAATTGATGGACCCAATGGCTAATGATTCAGATGCAGATGGTATGCTGGATGGTTGGGAAGTAAGGTACGGATTAGACCCTACTGACCCTTGGGATGCACTGCTTGATGCAGATGGGGATGGAGTTAACCTAGACTCCGACCCAATTAACGAGAGGCTGTGGAGAAACTTGGACGAATTTAGATACACAGCTCGAACTTCTAACGGTTACAATGCAACCGACCCTCGTGTCGTAGATTCTGATAATGACGGTGTTGGAGATGGCGCAGAATACTTTGGTTTATTCCACGAATTTACTCCACTTTGGTGTCACTACACCAATCAGTATGATTACGAACATGTTTGTGATGATGCAGCAGGACAAGCAGCCAATGCAACCTATCTTTCATCACTCGGAATTGATACTGGTACCGATGCAACCAATCCTGACTCTGACGGTGATGGAATGCCGGATGGTTGGGAAATTGAAAACCGCAGATGGATAGGTTCTACTTTCACAGGTTCNAATAATTGGACAATGGACCCAATGGATTCTGCTGATGCAAATTGGGATGCAGACGGAGATGGNTTNAGCAATCTCTGTGAATATCAATGGACTTTAATCAAGGATGCAGGAATGGCTGGTGATTTGTTAGAAAGCCACTTCGAAACAGAGGAAGCGGCAGCAGCATGGGCTGATTCAGACCCTAACAATGTTGATTCAGATGGTGATGGTTTNCCGGATGGATGGGAAGCAAGAGGTGCATGNACNTGGGATGTAAGCCGNGTTGGNATCAACCCNCTGAATGGAAGTGATGCNTTTGAGAANCCAGATGGTGATGGTTACGATATCAATCANAATGGGGTNATTGAAGAAAATGAAGCGTTTGTAAACTGGTTAGANTACAATATCAAAGATGACTTGTTTGACGGTAATATGAGCCTTGATGGAGATNTTATTCCTGAAAACTTCTCTACAGACCTATTCCGTAATATTTCAGATTGGGGCGCACCAGAATCCAATTTCGGTGACGGTGTAACNACNGGAGACCCTACCGACTCAGACAGTGATTCCGATGGAATGCCNGATGGTTGGGAAATATGGTATGCTAGNTGGCATTTGNTAGACTCTCANTGGTCTCTTGACCCCTTGGATTCGACCGATAGATGGGATGACTCTGATAATGANGGTATGAGNAACTGGGAGGAATACAACAGCATAGACCCTGCACTNTCAGAAACCAATGAAAACCGGACAAGTCCNCAATGGTTCGTNACAAGTATTGGNTCNGGATNTACATTGCAGCAATGGTCTGGAATNACTAACCCTGAATCGTTTGGTTCATTNGTAAGCCAAGACCTGATTAACGTNTCAGGCTGGACAACNGACCCGACAAATCCNGANACAGATGGNGATGGATTCCTTGATGGTCTCGAATTATTGTTTACAGCATGGAATGATACTGCNCAAACATGGACTTTGAATCCACTTGTTCCAGGAGATGGTTCCTTTGATGCTGATGATGATGCATTGACTGATGCACAAGAGTTCTCTTTGCTTACAACTAATCCAGTCAATGGAGAAAGTCACCCACTAGATGCGCCATTAATGCACATTGATGGCGACCTCAACGACCCTACTCAAAAATCCCAACGTGTGTTCAACATTATCATGGATAAGGGCCAGAGAGGNAANAGGCATCTTGTAGAATTCCAAGAATGGCAATCNACTGGAATNGCTAANNCATTCATTTCAACATTGATGGGAATNACTGACCCAACATTAGCNGATACTGATGANGATGGAATGATTGACGGNTTNGAATATTGGTTCACTAATTGGGACTTAGAAAANAATCGATGGTCTATGAATCCTTTAATNGACTCAGACCAATGGCTTGATAGCGATTCAGACTCGGTAGATTGTGATCGGGATGGTAACATTTCATTAGAAGAACAATTCACTAACAAACGAGAATATGAATCTCGNGTTTATGGTAAATATTCTGAAAGATATACCACTGGTGCTGGNTTAATNGGATTCGGTGATGATGCTATTGATGCTTANGTTGAGGACGGATATACGGAAGTTGAAGCACGTCGAGCAATCTACAATAATTTCCGAAGCAAAGATGCAGTTTCTACTGCTAGAATGGATATGATTAATCTCGAAGATCCGAATACTTTCAATCGAACATTGTTNGGAATAACTGACCCTACAAATACNGATTCCGACCAAGATGGAATCGATGATGGCTGGGAATACTGNTANGCGGTTTATGGCATGCCAGANCCTACTTCNCAAAACCATTGGGCGACAAATCCNGTAAATCCTTTNGACATAAATTACGACCCTGATAGTGACGGCTGGTATGGCCGCACTTCATTTGATANTCCGGCCCAGCAGGGTACTTGGGATAATNGAATNTTNACCCCNTCNGGGNATCTGATNCAAAATGGAATNGGAGATTTACCATTTACAAATTACATGGAGTATCTAAACGGTACTCGCCCNGATACTAANGATTCNGACAATGATTCAGTGACTTACAATACCGTNCTAAATGCGGGNTCAGTAGTATCTCANGATAGGGATTGGAATCTTTCNGATGGTCGTGAAGTATTCAAGTATGGAATCAACCCAATGGATAACGATACTGATGGNGATATGTTGCCNGATTGGTATGAATATGAGAAGGGATGGAANGAGACTAATGANAACTANTCATCATGGTTNAATGTTGAAGTTCAATGGATAAATGCAAGTTCTGGTGGTAATTGCGCACCAAATACCCCCTCCTGNCGGCCGCTCTCACAAAGCCTAGGGACTCTTTCAAGACCGNCTCTAGGATGGACATGGGCCACTTTCAATCCAGCAGACCCGCTAGATGCAAATGAAGANCCGGACCAAGATGGAAATTGGGATTGCAGTGCAACATGTGTTTACACACCTTACACGAATTTCATGGAATTCTATGCAATTACAGATCCAAACCTCGACTCACCTGACTCGGTCAGGCTTTCCGGCGAGACTTGGGATGGCTCACCAATCACTGAGTGGTGGCAATTCAGAGCTTTCACTCTTGGATTGGGAGAAGTTACCGAAGACTCGACCAATTATCTGGGTATGAATAAAAAATTCATCGATGATGAAAGTTATGTCCTAATAATTGATGATATGGACACCGATTTCTTAGTGCTAGACCCAGGTGATGACGTAGTAATGTGTTCTGGTGATATTACTGATGATTGGGAGTTGTACTACGTTGGAAACGTCAACAGAGCGCCTGCTATCGAACTAGGCGAGCATGAATACGGCTGGCATCTTATCGATTTAGATGATGACCACATTGCAGAGGGTAGCGACCCACTGAATTGGGACACTGATGGTGATTGGATTGTTGATTGGTTCGAAGTTAAGGATGATGAAGAAGATGGCCTAAGAGGAGATTCTTCACCTATCCGATATGATAGTAGAAACACTGCTTAATTCGCACAGAATTCCCCCTAAAGGGGGATTTCTGAATCTGACTTGTCGCCGGTTAATTCAAGGCTTATGGCGGCTGAGCGGTAAATGGGGAATCTTCAATGACACAAAAATTCAGTTCTCGTGCTGCCCTGACCATGATGTTGCTGATGCTTGTATTGACACCGATGAGTCCACTTTCAGAATTATTCATTGGCGATGCTGAGGCAAACGGTTCTTCAAGGCACGTTTACACTTTTTCTGATGGCAGTGTAGAGAATATAGCGCTCTACCAAGGCGGTGCTGACAAGACTACGAAAGTTGCAATTCCGAAAGGCGCCGAAGTTCTTGATGTACAGATGACCCTTTCTGGCGCATCATCCACTGGCTGGTCTCAAGTAACCACAGATACCTACGATGAATGGATGGACGGCAGTTCAAACAGAGTTGATGCTAGGAGTGAAGAACTAGCTCTTGGTTTCAGTAATGCTGAGAATGAGTTTGTAGCTCACAGTGTCGATGAAGAGGAACTTACCGGCTCAAATGCTTGGCTAGATAATGGCAGTTATTCTATTCGCCAACCTCATACTTCCAATTCGACTGAAAGCCGGTTTAGCAGCCAAGTTAAATTGTCCAGTGCTAATTTCATGGCACAGGGTCAAGGTTCAATTCTTCGAAACCATGATTGGGTTTTCATGTCAACTTTCACGGGAACTTCTTTTGACAAAGTAGTGACAAGGATGCATCCAAACAACATCACTAGAGATATAGTCGTAGATTTGCAAAGAGAGTCTGCTTGTACTCTACCTCAAGACCCTAGTTCAACTTACTACAAGGCATACGGATTCAAGGATTGGACTATCACTGACGATGAAATGCTTTACGGCATCTTCACGACCTACAAGTACTCCTATTCCACTTCAACACCTACGCAGCACCTTAGAGTGCTAGCTATTGATGTCTCGGATGATTGGACATGGAGATGTGTCGATTCCTATGATTTAGCCCAACCTTATGGGGATTACAATGGTATTTCTTATGATAGAGATACCGACCAAGTTTGGGTTGCTCATGGTCAGCAACGAAGAATCGTTGCTTACGATTTCGGTGACAATGGCCAGGTAACTCGTGGCGAGGAAATGTATTCATTCGCTTCAGGGTCATCCTCGTCAACAGAATGTGGTAAATCTACCAGCAATGTTCACGGATTAATCGTGAATTCAGGATTCTTCTACATGCGTTGTATGAAAGGTGTTTACTACCAAGATACCGACCAAATTAGTGCTTGGGCTATTTCTGGTAGTTCGTCCTCATTGGTTCCACAATCCGGAACTATTGACATTACAGCCAAAGGATATGGTCTGTTCTATGATGGTGACAGGATAATGACTGTTGATTCTGGGTACTCGACATGGGGCTCAAAGACTCTTTACTATCGTGAGCTTGGAATGGGAATTTCCTTCCCAACAACCCCGGCTCCTGGGACTACCACATGGGTTGGTGAAACAATCTACACTACCGATGATGTTGTAGCAGTAAACGTAGAGAATCATTGGTCCGCTCCGAGTCAAGGTGATCGTGTTGATTATTGGGTAAGTGCAGATAATGGTACACACTGGGAATCAGTTGAAAAGAACCAGACGATTCATTTTGCTCATCCTGGAAACGAATTGATTTGGAAGATGCAATTGATTGGCTCGTCTGCAGTTTCATGGTGGATTTCACTGGAATATGCTACTTCATATGAATCATCAGGCGATTGGACTAGTTCAACAGTTTCAACCGGCACAAATGTAGGGAAAGTTCGGGCGGTATGGTCTGGCGATGAACCTACTTCATCATCGATTACAGTCAAGGTTTCAAATGACAACGGGACGTCTTGGGAAGATGCTCTAAATAATCAGGAAGTGTCATTTTCAACACAGGGAGGAGGTAATGAATTACTCTATTCCGTACTTTTAGGCACAACCGATTCATCAATCACAGCAAAGGTTGATTCGTTCATTCTATGGTATGAAGAAGGATATCCTGATGGTCCACAACTTGATGTCGGCGATGACGGTGTTTGGGACTGGAAGTCAATATTATTCCTTAACGAGAGTTCTGTCACCGCTTCAGATGATTCTGCGGTTGGAAGTGTAGTATCGCAAACTCCGTCCTTAGTGGATGCTTTCAATACGCACATACCTGACAATGGAGTTGGGACTGTTGAAATTCCAATCGCTGTTAAGGCTAATACTCCTGGAAGAGTAAAGGTGACAGAATTAGATATTGAATATCGATTGAAAACCAGAGTACTTGATGCTAGTTTAGAAGGAGGTCTTGTAACCCCTGATGGCGTTTTCCGTAACTTGGTAGTCAGACTGGCCCATGGTGATTTAGTCGACAGAGTTACCGAGGCAACCATTGGTCTGAATCATAGCAATGGCGGCAATCCTGCTTTCAAGTGGCTACGTGGAGATTCATGTAGTACTGTCGATGATGGTGGCGGCATTGTAGAATTCGATGTTGGTAATTGTACTTCATCTATGGATAGTGAAGGTATAGTTGCAGTCAAAATGCCAATGCGTGTCAATTGGAGTTGGGATGATGAGAGAAGGATGGAAGCAATCGTTTCGATGAGTGACGATCTTGGACCTCAAATCAATGCATGGACTACAGATACTCTGTCATTGAATGTCGAGAATGACATCCAACTAGATGGCATGAGGGTTTGGGAGGAAACCGGTCGTGAATTATATCCTGGCGATTGGGTGAGAGGTGGATTTAATCTTTCAATAAATGGGGCTCTTAATTTCGAAAATTCTGCATTTGCACCAATGGCAGGAGAGTTTGACCTTCGCGTCTTAGGACAAAATGTGACTTACGACGGCGACCCGATTGGAGAGCCTACTGTTTTGCACAGTGAAGGGAATCCCGGATTTGGTCAATACAATATGACATTCACTTCACCAATCGAGTCCGCTCCAGGCGGGATGGTATTGTATGTTGAAGCTATCAACTTGAAAAATGGTTCAACCTATGTTAATCCGGGCTACAATACTATCAAACTAATCTTTGATGGTAATGCTCCTCTAGTTCTATTTGCGAGTCCATTACTTGCTTCTGAAATGCACAAGGGTCCACCTTCTCCAGGTGGTCAAGCGATTGAAATCATAATTCAAGATTCAGTAGACCCTCCTCAAACTGTAGACTTACACTACTGGATTGGTTGTGAAGCAGGTCAACATGAGAAGTGCGACGATTCTAACTTTAATGGACTACCTGAACCTATTGAATATCGCTCAAAAACTCTCACCACTCCTGAAATTCTAGCGGGTGGACTGAATATTTTCAACGGCCTAATCGATGATTCGATGCTTGTTCATGGAGACAAAGTTGCTTTCTATGTTAGTGGGGAAGATGGACAAAATAACGTGATTGCCATGGGTGGAGGCCCTGTTTGTGATATGGAGCCAGACCAGTTTTGTGGAGAAAGACCCGGCGACATTATCCCGGAGTGGGACAATTCTCTTTCATGGTACAAAATACGTGAAGAATTCGAACCAGTCATGGATATCGACAATTCTACTATAATGGGTCATGATGACTTGGAACCATTGCATCCAGGTATTTCTTACACTGCAACCTTCATGGTTTCAGATGTTAATGGTTGGTGGGATGTTGAATATGTACAATTAGCATTGGGTGGCGACTTCGAAGATGAAGAAACATCAATCTATGCTTATTTGTCTAAATCTGCTGATAATCAACCAGAGATTTACTTGGAGAGTGGAGGAACTGGTTTGGCAGTTTCAAATCTTTATTCTTCGGTTATTCTCGATTCAACGAATGAATCAAGAATGATTGTTTCAATAAAATTCCAATTAACTTGGAACTTCCCCGAAATCTGGGATACAAATGGTGAATCACACTTCATTCCAAAGGTTTGGATTGAAGACAAATCTTGTGGCTTAGAAGAAGATGTGCCATGTAATGTCCATAAGGCAGGGCTTGGAAATGATTTGTGGAGCTTAGACAATGATCTAAGGTTCGATACTCAGCCAGGTCACATTCTAGCAATCGAACTCCGCGATGGTACAAATCATTACAACCCTGATTTCGATGAAACTCTAATCGGCTCTGGTCAAGTAGTTCGATTTAGCGGACGTGTATTATTCGCAGAAGATGAGACTCCTGCTCCTTCAGGTGCCTTCACGATATCACTTGGCGATTATGATAATGAGTGGACCACAACAAGCCGTGAAGGTGGATACTTCAGCATCGACTTACTCGTTCCAGATGTACGTAGTGGACATTTGGACCTGCGTGCAAAATTGATTGATTTGCCTGGTATTGCCGAAGATGAATCTGAATTCAAGCCAAGACTGCGACTAGCTGTTGATAGTGAAAGGCCAACAATACATGATGTCCAATTAGCAGGAATTTCGCCAGAAGATGAGATTCCAATTTCACTTGCTAACAATTTGCAAGTTATGCTTGAAACAAGAGATGACCAAGGATTCACTATCGATAATCCTGCTGTAATGCATTACTTGGTTCGAGCAGGTGAAGCCGAAATAAGTCGTGGAACTTCCCCATTACCCGAGACCACTCCTTTCGAAGACCAATTCTTTTGGACAGGTTACATTGATTTGACAGATGGAGGAGCTACTATGCTACTTCCATCATACACAATCGATGTTTGGATTACTGGTTCGGATGCATCAGGAAACCCCTATGATAGTGCGGGCAATAATATCGAGGAACCTCTTGCTTCATGGCCACTAGCACTAACTGGACCTGATGTCAGTCTTAGAGCAGCAGATACCAGTTGGTCTTGGTCTAATCCAACACCAGTAGCCGATGAAACAGTTTCACTTTCATTGGAAACACGCAATAATGGTGCCTCAGGAAGTGTTACCTTTGTTTTACAACGCTTGGTTTCAGGCGATGATTGGGACACAATGTCTTCGGTTTCTGTTGACATTTCTTCTGGCTCAAAAGTTCAAGTGAAATTATCAACAACAGTAGATGGTCTTGCAGGAGATACTCTAGAGCATAGGTTACTATTGCTTGATTCAGGTGTTGAAAAGGAACGAATTTCAATATCGCCTCTAATGGTTAAAGAAGAAGTAGATCGAGATGGTAATGCCTTGGCAAACCAAGTTGCAGATTCACAATTGTCTGTAGTAATGTATTTGATTGCATTAGGGGCTATGTCGTATGCAGTTTGGACAATGGTCCAAATGAGGAGAATCAAACGTGGCGATGATTTGGATGAATCCGACCAAACAGCGGAGGTTGTTGAAAATATGGATGGAAAAGTCCTGCCTGTAATCGATACACCAAATACCAGTTTACCTGCTCCTGTAGGCGCAGTGCCTCCTCTGCCTCCATCTGGCCTCCCAGTTGGCTGGACTATGGAGCAATGGTCTCATTACGGCCAGCAATACATTGAATCCATGGGTCCAAATCAACAGTAAGAGGTGAACTTATGGCTGGTTCTGAATCGATGGTTACCCTGCAAGAGCGTTTGGTGAATCTCATCAATCAACTCAGTATGCCAGTTTTGGAAACTAGTTTGGTAATCTCTCGTTGGACCAATCGATTGCTTCAGCAATTACAACAACACACTACCGAGTTACCTGAAAACCTAGCAAAACCTTGGCCTCTAAGTGTTGAGCCGGTTGTTAGTGACAAAACATTTGATTTGGACAAGGCTCTATCTCTGGTGGATAGAGACCGTGTCGATATTCTCGATACTCTAATTCGTGTTACATTAGAAGAAGAAGAGATGATACTAAGCGATGCATTAGGCGTTATGCGTTCATGGGAGCACCTGATACGTGGGCAGTTATCTCAGGCTTCAGGACCAGGTCAATTATTCAGTCCTACTGAAATTCCCGACGACTTTTAGGTGGTAATATGCGCAAATATTTACTTGTCATTTTGTTATTGACTTCCTCTATGTCTGGCTGTTTTAGCGATGTCATGAATGATGATGAAAAAAGAGGAATCCCTGGTGGTTTAGCACTTGCTTGTTTACAAGATGACAAATTTGAAAAAATGGAAATACACTTCCTTTATGAGAATGGATACGACCCAATCGCAAAGGAATTAGTGAAAACAAGAATTCAGGATGTATGTGACAAACCTGGAGGGATAACGATAACATCGGTTGAAACTGATTTTTCAATAGATTCAGTTTGGTCATCAGATGATGTCAGAGATGCTAGATGGAAGCATGGGGGGAATGCCATGGGTTCGGATACACTACACTGGTATTTCTTGTTCCCCGCAGGAACATATACTGATGACTCAGTACTCGGTGTTGCAGTCGATGCATCTACCATCGCCATTTTCAAAGACTCAGTAGATGATGCAGAGGGTTTCTTTGGGCGCCCTTCTAGTGAAGAAGTGGAGAGAGCTGTTACGGTACATGAAGCAGGGCATCTTCTCGGATTGGTCAATCTCGTTTATCAATCACCGATTCCTCATGAAGATTCAAACCACCCTGGGCATTCGAGTAATGAAGATTCAGTAATGTATTGGGCTATTGAAAGTAATGATGTTGGTAATTTCATTAGCGGTGATTTGCCTGATCAGTTTGATAATGATGACAAATCGGACTTAGCAGGTATGGCTAGTGGTGAACTCGAATGCAGTGACCAGTTGTGGTCATGACTTTTTTGAAACGATGATACTTGAATCTCTCCAAGCATCAAATATCGACCAGAAATAAAGCAGTACCCAGAGTACTAATGTAAATGCGAGGGGGATTTGAAGTAGGAACCAATCTGAACCTCTGCGGTGGTTTCTGTTGAAATGTTGGCCCAAAAATAGGAATGGAACTAGAGATAATATCACGGCAAAGATGGGTCGAAATGCTCCCCAAATACCGACTCCAGCGGTGATTTCATTCCAAATTGTTTTACTGAGTGCTAAGGAATCTACAGGTTCTTCATCTACAGGCACAACGACCTCTAGGACCTCCTCATCTTCCAGCATTAAGTGACTCGTGTAAGTGAATACTTGTCAATGTGGCGACACAAATCTCATTGAAGTGAACGTATGGAGGTAAAATATGGCGGAGCCAGTTCTAGTTACCGGGTTCGAGCCATTTGGAGTGCATACAACAAATATTTCCGGTGATGTGGCACTTTCCCTATCTGGTAAAAGTGTGCGAGATCACACCATTGAAGCAATGGTACTACCTGTTGATGAAAAGGGCTCAAAGATAGTTTCTGAGTTGGTCAAGAATCGTAAATTTGCCGCCATTATCCATATTGGATTGGCTGAAAATGCGGAGTGGCCAAGGATTGAAGTAATTGCCAAAGATGAATTAGATTTCAGAATCCCAGATAACTCTGGACGTCAGATTAGANANTCNAAAATTACCGGNANAGGTGAACTTTNTGCAACAATAAATCCNGANGATTGGGACNTTGAAAGGATGATTGACTCACCNAANGTNAGTACCGATGCNGGNGAATTCCTTTGCAATGAAACTCTTTACCGNACCCTAAATGCTCTAGANGATGAAACTCCNTGTTTCTTTCTTCANCTCCCCAAGACACAAAGNGANGCTCATGGNTTAGTTCTCGAGTGTATNGATAGAATGTTGCGACCNCCTTGTCTTGATGTAGGNGCNGGTGCCATAATCAGAGATGGNAAATTTCTNGCNGCTCGCCGAGCACCTAGCGAAAAGCATGCAGGNTGGTGGGAATTTCCAGGTGGNAAATTCGAAGANGGAGAANGTGCAGCAGAATGTTTGGTTAGGGAGATTAAAGAAGAACTCGAGTTAGATGTTGAANTTGGTCAAAGTATTGGNACATGGATATTTGACCACGGAGATGTNGTTGTCAGATTACATGTTATGGTNTGCAACATTATTTCNGGTGAAATGACCCTACATGTGCATGANAAGGTTCAGTGGTGTGTTGGGCCTGACGAAGTTGATTGGCTTGGNCCTGACCGTGAAATNGCCGAGGCGATTAGTGCCAGGTGACGGCNTCNCCTTTTTCGTCCATAGTAAATTCATCACCGACTCGTCGTGGAATATTGTCTCTTCCGTGGTGCCATGTGGCGGCTTCCAGCCAATCTTCGAGGTTTTCTCCACCAATCTCGATTGTGATGACTCCTCCTAGTGTGGATTCACCGGGTAGGGGGAAAGCTACTTTTCCAGCCAGTGCAGCCTGCCTAGAAATATGAAATATTGTGCCGGTACTATCTAGGTCTCTGGACATAAAATCTAGAGCAGTGTCCAGTATTGACTGCTTGTGTATCGCTTCGAGAAAACTACCTAATGANACCCCATCTGATGCCAAGGTTTCATCTTGCTCCGAAGGGAATACAGGTTTTTCAGGTAGCCCACAAGTAAACTCAGGGAAAATCGCTAAGATTGATTCCAGAACTAATTCTGGTTCATCCGCACCAAGTAACTTCGATGAAACCATTACCGAGAATCCTTCATCGATTCCAGTGAGTTTCAGCCTCGGCATATTATGTGCCAGAAAGCCATGGTCAATGAAGTTGACAGGCCAACCTTCACATTCTGAAGCGAAATCGAGACCTCATGGAAGTGCGGGTTTGTGCAGTGGTGCCCGTTCTGAATGAAGAGCGTTATATCGAGAGGTGTATCGACAGTCTACTTGCCCAAACTATTGAGATCGACGTCATGGTAATGGATGGTGGCTCTGAAGATAAGACGTTAGAGTTGCTATCAAAATATGGAGATAAGATCAAAGTTATTCCTAATCCTGGCAAAAGGGTTGCTCAAGCTCGAAACCTTGCACTGAAGAATCTAAGTTCAGAGATTACACATTGCTTAGAAATCATTGGCCACTCTTGGATTGACTCAGACCATGTTGAAAAACTAGTAAATGAATTGAAAGTAATTGAATTGGAAACTGGAGTTAATATCGGCGCTTTAGGTTGTAGAACTGAGTCGGGTGACTCTACAGATACAATTTCACAATGGGTGGAAGGAGCGCTCTCAACACCTATCGGCTCGGGTGGAGGGCAATTCCAAAAATTCAGAGGAAGGGGTCGGACGAAAATCCCTGCCTTTTGTTTGCACAGAGTTGAAGCTTTACGTGATGTAGATGGCTGGGATGAACGTTTCATAACAAGCCAAGATAGTGATTTATCTATGCGATTATTAGCAAAGGGGTGGCAGTTGTGGCGTTCTGACGTATCCTGTGTTTACATGCACAAGCGCTCATCTCTTTCCAATTGGTGGAAAATGTGTCACAGGTATGGTTTTTGGAGAACGAAAGTAATTCTAAAGCATCCTAAAAGAATCGATGTTCGTGAATTTTTACCCATTATTGGTCTGATTATGATATTCACTTTGCACTCATGGTGGTGGGCACCTGCTGCCTATGGAGTAACTTTGCTAATGATGGGTACAATATATCGTCCAAAGGATGCAGGAATGAGTTCTATTCTTGGTATACCTCTGTGTTTAATCATCCTCCATACTGCATTCACTATCGGTCTTTTTGATGGGCTTTTACGTAGTGGCAGAGCACCTCGTGACCGCTCATAATGCACAAACCTTCATTGCTTGATGATTGAAGCAGTCAATTAGATGGCTAGGCAGTTGACATCATTCATCCTTCTTTTGACCCCAACATTGGTTCTCAATGCTCTGAGGTTAATCGTTACTCCATTGGGTGATATGTTGGCTGTTTCAAGCACCCTAGATATTTCATTGCACGTGATAACTATCGGTATTGGATTCCTATTATTTCGTAAAACCCGAGTTGTTAGAGACCATGAATGGCAACGTAGTAAGGCAGTAAAGTCCGTGGGAGGACATTTCAAGGCAGAAGAAGAAGGTGTTTGGGAAAAGGATATTGCAATGGATACCAAACTCTCAGAAGAGGCTCAGGTCACTTTGCGGGGACAAGTTGGAGGAGTTGTTGGAAGTAACGCAACCACTGGTGAGCGTGAGATTGATTCAGAGGTTGAGGTTGAGATGTTAATCGATACTGAGCATGTTAGAAGAGCTCAGGCTAGAGTCTCAGGTGACGAGCAATTCGATGAATCAGGGGTTCATTCAACAATTGGTGCAGTAAGAAAAACATCTCCAATGGATTCGTTTTTGGATTGGATTTCTTCTTTGAGGGGAAGAGATCGTAAATCAGAACGTGAGCAACAGAAAAGTGCTACACTTTCTGCTCGCAGTCAAATCGCTCCTGTAATTGCTCAGCGGCCTATCGCTCCAATTGAACCGGTCAAATCTGAAGGGAAAAGGCCTAGGCCAATGGAAATGTCATCGATGACAGATTCTGGGATGGAAACTGTGGTTATAGATGACGAAACAAATCAAGTCAGTGCACCTGTTGTCAAAGAGATGTCAATCGAGGAAATGGCATTTGGAACTTCGGCTCCAACCGGAGTTTCTACCGGAGTTTCTACCCCTTCACAATCAGGGTTTTCACCTCAGCCTTCTTGCAAGGTTTGTGGGGCTTCCAATCCCGTTGGTGAACGTTACTGTTCAAACTGTGGTAGCGATATTTGAGCGTTGTACTCAAGAACCCCCGCCGCCCCCCATGTCTTGTTCGAGGTGGTCATGTGTCTGATAAGAGAGACTACTACGAAGTTCTTGGAGTCTCTAAAGACGCAGATGAAACCGAATTGAAAAAGGCGTTCAGGTCTTTGGCAAGGAAGTACCATCCCGACAAAAACGATTCACCTGATGCCGATGAAAAGTTCAAGGAAATTCAGGAAGCCTATGCTGTATTGTCGGATAGTTCGAAAAGAAGCAATTACGATCGCTTTGGTCACAATAGTCCAGGTGGCTCCCCATTCGGTCCAGGCGGTTTCCAAGGCTTCAATATCAATCTTGATGACATACTTGGTGGAGATTTCTTTTCCAGTTTCTTCGGAGGAGGGAGACAGAGGTCAAGTCGCCGTCAAGGTCATGACATTCTAATACGCCATGAAGTTGATTTGAAAGCCATTTTAGATGGCAGTAGTGCCGAGATGGATGCTGAATTACCAATTTCATGCATCGATTGTGAAGGTACCGGTGCCAAAGATGGAGTTACCAAACAGTGCANTGAATGTGATGGCGTAGGTCAAGTTAGGGTCAGACAACAAATTGGTCCGTTTGTCCAGGATTCAGTTCGTGCATGTCCTAGTTGTGANGGTTCAGGTCGAATTCGAGCTGCAAAGTGTAAGACATGTGCAGGAGACGGTTTACAGTCCGAATCACAGAAGTTGAGATTCACGGTTCCAAAAGGCGCACAAGATGGAACTAGACTGCGAATGCGTGGTAAAGGTCAACCTGCTCCAAACGGTAATGGAGATTCAGGNGATNTGTTCATCGAGTTGGTTATCGAAGAGCATCAATGGTTCGAAAGAAATGGCATGGATTTNATCATGTCACTACCTCTAGGTTTCAGTGATTTGGCTTTGGGAACTAATGTTACTCTGCCTCATATCGATGACAAAGATTTGGTAATCAAAGTCCCATCNGGCACTAATTCAGGTGATACAATCACTATTCCTGCACGTGGTCTACCATCCAGTCGGGGGGTAGGTCGAGGTGATGTTGTTGTATTATGCAAGCTTCACATGCCTTCTAAGTTAGACAAATCCAGTAGAAAATCTCTTGAAGAATTAAGAGAAAAACTATCCGGCAGTAAAGATATGATTACGAAAATAATCGATGATGCAAATGAGCGTCGTCGGTGATCATTCTTCCGATTGTGAAATGTCATCGTCTGAGTTCTCAGGAATCGATGTTGAATCGTTTCGATAGATTGTTTTCGACACTTTAGCAGCCATAGGCTCTCCATCAACGATTCCAGACAAGTGGATGTCTAAGGAATCGCTACCGCCAGATAGCGTAACTTGCACAAATAATCGTGAATTACTGTTGATCGTGTCGAGGAAAATCTCATGGTCTCGTGAGAGTAACTTAGGCTCGACACTATTCACTAACCATGGTTCTCCCTCNGGTGCTTCAAATTTCAAGGCGGCTATGNTCCATTCCACTTCTTTNGATTGAATTCCAATCAATATTGGCCAATCACTGCCNTCCACAGGTACGTGGTCAAGCGACCAAACAGCCATGTCTATTCCCATAGTCAGATGCCGTACTCTAGGCTCTCCCCACAGTTTCAGTGAGTCTTCCCACTCCAATGAAGAAACAGCTCTCAGTGCTCGAACTAAATCCTTAGACTGGTATTCCCCGTCACTTAATTTCTTACTTAGCCATTCGAGTCTATCTTTCCTACTGGCAAAATCTAATGCAAATTGTTTTTCATTTCGAACTATCAGATAGAATATGATGAATGGAAGAATCAAGACCAATCCAATTAACCAATAAAATATGCCTGCTGCATCTTTCACTTCTTCAGAAGGAGGGAACCAAGGCTCTTCACCNTCGTCTAATACAGCTGTATTGACTCGGATTTTCCATTCGACTGGCTCTTTATCATCACCNACTGAATCGCTACCATTGACGTGTTGGATNCGAATGAAGTGTGTCCCTCTTCCAACCTCTAGAGATGCACTTATTTTGTTCATAGAATAAGTGTTAGTTACCTCTTCCAATGAATCCCATGTATTTTGGTCAATGTCCCATATTGTAACTTCGAGGTCATAAATATCCCCTTCAACAATAACTTCGATAAGATGAATCGATTCATTCCAACCAGTGGTTTCTACTCGTAAAATGTCCTGGTAATCTCCCATGAACAATGTTAATTCTCCATCTTCTCGATGACCATCCATTATGATTAGTGGATATGTTGAGTTGTCACTGGTTGATGTCATTGGTATCAGACCNGGAGCGTCCATACCCCAACCTGCATCAAAATGCCTGTGAAGAGACATCGATGCAGACCAATGACAATCNCAGTCCCACATGAATTCGATGTAATTGACATCATCAATTCCTTTTACTATGCCATCAATTGAGCCAGTTTCCCATTCTGATTGCGCATTTTCAGAGTAGATATAGCGGTACATTACTGGAATCTCCAGTTGCTCTTCATTGCTGATCGAGCTTGTTATGACTAGTGATTCGTCACCACCTAGAGGGTAAGAGAATGATGATTTTCCTACCCCCATTATGGTGTCCAAATGGGACAATGGGGTTACTGTATTTGTATCAAATATTTCGCTACGAATTGACCAAACTGTATCTGGACTAGGACTGGATAGAGTGACAATTATTCTACCTTCTTCGCTTATTGGTACGTGCAATACNTTACTATCCTCAAGTGATGTATTCAATGGCAACATGAACCCTTGCTCTAATTCGACTTCATGTGTTTCATTTTGGAAATGCAATGTGACTTCGATACTCGCAGATGCNGCCACTAATGTCAATGCAAGTATTGTGTCATCTGACACATTTATTGCGAATACATCTGCACTATCATCAATTAAATCGCCAGTGGTATATTCTCCTTCACATGCCAAAGACAGGCCATTTTGCGGGCATATCTGGGAATCTATTGCGGGGAATGCCTCTGTAGGTGAAGGTCTTAGGTCAGGCATCTCCTCTGAAACTGGTATTATTCCTTGGCACTTATCCATCTCTGGAATTTCAAAAGTGTGATTTTGCTCTTCCAATAATACTGAGAAATCACTGCCATTTGCGATTAGGTTGCCTTCTGAATCATGTATACTGGCCCATGAATCTTCGCAGTCAAACCATGCNGTACCTGCAGAGGTCATTTGTGTGCTAGTATAGGCAAGACTCGCCATTGGTAAGAACATCAGAATTGCCATTAGGCACGTGACGGNTCTTCCCATGTTTTGTCCTGATTACTCATTAGCCTTCAAATCATTCAAGACCAGCGTACTTCCCGCCTCTATTCATGGCGGGTCTAGGACGCACAGTATTGGCCCGCCACAGGCTGGCTCGAATGTGGGGTCTAGGAGACCGTACAAACCCTGAATCTAAGTCGCCAGGTCTCGTTCTCAATGAAGAGGAAAGCATGGATCTTATTTGGGCTCCTTTCACCACAACTAGCGATGGTGGAATTCCTCGAAACATCACACTGGACTCTCGGGCGCCTTTCGCTCCTTGGGAAAGCAAGGAGAATGGTCCATCTCTATCTGCATCAATAGGTCACGTATTACCTCCCTCATTAGATGAAGCAGATGCTGGTGAAGTTGCGTCTAAAGGTGACCTTTTACCTATCTCTTGGCAATCTCTAAATCATGACGAGGGATTACTCGATGAGAACTTGAACCCGCATGTGGTGGTTCTAACAGATGCTCTCCAATTGGCAAATAGGCCAGGACGTTTGGTCGAAGCCATTTTCATCATAAAGAAAAAATTCCCCGGTGCATTACTTTGGGCGCCAGGAATTGGCGGACCAGATAACTGTGCAGTGATGACTTGGTTCGGAATTGATTTGTTTGATACTACTCGTTCAAAGCAAGCAGAAGCACACGGTGCAGTATTAACTTGGAGCGGGCCAAGATTGTTGAGTGCTGATGAGCCAGATGTCAATCACTGGGAATTAGCCCTAACCGAGACTCGCTCTGCGATTTCAAATCACAGCCTTAGAGAGTTAGCTCAGTCTCAGTCTCTTTCCAGCCCAAGATTAGTCGAACACATGCGTCATTTTGACAACTTAATTTCGAGCAAAGAAGGAGTATTGTCGCAGATTGTTGACCCATCTGCAGCTTTACGAATTCATAGCGTGGAATCACATGATGATCCAATAATTCTTGATTGGGTTAATTTCATGACAAACCATTACACTCCTCCAGAAGGGTTAGATGACATCTTAGTTCTCTTACCATGTTCTGCAAGGAAACCATATTCACTATCACGTAGCCATAGGTCATTCCATCGGGCGATGAATCACAATTCGACCCACGAAGTGATGGTAACCTCGCCATTGGGATTGGTTCCTAGAGATCTAGAACAAACTTGGCCTGCGGGATACTATGACATTCCAGTGACTGGTGATTGGACTCAGGATGAAATCATACGTGTCACTCAGATGTTAGATTCATTAGTCGAACGTAACAAATATCGTCTAATCATTAACCATTCAGGTATGACATACAATTGTGAAACACCTTTGATAGATACTCGCCAAGGTAGTTCTGCAACCAATAAAGAAGCTTTAGAGAGACTTGGCCAAGCAATTTATGACAATGTTAGGGTCAAAAGAAGAAGTGGCGAGAAAATGAATCTCGACAATTTCAAATCAGTGGCTAGATTACATCACCTGAATGATTTGTGGCTTCAAGGAACAGAAGTTCGAGGAAGAATACCTAGATGGAAGATTTTGAAAGACGGTGAACAACTTGCAATGTGGGCTCCAGAAAGGGGAGGATTCTCACTTGCAAAATCAAGTATTCCGGTTTTGGAATCTCTCAATTCGCTCAAGCGGGTGAACCTGAAAGAGAATATCAAGTGGAAGGGAGATATCAACCTTGCAATTCTAGAATCTTATGATGAAACCATTAGAAAAGGAGAAGATATTTTGGTCATGCAAGGCTCGCAATGCCTCGGTTCTGCTCGTGCAGCAGCACCGGCTTGGGAATGGGGCGGAACTCCTGGTCGCCTAGCAAAAAGCCATCAAAGACTGTGATTTGTACTCTTTATTCATGCGTAGCGGTTAAGAATGGGTGACAGGTCGGCGGAATGCTCGGAGGTTATCATTATGGCACGTATGTACGCTAAGAGGAAAGGCAAGTCCGGTTCCACAAAGCCACACAACGAGACTGCACCAGAGTGGTCTAACACAGATTCTAAGGCAGTTACAGAACTTATTGTAGAACTTGGTAAGGCTGGACATTCTTCAGCATCCATAGGTACAATCCTTCGTGATCAACACGCAGTTCCTGATGTTCGCTCCGTCCTAGGTGGTAAGAGAATCAGTTCGGTTCTTGCTGCAAACGAAATCGGTGGAACATATCCTGAAGATATGATGAACCTGATGCGTAAGGCTGTTGGAATTATCGAACACCTTGGCTCTGGCAACCACAAAGACCTTCACAACAAGCGCTCACTAGAGCTTACAGAAGCAAAGATTCGACGTCTTGCCAAGTATTACACTGGTGAAGGACGCCTTCCATCAGATTGGAAGTACAAGCGTGACGAACTACGCTTGATGGTCGAGTGATACTAACACTCAACTTGATGAACTACCTACGGGGTGTCTCTGTTAGGTGAGTGAGTGAACAATCTACTTCAGTCTGCAATTTTCTCGCCTTTAGAAGGCCAGTTGAATCAGGTTTGTGAAGCGATTAGGTCGGCAAAACTTGTCCAATTAATGGCTCCTGCTGACTTGGATGGAATCCTTGCACTAGCACAGTTAGAAGCGGCATTCCTTGATGACTCTCTGCACTATCGTCGCAGAGTATTACCTCCTAGAAAACACGTGGGGAGAGGTGATATTCAGGAATTACCTGATGTTGACGGTTTGATTATCCACATCGACCCATTTCATGAAACTCAGAACTCATTTGAAATGAGTGAGAATTTTATTCATTTATTTCCACTTTCGGTTGAAGTTGGATTTGAAGGTTCAGAGAAGGCGCATCATGGCGCCCTAGATTGTGTTGCAATATGTGCCGCTATAGCAGCGATTCTATCTCCTGAGGGAGTTCGGGTTAGAAAACAACGTTCAATGTCTATTGCAGGTTTTTGGCTAAGGCAGAGTATGGATTCTAATTATGACCCTGTGATGTCCATACTTCGAGACCACCTTGACGATGAGGGCTCAATAGATATTTGTTCAATCCCTGAAGTTCCATCTCCTGCGGCGGGAATGATTCCTGGATTATCTGAGAGAATGTTGAAGCGTCTTTCTAAGGGATGGAGTGGCATGGATGTTGATGAAAGAAGTTCAGCAATTAGCGAATTAGTCTTACCTGCTATGAGGGAAGATGGGCTTTCAACTATGCGTCTTGAGGAATTGATTTGGCACAGAGCGATGATTCCTGGTGTTGAAACAGATATCGCTAGTCAACTTCACCTTTCAGGTAACGATTGGCCAGAGACTGTAGATGAAGCTAGGGTTCATGCTAGCGGAATTGCTGACTTACTGATTAAGAATGGTCACTTATGATCATTCAACAATTTTCAAAACTCTTTTGCATCCAGAACATGCCATCCTGAATGGGCGCTCATCTGTCATAATCGAGTTTGTTGTACCACATGCTGGGCATTCGATTGTAGGGTAATTGGAATTGTCTATGGCCGCCCCTGCTCCTTTTTTGCGCTTGGGACTGGCAATTGCAGTAATAAACCAGATTGCAACGGCAATTCCAGCAATGATTCCAACAGTGAATGGGTCATATGCCAGATACAGTGATAGTAAAACAACAGGGATGAGAATTGTCTCAATCCAAAGAGCACTACGTCGTTTATTCTTGGTAATGCGTAGGGAGGAAAAGAACCCGCCTCCAATAATGACTAATGTGATTATAGACAAACTCAATGGTGCGTTTAGAGGGTTAGCAGTCGGCATTCCAGATAGAGTGAAAGTAGCACTAGGTTCGAGATTTTCAGCCTTGATACTAATCGTCTCACCAAATGGCGTTCTTCTGTGAGTTAAATCAATACTGTCTTCACCCTTGATTGTCGCTCCTGTCAAGCTCGCCATCATGCCTGTTTCAATATTGACTGAGATGTCGATATTCGCCCATATCGGTGCTGGTTGAACTACGATGAAATCTCTGAGTATATCGATAACGACATTTTGTTCAACAACTTCAATGGTTGAAATCTTCAGTGTTAATGGATGGGGAGTAACTCTCTTTTCTCCATGGAAATCCACTTCGAATGAAATTTGGTCAAGGTTCTGAACATCAGTGCCAATCAATTCTTCTAATTCCAATGCCATTCCGTC